>DATFCN010000131.1:0-3680 GCA_035253045.1 Nitrososphaera sp.
CATCTTAATCCAAAATTAGACAGAGATGAGTTCAAGCACTCTAGACATGTAATATCCTCACTCCACGAGATTGTAGTGAAGTCTGGTTATGAACAATGATAAAGGATGGTGGCAACCATTTGAAAAATTGAATTCTGAACTGCGTTATCTTGACTAACGGAAACTCAGCACAGCTCAGATTTTTTTACCACTCTTTTTTAACCCGCAAATATTGTTGTCTATCGATGTCAATAGTTGACCGGGGCTGCATAGCAGGGTATTGTATCATATGATGTTGCATTATTGATACAGTGAGTGTGTAATGATCATACCCAACATCATTCTACACGTGAGAATACATTCCAATAATAACACGGAAATTCTCGTTTTTGAATTCAAATGCATTTTATCCAAATACTGACTGGCCGGCACTCCTGACAAATGATTATGGAGTTAAAGGATGCAAAGTTTTATTTTAGCAAAGCATCGGTTTAACTCCTTTTGCTACCGTCACATGGTTTCTCAATTAACATATCGCAATAATCTCCCTCACCCTTGAATGCAAGAGCCGAATGTGTTTAGTATCTCCACCATCTTTTTCTACCTTTTCACCTTGAATGCCTTTCATGAGTCACAAGAGTCGAGAGTGCTGCATTCTTAGCTGCTAACTCGGCCCTTTTAGAATTGTAATCGGAACTCCCTATTATGATTACATCATCTTGCTTAGGTTTCAGTTTTTCAGTTAGGAGTTTTCGTATTGCTGGCTCTTCTCTTAATGAATCACGGTGTATGTTAGTAGGCATTACCAACTTCTTGTCAATACAGAGTAGAGTAGTGGCGCCAGTGCCATTCATTTTGATAGCTGCATCCCGTTGTTCAATTCCCGACCTTACGACGTAGCTTAGATTTTTTAACAATACTGCGTGATTGAATTTCCCTAAAGCTACTGAGCACTTTGGAAGCCTCGTCTCAGAAGGAATAGAAGACGTAAGTTGATCGCATATCTCCTTTCCCATGGGAGTCATTTTTGTTCCACCATTAGTTGTTGAGATTAAACCATCCATTTTCATATGCTTGATGAGGGTCTTGATAGCACCTTCTCCAAGCACCAGCTCTCTGCATAGCATAACTCTGCTTACTCGTCGATTCTCTTTCATTAGCTGCAATGTTTTGAAAACATGCACCTCGCTGAATGAAAGCACCCTACTTGGTGCGTATCTAGTAGCTACACTCGTTATGGCCTTTACGAACGTATGCATGCCAACTTTCACTTCTCGGCTGAGGCCATATAAAGAGTTGGATAATCTAACCAACTGTTTAAATAACCACGGATGTATTCGACGGTTTAATGTCTACTATAAACGAAACTATGCAAATAACTAAAAGTCCTAGTAGCGTCCCAAAGATTGCGGTGGCTATATTACTAGGAGTAATGCTGATTGGGATCTTTATGGTCGGCTATGACCAAGGGCACCTCTTCAGCATGGCTCAAGGCCAGCAAGCATTTGACAACCTGTGGATGCATGAATTCTTCCATGATATGAGGCATGCAGCAGGGTTCCCATGCCACTAAAGTGAAGGAAGAAAATTGAAGACAATAACGTTCATTGCAATAACGCTCATTGCAGGTGCAATTGCAGGTATTCTCTTAGCTATCATAAATCAGGGGCTAGTTGAGCCATATATCGACCAGGCCATAAACATTGAAAACCAGGATGTAATCGCACAAGGAGAGGTTATCAATCCACAAGAATTCAATGATTACAGACTCTGGCAAAAAAGTGGAGAAATAGCAGCAGGCACAATTTTGGGAGTCTCATTGGGAGCTCTATTTGGAGTGGTATTTGCGTTAGCTCGCAATTCAATTCCAGGTTCAAACAACAAGAAAAAGGCACTGATATTGGCTGGTGTGATGCTACTAGTAATCTACATTGTTCCTGCATTAAAGTATCCTGCAAATCCACCCGCAGTGGGCAACCCCGAGACGATATATTACAGGGAATCACTGTATATCACATTACTCACAATATCAGGTTTAAGTGCCCTTGGATTAGCCTTCCTATCTAGAAAGCTCGGGGAGAAAAAAGGGAGAAAGATAGTGGTGCCAGCCATATACGTAGGAATAATTGCATCAGCATTCCTAATATTGCCTCCTAACCCAGACGAAATTACAGCGCCGATGGACTTGGTACTAGGATTTAGAATAGTAAGTGGATTCGCCATGAGTGTATTCTGGGGGTTGCTAGGCCTGGTTCTTGGCGCTTTATGGGACAAGACTAGGCCCCATGAAACAGCGAGAATTGCAACAGTCTAACTGCCTGTGCTCACTCTTCTTTTTTGAAATTCTTATTCCAGAAGCTCTTGTCACAATTTGCTATCTTGATAATAGTACAGCCCACATAGAAATCTACAAAGGCTATAGACAAGTTTGCGATAAGTAATATCAAGCACAGTGATAAAATGACCTTATTGTTCTTAAAGTAAAGAAGTTGTTCCTAAGCAAAGCAGAGTAAGAATATCTGACGGAACTCTGAAATCCGCGGAGGTTTTAGATAAGTTATCAAGTCTAGACTTCAAAAGAAGTTGGAAGTCTTCGTAAACCAAGAGCTATGAATCCTGGGTAGAAAAGGGATATCTGGATGTTACAGAACTCCGTAACTTTACAGAAACTGCGCTTCTTATCGTCATCGTTTTGTGGATAGGTTGTGGTTCTAGTGGTTGTCATTTCTCCTTTTGATTCTTCTTCCTCTTCTCTTCTTCGTCTTCCTCCCTGATTGCGACCATCTCGTTGTCGTCACCTGTGTCCCTGAGTTTAATCAGACGTTCTTTTTTTCCTTTTACATCTTCCGAGCCACTGCTCTTGTTGTCTTTGCCCGCACTCATGCCTCTTTTTGATAATAAACTCCTTTTGATTCTTGTTTGCATATACTCGTCGACCTTTCCTATCGTACTGTTACAATGGTATTTAAGACCCCACCATAGTTTCAAGGATTCACTATAAAATAAGAAGGAATAGGATATGAAACACAGGGACCGAATTGAAGTAATAAGTCGGATTCTACAAATTGCAAACAGTGGTGGCGACACCAATGTAACAAAGACTAAGATAATGTATAAAGCACTACTTAGCTATAACCAATTGCAAGAGCATTTGATATTCTTAACTGAGAGGGATTTTCTTACCTATGACAAAGAGACACGAACGTTTAAGACTACGGAAAAAGGCCTAAGATTTCTTCAAATCTACAAAAAGATATGGGATATGATAAAGCCATCAGAAGAACCATACAATATCCTTCACCGCCACAATACCACGTCGACCATCTACCACATGGATTAACTGCTTGTAATCGTCGTAGGGAATTGGACTTCAATCACAGTGTAGACTCAAGTCCCCTACCTGCTGAACACAATATGGAGGAAGACATATTGAAAACTGTTTGTTGTTATCACTCAAAGGACTTCCAGAAATTAACTGAGACTCAGAAGCAAACATTCATTGATCATCACTTCAAATCAATCTTGGTACAATAGGAACTAACAACACCTCGCTGTCACCAAAACCAGAGAAAATAAAGTTTGGCAACTATTAGCGGAGTAAAGACTTTTAATTACTTAATCCGTACTTTCTCCTTAAATACTTCTTCCCCGACATGTTTTTTACCTATGTTTTTTCTGATTTGACAGACTAGAATCATTTC
>DATFCN010000132.1:0-2528 GCA_035253045.1 Nitrososphaera sp.
GTCATAGTGGCATTAGTTGCATTCCCTGCTCCAGTCATAGTGGCATTAGTTGCATTCCCTGCTCCAGTCATAGTGGCATTAGTTGCATAACCGCCACCTTGTCCTGTAACTCCTTGTGCGCTTGCATAATATGGTATACTTAGACCTATCGATGATGCCACGCTCAATGAAAGCAGCACAAGAGCCAAGGTTGCAAATACAGCTTTATTTTCGTCCTTTTTTGATAACATAAAAATTGAACAAGAATTGTGGCTTTTAATAGTTGTAGTCTTTAGTTAAGCTATGTATATATAGTAAGGACTCTATGCGTTGTAAAAATAAATTGTTGTAAGATCCAATGGGATTTATTGGCATTTCTTAACGACTCTTTACTATATGTCAATATCCCCACCAACAATGTTGCCAATAATTGCCAATATAGTTACCCTATAAAGGTAGTTGCGGGCAATCTGTGAAATACTGTACCTCTGGTCTTGTCCGATAACTCAAAAAGGAACTAAATCTAATTTCGTATTTTACCAGATTGATAAGATGGACTGGGTGGTGGGAGGAGTTGAACCCACGACCTCATCTATAATGTTCTCTATTATTTGCTCCCAAATCCTCGTACTATGAAAGAAATCTTCTTGTTCAAATCCCACCCAGTCTATATTTTTGTGTTTATAGCTCGAACTACCAAGCAAAAATTACAAAGTCGGTCAAGTGAACTAAAACAAGCCAATTATAGCAGGCAGCTTCTGGCAGAAAGGAAAAGTAGAAGAAGTGAAGGTCAGTCAGTCCACTTGAACTGTTCCAACCATATGTTTGGATGTAGTTGACAGAAATAAGGATACTCACCTGCTTCTGTAAAAGTATGCTCAAAAGTCTGTCTCGAAGCCAGTAATGGCTTAAAGTTTGGTGATGAGTCAAACGTATAGTCTGGCTGCCCGCTTACTCATGATGTTATGGTGTGTGGTTGTGAGTCGTCATTTATCCATCTTACCGTAGCACCAATACTGATTTGAACGGGTTAGGTTGGAATGTATTATTGGTCAAGCTTGAAGAAGCGCCAAGTACTATCGAGACTCTTTGACTCTGTTGCAGTCCTTGATGCTGTTGTTGTTACAATTGTGGTTATTGTGATCAGGGTAGTGCAGGTAGTTGTTCCTCTTCTATTGACGGTATAGATGTATTATTGTTCACAGAGATAGTAGCGTTTCCACCCTGTGGTGTAGCTTGCTGCAAAGATGTCAGAGCCTGACGAAGTGCGTCTACTGTCTGCTGCAAAGCAACTATTTCTTATTGGAGATTCTGAATCGTAGCATTTGCACTATTGTTGTTTGTAGAGGTGTTACTGCTGTTTGCAACAGTTACTGATGTATCTTGCAAAGTGCTATTGCCAGAGAGAATCATAGATGAAGAATTAGTAGTAATAATCTGCAATGTCCCTCTCATTTCGGGGTGCACGCTACAATGATAAGGTATCGTCCTCATTTCAGGAACTGTGTTTATCAGTGCACTGCCTGAAGACCCCCCATTGATAATCCCTGTATCAAAGTAGCCATCATCTGCTGTAGCAGTATGCGGTGTACTATCAATGTTGTTCCAGGTCACTATTGAGCCGCCGCTTACCGATGCGGGATTTGGACTATAAGCTCCGGCGCCAAGGTCGTCTGCGTCTTGAGCTATTGTAATTACTGTAGTAATAGTTCCAGTTGGGTTATTCCCTATTTGAATTGAAGAGTTCTGTGCAGGTGTAATAGGAGCTTGATTGTTACCCTCGTCACCATTTTCGTCGAAGCTGCCACTCAGCACTAGTTCTGATCCTTGGAAGATCTGAACTAGATCTCCTCTCAATACTTTCGGAACAATATGACCGTCATCCGTGTTTAGTTCTAATTCAGCTGTTCCAAAGCTATTTGTTGCAAGTGGACCTAGAATATTTCCAGATACTTCGATAGTAAAAGTACTATTAGGGGGTACATCTTCTATCTCCACATTAAGCCTTATGGAGCTGCCTCTTTCTCTATAATCAGCACTGCCGTCAGCAGCAGCTGCTGCTATTCCCACCCCATTTGGAGGCGGGTTGAGATCGGCTAGCATACGGATTTCAGAGCTTGTTGCACTTGCCTTCTGTGTGATAACACCAAATGTGAGCAATGACATTGCAGTCATAACCAAGATGGCGATGGACAAGTTCTCATGTATTACAGCCATTACTAGGATGCGCGAGAGACTGTCTAATAAAGCAACTAGACATCAAGGTCCCCATTGCTAATGCCTCTCTTTTATGATAACCGAAATCGAGTTATTTTGATGCCCTAATCTAGTAGAAGGCTAAAGGTGGACGGGGTGGGAGGATTTGAACCCACGACCTCAGCAATGCTTAAGTCTATCCAGATTCAGGAAAGCCTATGACACATCATGATGACGCTGTTAAAGTGGCACCAGAAAGCTATAAGGTCGTGTTAGAAAATGACACAGTGCGAGTCCTTGAAGTCCGAATCAAACAGGGCGCAAAATCTGAAATGCATTCCCATCCTAAAAGT
>DATFCN010000133.1:0-7063 GCA_035253045.1 Nitrososphaera sp.
TGTCTAAGTACTACCACCACTCCTAGATCAATATGCAATAGAAGGTAGAAATGGTGCTGAAGGATCATGATACTGCCCAACGGTCATCAGATTAGCAGGCCAGACAATACGAAATCCTGTATCAAGTAACCATCTAATGAGACCGGAGTTGCGGCCCGGCACGAAGAAACCAGGACCAAGAATTGCAGACGAGTTTGCTACGAGTGCCTTTAGAACTTCATTTGTCTTAGCAACCGCATGACCAAATAAGCCTATTCCAGCAGCATAACCCGAAATACCACCCCCGCTATCGATATTGACACTGGCTACATGTTGATCGATAGCGTGGCGCAACTCCATTTCTCTTGAAAATCCATGAATGGATATGCAGATTTCATTACATTCAGAAAGATCTTCAGATCCAGCTGCACGGACATCATACTTCTTTTCCAGAGTGCTAGGTGCTGGATTTCCATGCATGAGAAACAGAGGTTCGCGCAAATTAAAACCACATTTAGTATAAAGTACAAATGAACGCAAATGGCTTGGTGACTGAACAAGCCGTACTTGGTCATAATCGCGCTTGTATGCTTCCTTAAGAGCGGCCTGCATTAATGCTCGACCAACTCCCCCTTCGGCAGATGGATCCACAGTAAGTGGGCCGATTGCAGCTATTGGAGAAGGTGGGAATGTATGAAGAAATATGCTGCCCAGAATTCGTCCCTCTTGTTCGGCTAAGGTACCCCACGAATATGGATTGGCAAGCAATGTCTTGATCATTCCTACAGCGAATTCTATAGACGGCTGCTCGGAGGGATAACCGTGAGCTGATGAGATTGCCTTATGAGCTTGAAAACCTATTTTGCCACATGTTTCTGCATCAGCCTGTTTAATTGATCGGATTGTTAAGCCCATAGCAAGTCTTTATGAAGATGAAATAGGTCTATGCTTTTAAAGATACTCTCAGATGAATTCAAGTTCAAGCCCAGTGTTTTCTATAGCAAATGTGGTAGCTCTATTACTAGCGAGAGATTATGAACAGAATGGGATACAGGAATCTTACATATAAGGAAGCATTAATGATTAATTGTTAATATTCCATAGTAGCACATAGTTATAACACGCACATGGATTCTTCTTCGTCCTCTAAGAGAGAAATTACACTCCAAGCGGCCACTTCAGATACTACTACTAGCAACGTGACTAAAGGCTCAATATTCTTTATAGGAAATGCAACTGTGCTTATCCGGTGGGCTGGCTTTGCGTTTCTCACTGATCCTACCTTTATTCATATGCATGAGAAAGTCCATCTTGGACCTGGGTTATACTCTGAACGGCTAACAAATCCTGCGATGGATATAAACGAGCTTCCACCATTGGATTTTATTCTGCTATCTCACTTTCATGGGGACCATTTTGATCAGGCAGCAATACGCGGCTTGGACAAGTCCTTGCCAATTGTTACTAACGAGCATGCGATAGAAGAACTAAGTGCAAGGGGTTTTACTAGATTTGAGAAGTTGGAGAAATGGGAAAGTATATCATTTGTTAAAGGTAATGCTCGACTTAGCATTACTGCAACACCAGGAAGGCATGGGCCACTTCCTGTTTCTATGTTTATGCCGCAAGTAATGGGAAGTATCGTTGACTTTCAAGATGCTGCTGATGAGGACACTCATAGTAATAATCGTCATCATCGTTCTTCTTTATTTCGACTGTACATTACTGGCGATACGATGGTCTTTGATGACATCGAGGACATCCCAAAGCGTTATCCCGAAGTCGATGTTGCGTTGTTTCATCTCGGGGGTACAACAGTTCTTGGAATTGTAGTTACAATGGACGCAAAGGAAGGTATAGAAATGTTCAAAATTATCAATCCAAAGAAGGTCATACCCATCCACTATAATGATTATGACGTCTTCAAATCATCCCTTGAGGAATTCCAATCAGAAATCCGAAATGCAGGCCTCGAAGATAAGGTGCATTATTTACGCCACGGAGAAACATACAACTTTGAAATACCAATTCAGAAATGACAATTATTAGCAGACAAGGGCACATAGGAATTGGGATATGGAAAAGATGAGATAGGTATTCTGCGCAGGCGCAGGCAGGCAGGCACACCAATGCCATCCCTCATTTTAAGGCATAAAAGACTGAAATTTTCAGGTATCTGAACCCACGGTAAAACATATTTTTGCAAAAGGATAACCCAAACGTCAGGGCAAGCTAGGACAATATACTTAAAAATAGTTATCGTCGCGGGGAAATACTCACCCAGTATTTACCTACTTGTATATGCAAATTATCTAGTTATCGCACTACGTTTACATAGGTTGCATCATTTGATCCTTTGAGAGAGTCATTAAATACTGCTGTCAATTTTGCCTCTAAACTCATTCATAATATTTGGCCGGACATTTTCATAAATGACAAGGGCATTTCCAGCAGGGTCTCGAAATGTGCTACATGGACCAGGAGGAATTTCAATTCTATTTTCTTCTTTCCAACCTTTAGATTTCAGTTGCTCTATGGCATTATCAAGATTTTCCACTTGATATATCAGCATCATATCATTCTTGTGGATGTGATTAGCAAGCAGAACATAGGGCTTAGAACCCTTTGAGAGTGCTATGCATGCCACCCAGACGCCATATGCGTGTATTTTCCAAAGTAATTCACCACCGAGTACGTGTGTATAGTATTGGACTGAGGACTCGATATCCGGCGCAGGAACATACAGAAAATCAAGTGATTCGAACATTATGTTTGTATCTTGACAGGTTATTTAAATTTCTAGACATAGAACTGACGGCTTCTATAACATATACATTGTTTCAAGAGGATCGGATCCAACATTTGGATACATACCCACCATCACATGAATAGGTATTTCCTTACTCTCACGCTTCCACAAGATGTTTTTCCTAATATCACAGCAATAAGACATAGAAATAGAGATATTTTAGCACAAGAATATAATAATACAACTGAATCACCAAGCATCTAGGTGGGTCGATCGAGCTGCCTGTCTATTGAGGCCTAACTTTTAATTAGATTTCATAATACAACACTATCAAAAATGGATCACATTCTTGCCAGAATTAGAGGAGCAAAAATGGAGGACGTTAAAAGTATGTTAAAAGCAGATGCATCCAAGCACGCCGAGCAGGGGTTAATTCTAAGGCATATATGGCACAATTTAGATGATCCAGATGAAATCTTGTTTATTTTTACCACGGCAGATCTAAACCGCGCAAGAAAGTTCATTGAGAGGGTGCATGAAGAGGCCCTCAGGGAAAATCCGAAATCAAATTTGCCTCAAATGCTATTTTTGAAGGGTGAATGAGTCCAGGACACTGTGTGCAGATGGTCGGGCCAAATTAACTTTGTAAGATGGCAGTGCATGAGAGGCTAGTCAAAAATAGTGCTTGTTATGCATATAAACTCAATTAATCAGAAAGTCTATCTTCTTCTAAGAAAGAAATTTCTTCCAATCTTGCTAGCTTTTGGCTGTAAGTATTGGGATGAGCATGACAACCTATGAAGGGATTTAATGTCTTATCCATTGATAGTCATTGCAAATTGTATACTTTGAATCTAACTGTCTGTAAAACCAGCGTATGTTAAAGCATCTTTTGTATAAAGACAATTGAAAAGTACCTTATGTATCGGACTGATTCTAATTAAGAAAGATATGGCTTATATCTTTCTGGATAGTATACCAAGCATACACAGGTAGAAAGCATATATGTCAAATTCATTACATCCCCGCGATCTAGGAGTTGTTGTAAGAAATACACTACCAGAGGATATTCCTAAAATCATAGATTTACAAAAAGAATCATTCCCATATCTTGCTCGTTATGGAAATATATGGCACCCAGAAGAGCTTGAAAGCCATCTTCGTATTTTTCCAGAAGGACAATTTGTTGCTGTCGAGCCAGATGGCATGGTAGTTGGTTCTGCAAGTACTCTCACAGTACTACTTGATCCACCATATGCCGAACACACATGGAAAGAGATTACTGCAGACGGTATGTTCACAAATCATGATGCTAATGGGGATAGTCTGTATGGGGCAGATATATCAACACATCCAAAACACAGACATGAAGGCATAGGTGGTATGCTTTATGATGCTAGAAAGGAATTAGCTGTTAAGTTGAATCTTAAAAGAATGATTGCAGGAGGAAGACTATTCAATTACAGTGAATACGCGGACAAGATGTCTCCCTCTGAATATGCGTCCAAAGTGATCAAAGGAGAATTAAAAGATCCTGTTTTGTCATTTGAATTGGATAATGGGTTTAGATTTATCAAAATACTTCCAAATTATTTGAACGACGTTCGTTCCAAGAATTATGCTAGTTTTATAGAGTGGTTAAATCCTAAACACCAAAAAACTGCTACACAGTGATTTATTACCAGACCTCCTATGAGATACTCAAGATTTGCAGAGCATTTTGGAACTCAATATAGGAATTTTTCATTTTTCTAATTTCTTTGATAAGAAAAAAGGCATAGAACGTAAAAACGCATATAATGTAAATGTTCGTACATCACCAGAGGTCAATGTCCAGGTCCTGGGATCATGATTGAGACCAGACACCTCAAGAGTATGAGCAGTTATGCCAATTTGTGGCTAAAGCGGTCGAGTATAATAAGCAAAATTCATAGCTCGCCGCACTTGAAAAATAATCCAGCAATAACTAGTGTAATTTTAGACTCCCAAAAAATGGTAACAATAGCACTATTATCGACAAGAAGTAACTAGTTAGTGCTAATATCCTATAAATTGTGATGTAAAATTCAGAAAAAGTCTCCGCAAGAGATAAAAGATATTGCATTAAGCAAACGGCTCGATGCGATCACGGGAGTTATTTTCCACTACCCTAAGGGTAGGAGGAATGGTGGCAATGCTATCTTTCACATGGTTATCCATGATGACAGATGGAGCGTTTGCTGTTCCACAGAAGTCTTCAATGTTATATGGAGGGTTTGCTGTTCCACAGAAGTCTTCAATGTTATCTTTCTCATGGTTACCCATGATTACAGATAAAATGCCTGCAGATAAAATGCTTGCAGGCCCAGACAAATTTGGAATAAAGGAAATTTATCCAGTAGCAAATAATGGTGCTGTTTGGTACATAAATAACGAAGATCCACAAAGCGACAATAACTTCTACTTCAGGTCTTTAGAAGATATAGACTTAGACGAAGAAGAAGGTCAAGGAGAATTTAAAATGGATGCAGAGACAGGTACAGACAAACACGGTGTAAGGATCCATGTAGACTCTCCAAAAGGAGAATGGAAGAATGTAGAGATGTCAGGTTACTTTAAGCTGCTTGCTGGGCAGGATGAGTTCACTCTAATTGCAAGGCACGGACCAAGCTATCATGACAATGGAGGATGCGATGCTTATGGTTACTATGGAATGCTCAGTACTGATGGGGATGCCTTTTTTAAGAAAAAGACTTATCATCATGGCGGCGGATATACAGACAGAACCGCAGTAGCGGAAAATGTAGTCAATGAACTACAAGATAGATGGATAGGCATTAAGTTCATAGTCTATGATGTGGGCAATGGAGATGTCAAATTAGAGCTATGGATTGATGATGGAGATGAGACAAACAATTGGAAGAAGGTAACGGAGTATATAGATGATGGCGACTGGGAAACAGCAGAGAGTCATTGCGATAGACCTAAGGACTACATTATAGAGTCTGGCACAAGAGCTAGTTTTAGAGTAGATGATTCAGAATTTGAATTCAAAAAGTTGTCAGTCAAAGAAATAGAGACAGGAGAAGCAGCAACAACAATCATGCCCCATGAAATTAAGAAACTATCTGGGAACGACGACTAACCTCACATGTCGAAGTTAGGCAGCTACACTCTGGGCATCCTAGCCACATACCAATAAGGATCCGATGAGTGAAAAAGAAAAGGTTCAACCCAGGAAATAATGGAGACACTACAGAGGTGCCAACAATAACAACAAATCTATTGAGGTCATCGTGCTGCATCTGTTATCTTTCTTCTTTTCATAAGCTATTCAGCCCAAAGAGGTTGCAAGCTGCATGGAATATATCAGACACACGATATGCTGCTTTTTAGCGCGGATTATTTGCGGAAATGTGAGGAGCCCCTAAGTAAGGGACAAGTTATTTACAAATTCACTCTATGCCATAAAGTTACAAAAACCCAGTATGCTCAACGTATATCAACTTTGTTTACCAAAATACTTTCCATATGGTTAAGACGAGAAAGACATCGTCGTCGTCACCAGGTTCCAAGAGAAAGGGTAAGGGAGGTTCCAGAGTTCACAACAAGTCAGGAAAGGTCAATTCGCAGAAAAGAAAAAGAAGAACAACAACAAAAATATCATCGAAAGCAACAGGCAGAAGTAGAACAAAGAAGAGGACAAAGACTTCTGAGATCATAATCAAGAGAACAAGTGGAAGGAGAGAGAAGTTTCAAACTGACAAGATGGCTCAAACCGTAAGCAGGTCAGGTACTCCATTCTTGCTCGCAAGGGAGGTTGCAAAGACAGTATCAGAGAAGGTAATGAGCAAGGGTAATAAGGATACTACAACATCATCAGCAGGAGAAAAAGAGAGAACATCTTCACCTCCTACTATAGAGGTAGATGGAGGAGAGATAAGGAAAATGGTCTCAGAAGAGTTAAGTGAAAGAAACCGTCCCGATATTGCCTCATCTTATTCGGGCGAACGGCCAGAAAATACACGACAAGGAAGACACGAACTAACAAAGCAGAATCAACCACTACATGATGCAGATGCAGCAAATCAAAGCAAGTTACTCTTTGATTCAAGCACAAACATGGCAAAAAGTACACGGCCATCGTCAATGAAGCACTAGGAAAAACCACCCATACAATTATAGCCGCCAGATCTTGAGAGTCACCCAACGCCAATATTTCTTGCTGATAAAAAAGGCGAAAGAAGACGAAAGAAGACATACTGCGGGCTTCCTTACCTTTCCTTTCTTTCTTCATCTCTTCAGAAGATATTTAATGAGAGTAACAACAGGACTGAACCAGAATTCGCCAGTCTA
>DATFCN010000134.1:0-2427 GCA_035253045.1 Nitrososphaera sp.
AATTGTTCCTGCAAAAAAAGCAAAAGGTACAGAGGACAGAAAAGGCAGGGAAAATTTCAGAGAAAAGTGTTTAGCCCTTGTAAAAGTTATCATTGCGATTCCAGCCACTATTATGTTAAGTATCTGTGCTATAGGAGGAACAGCAAATAGGCTAATTCCAAAAAGCACAAGAACTGCAATGTAGCTACTGCCACCCCCAAACCCGACACTTGAATAAATGAAACTTATCCCAAAGAACAGGGGAGTGATAAAAACAAGAAGAGTGATTTCATTATTGATGTCCGTGACCACCCAGCATCCTAGATGCGTGGAGTATACCTGGGATCAACGCGTCTAGAGACTCTGCTACTGCCCTCGCACTACCGGGGAGATTCACGACAATTGTCTCGCCCCTGACTCCCGCAACCCCTCTAGATAGCATTGACAAAGGTGTCCTTTTTTGCCCATGCATACGCAGCGCCTCCGAGATTCCAATTGCCTCCTTTTCTAAGACTTTCCTTGTCACTTCAGGAGTTGTATCACGGGGCCCAAGACCTGTGCCCCCACATGTCAATATCAGATCCACTTTTAGTTCGTCACATGTAGTTTTCAGTGACAATTCTATTTTGCTTGGATCATCTGGTATGACCCTATAGTCCACGACTTCAAATCCTGCGCTCTTAAGTCTTTGAACGGCAAGCATGCCAGATCTGTCTGCTCGATCTCCTTTTGACACTGAATCACTGATGACTATTACAGATGCCCTTAACGGCTTGTCATATCTTTCGTAAAAGTCCTTCACTCCTCCGCTCTTTGCCAGAAGTTTGATAGATCCTATGGCCAAGGATTCGTCAACCGGCTTTAACATATCATAAATTGTAAGTGCTGCAATAGAAGCGCCTGTCAGCGATTCCATCTCCACGCCAGTCTTCCAGGTCGTTTTTACCTGTACGTCTACCTCTATTGATTCTGTTTTGATAGAAATATCAACTTTAATTTGATCTATTGGTATGGGATGACAGTATGGGAGTAGATCCCAAGTTCGCTTGGCCCCCATTGTTGCAGAAATTCTTGCAGCATCTACTATGTTACCCTTTGGAGATTTTCCTTCATTGATCATGTAGATGGTCTCAGGACTTACCTTTATGACTGCCCGCGCAGTTGCAACTCTGAGAGTTTCAGACTTGTGCCCGACATCAAACATCCCCATTTATTGCCCACTCCCGGCCATTGGTGTGCCTTGTGCCCATCTTCCGACTTCGCCATTTAGCATCTCCTTCTTCCATATCGGAACTTCTGTCTTAATTCGGTCTATTGCGTATCTTCCTGCTTCAAAGGCTTCAGCTCTGTGCTCAGACGATACTGCAATAGCGACACTTATTTCTCCTATCTTTAAGCTGCCCACTCTGTGAATGGCAGCAAATTTCTTCAAATTCCACCTCTTGACAGCTTCTTCTTCAATTTTGGCCATCGCCTTCATTGCCATCTTGGCATATGCTTCGTAATAAATTCCAGATACGGTATATCCATCACTGTAGTTTCTAACAGTCCCTAAAAAGAGAACAGTTGCACCAGCAGAGTCATCTGTGACATTCGCTAGCAACTTTTCAACATCGATATGATGCTCTGATATGGAAAACATATGACTCACTGACCACCACTGATCGGCGGCATGAGAGCTATTTCGTCGAAATCATTTATTATTGATTTATCATTTGCCATCTTGGCGTTAACAGCTATAGCCATTACGATCCTTTGTGCTGAAATAGCAGGGTAGAGTTCGAGGATCCTACCTCTCAGATCAGCAACAGTTGCTGCTGCATTGTCTCTTCTGGGCACTAGCAATGTCATCTTTTCGCTACCTATTATTTCTCTGAGAATTGCAAATGATTTGACTTTTAAGGTAATAAATTGGGGATACTCTTGCTGTTTCATTTCTTCGGTGTCAGTCAATAATTTTCATCATCCTCCTATGGCATGCATGAAATTCAAAGTTGGCTTTAGCGCGTTAGATCTTATGATACTCACGATCCCTTCTGGCTTCTTCCTGATAGAATCCAAAATGTAATTAGCAATCTCTTGATCAGTCTTTCCGTTACGCAGCAGAGTCTTAATGTCATAACCTGGATTCTCAAAAAGACAAGTGAGAAGCCTTCCGTCTGAAGTTATCCTCACTCTATCACATTGTTCACAGAATGGCTCTGTCATTGATGGAATAAATCCCACAGTTCCCTTGCCATCCGTAAAAGAGTAGAGCTTTGCCGGTGCAGAACCTTGCTTGGGATCGAGTTTTGCATCTTTAATGTTGACTATCTCAGAGGCTATCATATCCCCAATATTATTTCTTATTTGGGAAATAATCTCGCTCTTGCTAACAACAAGATCCGGTGACCAAATTCCAGACCCGTCTAATGGCATGAATTCAATAAAGCGGACAATATGCCCTGT
>DATFCN010000135.1:0-9757 GCA_035253045.1 Nitrososphaera sp.
ATACCGTACCACGATTGCACTTGGCGAGGGATTCAAGAAGTCTGCCATCGCCCATACCAAGCTCTATGACCAACTTTGGACAAATCTCGGAGAGGAAGACCATCCTGCAGCATTAAGCCTTGAGAAGCTCAGCTTCGAGCAACTGCTGAAGAAGCTGAACCGCTTCTTGTTCGACCTGCTGTCTTGGTAAACCAAGCTTGGTTGAGAATAGATCAGTAATTTGGTTGATTGTCTTAGTTCCGTCGCATGCATTCCAGAATTCAATGATTGCTTCATTAACCATGAACCCCTGATCCTTATTATTCGCAAGTATCAATGATCCATCATCCTGTTTTGAAAATCTGCCAGTTTTTAGGGGCCTGCTCGTTTCATAGTCGATCTGGAACCGTAACTTTGGCCTACCAAAACCAAGCTTTTCGCGTACATCTTGATTCATTTTTTCAAGGCTCCAAGGCGGATCCCAGACTATGTCGACATTAACTTTATCGACCCCGTTTACCTTTCCTACATAGCGCTTGACATCACTTACCAGAGTATCATGAAGCGGACACCCTCTGGTGGTCATTGTCATCTTGATGTCTACGTCTTTACCGTCAGCAACCCTGACTCCATAAATGAGTCCTAGGTCTACTACATTGACGGGTATCTCAGGATCCATGCATTTTTTCAGTGCTGCATAAACCTGCTCTTCAGTCACTGTTTGCTGTGTCGACATCGCTCTATCTACTATTATATAGTGTTAGGTAAAACATGATAAATACTTTATCAGCCAATCAAGGCTTTAAGATTTTTATCAAATGGCGGCTTTAATACGCCCTTCTCGGTAATGATGCCGGTTATGAGCTCCGGTGGCGTCATATCAAATGCAGGGTTAAACACTCTGATCCCTTTGGGCGCAATCCTCTTCTTACCCACCTTGACCACTTCATCTACGGATCTGTCTTCGATTATCACATCATCGGGAGTGCTCTCAAAATCAAATGTCGATAAAGGGGCTGCAACGTAGAATGGGACGTTATGTTTACTGGCAAGAATTGCCACCTGGTATGTTCCGATCTTATTGAAGACATGGCCGGTATGAAGGACTCTGTCAGCCCCTACCACGACATGATTGATTGTGCCCCTAGCCATCATATGGCCAACAGCTGTATCGGTTATCAGACTGACGTCGATACCATCATGCAGAAGCTCGAAGGCAGTTAGACGAGAACCCTGCATAACCGGGCGTGTCTCAGTCGCGATCACGCTCAGCCGTTTGCCAGATCCCCTAGCAGCTCTTATGACACCAAGCGCGGTACCGTAAGCAACCGTTGCAAGCGAGCCAGCATTACAGTGAGTGAGCACAATATCCCCATCTTGGAATAGGTTGAGACCATGTGCTCCAATTTTTCTGTTGGTTTCGATATCCTCTTCAGCCATCTTGAGTGCCTCATTAAGCACTGCGCTTTTAGCTTCTTGTAGTGACTTGGCGTGCATCCCCCTTCCCATAACCCGCTGCAATGCCCAAAAGAGGTTAATGGCAGTAGGTCGTGTAGCCCGCAGTACCTTGAATGCAGTATCGAGATCTGCCATCAATTCATTCAAGGTCTTGGCATTGCTTTGCTGAGCTGCTAGGGCAAGACCCAATGCAGCACTTACGCCTATTGCGGGTGCACCCCTTACTACAAGTTTTCTAATCATATCTGCCACCTCGATGTAGTTTTTGCATGTTACATAGACGAGTTTGTTTGGAAGTTTTGTCTGATCGATGAGCACCACAGAATTATCTTTCCACGCAACTGTCAGCAAAGGATCGCGGTTGGGAGCCAAATATTACGAAATCGTTTTTTAGTTGGTATTAAATCTAACGGGGTTTACCTATTGATGCAAACTTGGCCGGAGTAAATCTTGATCCGTCAAGGATCCCGCGGCCATCATACACTGCTGTACGGCTAAGATTTTCATTCGTAATATTGCGATATTCTGAATGGTCTGAAATCAACATCACAAGGTCTGCATCTTTTGCCGCCTTTGACAAGTTAGATGTCAGAAGGATATCTGCTGGTAGATGAGGGTCTCTTCTTACTAGCGGGTCGTGTACACGGATCTCTTTCACTTTAAACTTCTTTAGTTCTTCAATGACCCCGTAAGTGGGTGACAGGCGCGTATCTGATACGTCACCTCTAAACCCGAGTCCAAGTAGCGCTACGATGCACTCTGAAACATTAGACTTGCCAATCAATTTCATGGCCTGCTTGACGCAATAGGCAGGCATTGAATCGTTAACAGTCCTTCCAGATCTTACTATCTTACAATCAGCTCCAGCTGCGTTAGCAGCATGGAGTATGAAGTGAGGATAAACAGGTATGCATGCGCCGCCCACTCCAGCTCCTGGCTTGTGTAGGTGGCAGAATGGCTGAGAATTAGCAGCCTCTCTCGCCTCCCAAAAGTCAACGCCTACTTTTTCGCAGAGTTTAGCCATCTCATTTGCAAGCGCAATGTTGACGTCTCGATAGACTCCTTCAAGGAGCTTTTCAGCTTCTGCAGTCTTGATGTTACTTATCTTTATCACTCCTTTCTTGGCTACTAGGGAATAGAGCTGGGCACCAATTTCTAAGCTCTTCGCACCGGCCCCGGCCACTACTGCTGGATATCTCGCTTCGATGTCTTCAACTGCTCTCCCTTCATAGATCCGCTCCGGATTATATATCATACAAAAATCACGTTCGACTTTCATTCCACTCTCTTTCTCTAAGAGCGGGAGGACAATATCTTCAGATGTGCCAGGGGGCACGCTAGGATTGAGTGAAACAACATCTCCTTTCTTAAGACCTTGTGCAATAGCAATTGTCACTTGCTTTACTGGAGAAAGATCTGCAACAAATGAATCGGTAAGTAGCACTGGCACGCATATTAGCTTAAAATGGCTGTCTTGAGAAGCTCGGACAGGGTCGCTGTAAACGAAAAATCGCTTTTCGCTTAACCCCTTTGAAAATGCCTCGTTTACTCCCGGCTCATTGATGTGCGTCTTTCCCTTTCTTGCGTTTTCAAGCACTTCAGACGAATTGTCTACAGCTATGAGGTGAGCGCCAGCTCGCAGCCATGACGCGGCAAGAGGAGCACCTACATGCCCAAGGCCATAAATTGCGATTCTAAATTCGCCAGATTTGACCCTTTTTGCAAAATCGGAATCAGCAATATCGTTGTTAGCTGAGACTGCATGTGTCTTGCTTCGGTTCTTCATTTGAGTCTAACATAAGTTTGAGTTAGTATATAGAGTAATGTTTGCGTATCAACTAATAGGTTAAATCCATGAAACTGCTAATGCGACGTTGTTGCGTGAATCAATACCAACTGCCATAAAACTATTTGCTAGCGAAATGATATCTCCAATTGCACTGATAGGCTGCCGTACGTCGGCGACATCGCTTGATTGCTGCGAATACGATTTGGCAGTATTTGAACTCTCTCGGGAGGATAAAGAAACCAACCAGATCCTGCACGTTGGCAAGCTCCCAGTGGAGCTGATGTATTTTACTGGTCCGATAAAAGATCACATTATTGATCTGGCAAATATGGTAATATTGAAAGATAACGATAAGCTCATGTTATCTTCTGCAGCCAATGACATCATAGCGGAAAAGTATAAGAAAATGCTTGCTTCTTCTGGTAAGAAATCACTAATAAGTTCCCTTTTTTGCCAGCAGAAAATGAGGGCTACCAAGCATCCTATTGTTGCTGCAATGTGGCTCAAAATTGCAGCTTACGAGTTCATAGATGGGATGGTTGCGCTTTCAGGGGAAAGACCTATGCCGGTGCATATTTTGGAACAGTTAAGGCAAATTCATACTGGAAGGAAGGAAGGAGTAGAGGTAGCCCTAGAATGTATTGGGGCAGAGAGGGCCACCAGACCTACCATATCTAGATCAATGAGTGCCATTAAAGAATTAAAGTCAAAGGACTATGACAGAGACCTATTTATCTCAAAGATAAGCCATTTGCTGGAGCGCCGCATGCTGGTAGACTGCTATTACTATGCAGGAAGAGTTGCAGCCAAAAATCTTGTAAATAGAATGGAGCCGTTCTATGGCCGATACTCAAAGCTTGTACAACTTGCGCTAGATCTGAGTAGTGACTCTCAGAGCCTTGAAAAGATGCAAAAAGCTTTGTTTAGAGCTGTAAAGATAGGCCTAGGGCACTGATCACCTTTGTCTTACTGCAAGTACTGGTGGCTCAGAGGTCTCCAATACAGTTCTGCTGGTCTTTGCCCTTAACTTTGCCTTATACTTTAAATTTCTAGGCTTGGTTCTCAGTCTGTACCCACAGCATGGGCACCAAAGTCCTTCCCATTTTATAAATATCTCACATATCTGGCATCTTTTTTGTCCGCTGGCATACCTGCCGGAGCCGACAGGCTTTTGAGCCTTATGACGAAGGCATATACCTTTACAAGTCATTCGCAGAAAAAACCCGTTGAGTTTTCTATTTAATACTTTGTAGGAGTTGATGTTGATTCTTAAGCAATGAATCTATAAGATAAGAAAAAAGGCGGGATGCCTATTCCCGGACAGATATATTGTTGGCTTGGAATGCTTCATTCATCGTTAAGTATTCTTCGATCTTGAGCTTGATGTCATCTGGCTCAGTATCATCCATGCCTTGAAAACCAGCCTTGAATGAGACTTTGTTGCCCGAGACGTTTACGTCATCAATCTGCATATCTGCGTATACATTGGCAAGCTCTTGAGCCCATTCCCGGGCTTCATTTGCATCTACACCGGAGGTGTCAATATTTACATTTAACATTTTAGTCATCCGAAGTCACCTAAAACGCAATCTAGGTCGGTATTAATAAAGTTGGCGCGCGTCGAAGATCAAACAGTGGGTAGAAATTTAAACTGTGCTGTTTTGTGATATTAAGCGGTTACTTATCGTTCTCATCTTTCTCCAAAACCCCAGTATTTGGTGAGTTCTTTCTCAAATTGGGAGAACTGATCATCATTTAAAAAGTCACCACAGTTTTTGTGATTTGCCACAACTTTCATTCCAACCAGCTTGAACTCAACCTCGTAAAAAGTTACTTTGGGGCAGTTACACATTTCCTGTATACAATTCTTCTTTTTGTGTCTACTACTTATCTGTTTATTTCTTATCTGCTTATTTGCCACCGAATAAACATTTATGAGTTGCCATATTCTTTATTCTTGTCAATGGGTTATAATTTTCTCAGCTTTGCGTTAGTAGTTTCAGTACTGGTATTTGGATCACTGATCATGATGAACAACAGCGCTTTCGCTCAAACAACACCCGTTTGGTACCCCGGCGAAGGTGTAAGGCAAGATATGTATGTCAAATATAGGATCGAACATTATGACTTTAATGAGAGACAGCCTTTTGACATGACACTATACTTCCAGCAGCAGGATCAGGACGGCAATTGGATAGTCCCAACCTATGTGGAAGCTAATGGCAGGGTTCTTCAAGGAACCTTGAAGCTTTCAGATACAATGTCACCCCTTTTGGGAGGAGAAGTTCCGCAAGAAATGAGAGAGTTTATTGCCGCTTACCAAGGCTCGCTTACCTGGCTAGATGCCTTTAGTACACTCTCTGAACCTCTGTCATTGACGGCAGGGTCTTGGGGCAAAATAGCTTCAATTGGAGGTAGCGAAGTGAAACCTGCGGGGACACAACAAGTAACATTTGCGGGAGCACAAAGTCTGTGCGGAGCTCCTTCATGCGATGCCACGCTTGTGACGTGGCACAAAGGCGTAGATAGCAACGTGTGGGTGGTAAATGAGTTTCCGTTCCCTGTCAAGGCAGAGACCTACGCTGATGTAACTACACCTCCACAGCCTATCCAGTACAAGTTCGAACTTTTGGCCACAGGTTCAGGTCAGCCACCAGCTCCAACGGCAACTGGCCAGGTTCCTCAACCCCCCCTTGATAGAACAACAACTGACGGTTCCCATGTGATATTGACATGGGATCCTGTTGATATTCAGCCAAACCAAGCCGTTAACTTCGGTATTGAATTTCGAGATGCCAATAATGCACCACTTAATCAGGTTTCTTATGACTTTATGGCAAAAGATGCCAGTGGGCCGATCATACAGCAATTCACTAATCAGTACGCGCAGACTGGAACGTCTTCGCAACAAGTCACATTCAACAGTCCAGGTCCAAAGACTATTTTAATTACAATGAACGCTGTAGGAAGCCGACCTGTAGGACAGCTAATCGAGAGCACGGACTTTAATATAGTAGTTGCAGGCGCTAATGCAACATCTGCAGCAACGGGAGGCGCTAATGCAACATCTGCAGCAACGGGAGGCGCTAATGCAACAATCCCAGAATTCAGCACAATTGCGGCAGTAGTGCTTGCGATTGCAATTTTTGGAATTATCATAGCAACCACGAGATACGGCAGATTCAGTTTCGGCCAGAGAATGTAAGAATCGTTTACCTCCTCCCAGCGTCAGAGGTAACCAATAGGGTTTGGATCCCCCGTGCGAAAGATAGGACAATACAATAGAGACACAACAACTTCTAGTAGCAGTAGAATCTATCTAACATCCAGCATATTCCACCATTCTTCTTTTTCCACGATAATAACAGATTTTGCCAAACCTGACTGCATGCCTAACAGCAAAATTTAAAAAGCTATACTCTGATCGTATAGCAAATGACACTACCAAAGGGATACGGAAGTGGTGGGCGTAGAACAGGTGCAGGGGAAAACCGCGATGACATCGAACGGATGATTGGTCGCAGGGTTGAGCGCATGAATGGTATCTTCATCATTGGCTTTGCGCTGACTTGGGCTGCAACCGCAGGTGGAGTTTATGTAGGAGTTACAGTCTATCCATGGGCTTATCCATTGCCTAGCGGCCTTTATGCACTTTCCGTCCTAACTGTAATCGAGGCTTTAGGATTCTTCTTCATGTGGAAGATTGCACACGAGAAGCCAGTCAGGGCTTAAGCATCCTCTTAACTTCTTTTTGTTTTATTTCCTGAACTTAAGGATACACGCACCCAAAAAAATTTTGATGTCTATCTGCTAGTCTATGAATTGTAGCGCCTATTGTCATTGTAATATAATACTTCCCATTTTGCTTGCTAATCCGATTACATAAAATTTTATATACAACCTCTATGTCTGGGAAGATAATGGTCTGGCTTAGACGTACAACGCACTACTTGTTCATAGTGGTGGTTGCTGTCAACAGCACGCTGCTAACTATCAACGCAGGAGACTATATATTCTACACAGACTGGGCGTGGACATCATTTGTCGTATTTTCGATCTCCCAATCAACAATGCTTGCAGTGGGAGCGATATACTATATGTTGTTCACAGGAGTTCCAGGAACGGCCACATATTATGCCACAATCATGACTATATACACTTGGGTTGCCAAGGGTGCATGGTTTGCATTGGGTTATCCCTATGACTTCATTGTAGTACCTGTGTGGATACCATCGGCGATGTTGTTGGATCTTACATATTGGGCTACGAGAAGGAACAAACACGCTGCTATAATCATAGGCGGAACGCTGGTAGGCCTGTCCTTACCGCTGTTTAACATGGTCAATCTGCTACTCATAAGGGATCCATTGGAGGTGGCATTCAAATATCCACGGCCTACACTACCTGCATATATGACCCCTATCGAACCTCAGGTCGGTAAGTTCTACAACAGTCCTGTGGCCTTGGGAGCAGGCGCGGGAGCCGTGCTGACGGTTCCGATCGCGGCGTTAGGCGCGAAGCTCAACACGTGGACCTACCGCTGGATGGCCGCGTGGAGCAAGTGGGACTAAGAGATAGCTACATCTTCTCTCCCTCTTTTCTCTTTCTTTTTCTATTACTCTTTAAATAGTGTCAATCATCTTGCAGACAGCTTAAGAAAGCCAGTGATGATTACGATCTCATCCATTGAAATGAATGCCATCAGGCATGAAGCTCGAATAAGATTAGCACTTTTGACACGGATTTCTCATTCTGGCTAAAGCACACAAGTTTCTGTTGGATCTAAGATATCTGATCGATAACATCAAGTATCGTATATTCAATTATATCAGGATGGTTACTTAATCTTCAAACTAATAAGGGTGTAGTAGGCGTTATTGTCAGGGAGAGGAAAAATAGACGATTGCCAACTCAGGGTCTTGATTCGGGGGTTGCCACTGGTAAACCTTTGGCTTTGAGCTCTTCTATAACTTTCGAGTATTGCTCTACTGCCTGTTTTCTGCCTGTTTCCATATCGTTTGAGTAAACGTGGATTGTGGGCATAGCCAAACCTTTAGCAGTCATTTCTATTTTGACGCTGTATTGATAAAGCTGAGGTTGTGATTGTTGTTCCTCGCTCATCTAAAGATACTTGCTCACCTTCTTATAGCCATCTAACAGTCGAGCCAATAATCATATTAGCTTTTCTCCTTGAAAATTCTCTGCCAATGCGATTGTCAAAATAAGTACAGGAAAGGGCTCTTGTGTAAGTGTACTCATGCTATGGTGATTCGTATGCTTGTTTATTCATCTCACTGAGTTCCGTTTGTCTCTTAACAGTATCGAGGTCCTTCTTTTCAGCTGCCCAATGCATCTCCTTCTCAAGATGTTGGCGCCTGTCCTCCTCGCTTGTGAAAATAGCACCACATACAAAGCACTGAAAATCTGCAGTTATCTTCTCTTGAGAATCTTCCTCTACCATATAGTAGTTGGTCTCTTAAGCATTATACAGGTTCCCGTATTATTAGAGATTTTGCTTGCCATCTAAATTACGTACTGAAATCTTCTTGTGTCTTTAGTCAAGACAATTTAGGCCAGATATACGAACTAGTGACTCCGGTGTACCTGGAGCAGTAATAGCATGGTTAGCTATTGCTTCTTCTTTCCCTTGCTTTTGCTCTTTGTGACTGTAGTGCGACCTGTGAATATATTACTATGACAAGACCGGCTATCAAGATGAACATAAACACATATTGCTGCATTTGAAATCCTGATCCTTGATTCGGCTGTGAAAATCCACCACCTAATATGTTGGCAAGCGCATTTGAGCCTACTACTATCATGCCGACTATTCCTATGGCTATCAGCACCCCGCCTATTATTGTCATAATCTTCTTATTCTTAATCAAAGAGAGCCCACCCACACCAACTCCGCTAACAGGCGAGCTTCTTCTACCACGCTCATTGCTATTATCGTCTTTCTTAGTTCCGCTCATTCAAGGATAGCACCTCCTAGCCTCCGATGGAGGGATGATCAGTTAAGGGTTGTAGACAGTTGTTATATAAGCATCATATAGTGGACTATCGAACGAAATAAAAAGAGATATTTTGCTTTGAGGCCAGCCGCTGCCTTGTTTTTTACCCTGAGTTAGCCTAGGCCCCTTGACTGCTCCTAAAATCAGATAAGAAACTGACTGTATCTTCACTAGATGTGTAACTGTTGCCGGACAACCCAGATGAGTCAACATTTAGTCGCATGATAGAAGCACACGGGTCTGCTTGAATATTCTTCCTTAGGTCAATCAAAAAAATTGCTGCCATGACATAGGAGGCACGAAGCTAACTAGACCCAATTCAAAGGAAAACAACAATGATATATCTATCCAAAGAGACAACCATGGCTTTAGATAGTCGATATACTCCCAGATACCCTATGTGTCAGCAGGCCCAAAGGACCATAATGGTTGTCGGACGTCTATAACCCTAACACACATTGTACTCGGCACGCCATACAAGGCTCTTACAAAACATTATCTTACGACTAGGAAGTTG
>DATFCN010000136.1:0-3679 GCA_035253045.1 Nitrososphaera sp.
CTCTTTATGACAAATGACTACGAGCTGTCAGCGTTCACAAAGGAGCACTTGATTTACACACCAGCCCAACTTGCAGTAAAGCCCAAGTATCAAGGCGATGTGGAGATTGTAATAGATGACAGGGGGGCAACACATGGCTGATTCAATGCCTCTTGCTGCTTTTACGCTCATAGAAGCGTCAGTCCAATATCAGTAACAAAACCTCTGCTATCCTTCTCCACTTTCAACTGACAATGACAGCAGGTTCTTCACATCTTGTTGACCTGGTACACTTTGGTTCTGACTGATCTTGCAAAATTCGCAAACACCAGACGTTTTAAGCATTCACTCAGTTTCCAACTCCCTTCTCCACTGTCTTGAAATTCCACTGTTAAGCAATGTCGTGCCAATTATCCTTGAGTGTCATGCACGTTACCTGGTCAATCTATTTCTCGATTCTCTGAGAAAATCTCTGTCTCAAAAATGGTATGAGAATAACAAGATTGACATCGTATAGCGTGCAAGGTCCCCGCCGTTGCCATCGGCAAGAGACCGCTAATGTTTCACAAGCCACCTGATGAATTAAAGGAGGACTTATCAAAAAATGTCTCGAAGGCCTATCATCGCTTCGTCTTCAGGTGAGCCGGAGAAGTAAAATACGATTACGAAGCTAACAAAGATCCTAATTGCTTCGTGCCCTGAGTTGAATGATAAAATAAAAAATAGCCTATCAAAAACAAAAAGAATATTGAAAACTGGAAAATTAGAATGAATGGTTAGGCCTCCTTCCTGTCGAGACTATGATCAATCATGGAACCTTTAAAAATAGGAGGCACTGGTAGCTATCATTACTCGCTTGACGCGAAAAGCCGTTGTAATTCATCATACCCTCAACTCTCTTGGAGGCGAGACAACAGTTGCGATCGAAACTATAGAGTCCTTATACGAGCTTGGTTACGAGGTAGATTTGGTCACTATTCAGCCACCGGACCTTGATGCCCTTTCCAAGTCTTATGGTAAGCAAATACATATTGCGCGAATTAAATCTCTACTTCCATTCAAATTGGATTATTTTGGCATATATCAACGGCTATTGACAGTGCTTTCATCAATAGATTTGAAGGATTCTGATGTTGTTATCAATACTCATGGAGATGCTCTACCTTATAGAATTTCAGGAAATGTGCCGTATCTATTATACCTTCACTTTCCAACATTTTTAATGAATTCGGCAGGGGGATATGGCAGCAATAAATATAGGAAATCATTTTTCTGGAGAGCATACTTTAAACCGTATAGCCTCATTACTCAGTCTCTTGCTATGCGTGCCGTAACGAGATCAAACCTCGTCCTTACAAATTCTCGATTTAGCAGAGAGGCTATAATATCAGCCTTTCCAGGGTTGCAACCTCATATACTGTATCCTCCTGTAGATACTGAACGTTTCTCCTCTGCCTACAATCAATCAATCCGTAATAGAGAAGCGAAGGTACTTGTATTGTCTCGCTTCTCGCCTGAAAAACTTATTGAAAATGCTATCAGGATAGCTCATATTCTAGGTGGAAAAATTCCATTTCAGATTACAGGCTCACTGGCGCCGGCTAACAAGCCATATTTTAAAAGACTACAGCAAATGATAGAAGTGCACGGTCTTGCTCAGGTAATTAGTTTGTCACCTAACGCCAGTAATGAAGAACTTGTGGATTCAATGTCTAATTGCAGAGTCTATCTTCATACAATGATTGGCGAGCATTTCGGAGTATCAATTGTAGAGGCTATGGCTGCAGGACTTGTACCTGTTGTGCCGGGGTACGGAGGATGCAGTGAAATTGTCCCAAAGGATCACCAATACGATACACTAGATGAAGCGGCTAATCTTATTGCAAAAAATGCCAAACATGTTAATGAAGAAACAAGGATGAGAATGCACGAAATGGCTATGCACTTCTCCCCAAGTGATTTCAGGAAGGGAATGAGTATGTACATCGAGCAGGCAAGAAACCAAATGGGAGTTTACAGATCATCGTCCCATCAGAAGAGATGAATATCCTAGTAGTCTCCGGCGAGTATCCTCCAATGAAAGGGGGCGTTGGGAGGTACACAAGGAATTTAGTGCAAGCACTTGCGAAGAGTCCTGATGTGGAAGTGTGTGTTGCAATAGGCGGCAATGTTGCTGTTATTGGCGACCATGGTCAAGCGACAAATGACATTCCCACCTACCGCGGTGTTATTAGAAAAGGCGATAAGAGGAATTCTGACCGTCTATTGCAGCTTGTTTCTGAAATAAAACCTGATGTCGTTAATATCCAGTATGAAAGAGGACTGTATGAAGTCGATACTACTATTAGACACACATTTTGGAGACTTGTGCATGGATCGACCTTGGACAAATTTTACAAGTTGTGTCCAGTACCCACGGCATCCACCCTCCATACCGTTTTTCCCTCGGATGAATACTGCTTATACATACAAGAGAGAGCCTATAGAAAGGAGGGTAAATTTAGTTTCCTACCCCGGGGCTTGCGAGCTGCTATAAGAAGATGGGTAATGGAGCAACGATATGATCTATTACTTCACGTGGTACGCCAATCAAACGGGATAATATGCCCTGCAAGGACCCTTCAAGAGATAGTCCGGCAAGGGAGGGTAATTTATCACGGCGCAGAGCCCGCTATCGAACTCTCACCGACATGTTCACCCTCACCATTAGATAAGAAGGAGTTCAGAAAGAGTTTTGGATTACCACTAGAAGGAATGCTTTTGCTAGCATTTGGATACGCTGGATCTTACAAAGGATTTGATGTACTAGCCGGGATTGGCCTTCCTGAAGGTTGGTCTTTAGTGGTAAAACAGACGAAACATGAGAGAGGTTTTGAGAGACCTATCGAAATTGAAAGTAATAAGCGAAAAAATCTGATAACTCTGAATCTGGGGTACTTGGATGACACTACAATGTCAAAGCTCTTCTTTGCCTGCGATGCAATAATATTTCCATATAAGATAGTGTCAGTTTCTGGGGTAATGTTTGATGCACTAGCTCATGGACTTCCATTTGTTGCTTCAGACCTAAAATTCTTTAAGGAGTTTGCAGACATGGGACTGGGAATCGCATGCAAGCGCGATCCCATGTCCTTTGAGCGATCACTATCAACCTTGGCATTGGAGTTTGATGAATACAAAAGAAGAGTAGAGCAATTCCGGCCAAAATTACGATGGACCAGTATTGCGAATAAGCATATTGAATTCTTTTTGGAGCTGGTATCTCATTACAACAGCACTAACCAATCAGCAACCAAATCTGGAAAAGAAAAAAAACAGGCTCAGGAGTTGCCTGATAACAAGTAGACCTCTTTTAGAGGCACTTTTATATTCCTAAGAATAATATGTCCTATATTCCTGGTATATCCCTAGCACAAACATATGGTTAAAAATTTATTTGGCCAGAGTCGATTCACTCGCGGAATAGGAGAATGGGCAGGCAGAAGATTCTGGGAGTCAAGACAATTTTACTCAGCATATATTGCGCTATTCATAGCAGTATCAAATTGGATAACGATTCAGTACAGATTACTTCTTGAGAACATCCCTATTTTCAACACGCTTTTTTCGCAATTATGGGTGTTTCTGATTGTCGCAACAATAGTTTTCACAGTGATAAGTATACTTGGCGGCCATTATATACATAGAAAAAGACAGTTTA
>DATFCN010000137.1:0-5264 GCA_035253045.1 Nitrososphaera sp.
CGCTGCTTTTTTGTAAAATCTCTATGGCCTTTTGAATCGCCTTCATCTTTGAAGCGTTATCTATTGCCATAAGATGAAATCATCTATAATAATTACCGAATAGAAGTATTAAGGTCTTGCAGCCAATCTTCTATGACCTTATCTTTCAGGAACTTGTGGCTTGCTTCTGTAGCAGAGATATACTACTGTAATGCAGCATGATTAGATAGACGACAGGCAAAACAATTGGATGTCATTTTTCATCACTATCACTCAGATATTGTTTGCTCGCAACACCTTTTCATATGCCACCTCAGCAAAGTAGACACGCAGAGTTAGATTCAAATGAATATTTATCCAAATCATGACAAGGTCACTTCTGAATTACCCTGGCTTAAATTGTGTATGAGATGCAAGCGATCGCAAGACTTTCTGAACTGTCATAGGCTAGACTTACGGTAGTCTTGATGTCACATATTATTACAAAATACCAAAGAATCCTTGTCTTGTAGAGATAAAAGACTTTGTGATAGCAATATTAACTATGTTTGAATACAATCGACAATATCCTTTCTCAAAGGAACATGAGGGGAAGATATTGGGCGAGATTGCTTCTGAGCAAGATATTCAAGTTGAGGTCTCAACCGTTCAGTCACCTACGGGTCAATTGAATGTGACTGAGCCTACCATCAGGAGAAATAATAACAGCAACAACACTACCACTGATAACACTGCCACAGCCGTAACCAATAACAACTCTAGTTTGATGGGAGACGGAAAAACAGACATCACCATAAGAGTACGAAACGCAGGCGATGCATTATACGACTCCATTCTGCTTTCAATTGGTAAAGCCAAGAAGAAATCTGTAGAAAAAGCAAAAGAGGTTGTTACAAGGGACATCAATCCAGCAGCAATTGCAGCTAAAAAAGACGCACAGGACATAGGTACACTTGAAGATTCTGTAGAAGGTTTAGCAAGGACATTTGAAAACCTTATGACAGAATTAAGAAAGAAGTCTTATTCAGAACAAGTGCATTTGTTGACAGGATACAAGAAGCTGCTCAAAGAGCAAATGAACGTAATTGACTCGCGCATCAATATAGCTAAGAAGTAAAATAAAGTTTTTCGAATGAAGCACCATAGATGTTAAGGATCTTCCACGGCGCGATGGCCGCTATGAATTTTCATCCGAAGCCTACGATGTTTAATTAAATGTACTAGGATCGTCATTCAAATCCTGGAAGATAGCATATAGGCCTTTTTTGTTAACTCCTAGAAAGCATCACATCAGTTAATGCTACCCTTATTGTGGAAATCCCGGTTCTAAATGGAAAGGCTCCATGCCCTCCCCCTGTCTTAGGATTTATCCACTCATAGAAAGCAAGCGTCTGTGAATGGCTTACTTGGGTAAGTAAGGAAAGGAGCTCGTTACATTCTCTATGTCTCTTAAACCTACTTCTTGCAAGCATCTCAATGCCAGTTATCCAAGGCCAGAAGGTGTGGTTATGATATTGGTTTGGATCCAAAAGCCAAGGACCAGTTCTTTCCAATTTCTTTTCTGTAACTAAAGGCCATCTGTTATCCATCCATATTCTAGTCTTTAGGACTTCTAAAGTGCTTGAAGCCCTTTGTTCTAGAAACTTCTTTGGAGCTTTAAGCTGACTATCCTGTTTTTTCCTTTTGTTTGCTGATAAATTTTCAATACCACCCTCATCATCATCATTAATATCGCAGTTAAAGCGCTTTCTCAGAACGTGATTAAATGTATTTTCAGTTATTGAAACAAGATAGAGCGAGGTATCTTGAGTCAACATCCTTCTTCTTCTCCTCCCTTTGTTATATTGATTGTAACTACTTTCTATTCCATTTGCTACATTGTAAAGATCAAAATATGCACCGTCCTCCTCCGACCAGAGCTTTTCCTCTACAGCATTTACGGTTCTCTCTGCCATAGCCATCAGCTTCCTTGCCATAGGCTTATGATCAATTTCATAAAGTAATGACGAAAGGTTGCTAACAGCCAATATCCAAGATGCCTGACTGTAAACTATTTTGCCTGAACGGAGTGCTGTATCCATCCAGTCTTCATTATATCCTTGTTCAAGCAGCCCATCATTATCTATATCCCGGCTTGTAAGATAATCAAGCGCAGAAAGCATCCGGGGCACAAGAAAATCTATCAATTCTATAGGACGTCCTATTATCTTTAATTGAGGGTTGTTTAGTTCAGTAACAAGGGATGATTTTTGTTTCTTACAATTATCTGGAGACGATCGTGGTGGATTTGCTGGGTAGCCTGAAATAAATGATAGATCGTGGGGGGAGGACATAGAGGCCCACTCTTGTAAGTTCTCATAGTAAGAGTAAAGTCCTGCTTTAAGATAGATATCCAAAATCCAAGAAGTAGTAGATATCATCAAGGCAGTCGAATCAATATCAGGATTCTCCGCATAAACTTCAGAGAAACCTTGTCCGTGATATATGGTGGAGGGCAGAGCGCCCCTAAATCTTTCTTTCGTTTCTCTATCTGCAGTACTGATACTGAATCTTGATTCAGGCGACCCTCTTCCATAGATTACTTTTTCATCATTCAGATCGATTTGATGTGTCCAGATGAAATACAACCACCTTAAAACATTATAGATATCTCCAGTGAGGAATTGATCCTTGAGTATAAAGGCTGCATCTCTCGTCCATATAGCCTTGTAATAGCTACCAGGGTTTATGCCAAGATGAACATATTCCGCTGTCTTTTCAAGAAACTCGTCTGCTTTCATGAAAAATTGGCATAAATCTTCTTGCTGGAGCAAAGACTTTGATGCTTAATTTGCTAGGGTAACTAATTAACCTGATGACAAAATTCCTAGTCATCCATGAATGCGTTTACTGTATACTACTGCATTAAGTCTAATGCATTTTTATATTACTTTACCTGCAGTAGCAAGCGGAGATTCATGAAACAATAACTTTAGAAGCATGGTTGGCGTTCTTTAATATTTAAGTAATTCAAATCTCAATAAAACCTCCATCTCTCCTGCTGTGATGTTAGGATAACAAATAATAAAACTGCACTCCATACTTTTAGGTTTTTTACTGCAAAAGCTTTTTTCATTATTGTTGCCTTAACTCTAACTACCTTTCCACTCTCACCTGTATCTTCCAGCTCGTGTCACCTATCCCCTTGAGATTTTGGGAAGTATTGCTCGCAGGTTCTAAAGTCATTTTTCATTAGCAACTTGTTAGTCTTGTCAGATGTAGTTCTAAATCTGAAACTTAGAATTGTTGTTATTATACCTGCGTCTTTGCCTTGCGGTAAAAGCAATTCTTTAAAATACAAGAATCCAAAGGAATCTAAGGGATCTGGAACAAGCAAGCCACCTGTTACTTCAGATGTTCACAATTTTCTTTTCCCTAAATCAAGGCCCCATCTCAGCTTCTTTGCGTCTTACCTGACTTTTTCTCTTTTTTTTGTTATTTCAATTAATAATGCTGCATGCAATTTTTCCGTGGATCTTATTGTAGCAACTAATCCCTCAAGACCCACGTCAGGGGTTTGATACCACAGTGAATCATGTTGCTCCTGGCTCGTCTGATGGTTTATTCGAGATTGTTGTTGCGATTGAGGTCGCCTGATGCCCTTTACTCTCTCAGTTATTTCTTGTCTTTTTCGTAATCTAATTACATTTCGCATAACGAAACAAGCTCCCTTTTTCTTTTTCTCTACTTCCTGTTAGCATATCTTTGCACAATCAATTATTAGACTGATTGATGACTTTTTTCTACGTAATACATCTGATTTCTCTAAACACTAAACGGTACTTCCTATCAGGACGTCGAGGAAGTAGAACACGAATAGAGAGACTAGAGGATATAGCTGTTTAGATAGTAGTAGGCCAAGGGAGCGATGTGTGCGTATCGGACGGTGCAAGCCCCAAATCTTATCCATCCGGGTGTGTCTGTGTGTGTGTGTGTTGATGTATCCTAAAACAACAAATTAAGAGCGATTCATTGCAGTTTATCGAGTAGCTGCTGAAACAGTTCAATCTCAAGTACGCGTCTCAATATGGAAAGTGCAACAGAGGGGACGAATCAGGCTGGGGCAATCTCGTAGACACACAAGGTTATATGTATACACCTTGAGAGCTCTGCTCATTTCTCTAAGCAGAAGAGGTAGTGGTGCTAAACGACCACCTTTTAACTGAAGCCAATGCATTACCCGCCAGATCCTTTGCTCCTACATTAATTTGTGCGATATATTTCGTATTTGGAGAAAGGTCTTGATCAGGATCAAATATGGCGGATTTACCATCCGGACTAAGAGATAGTGCACCTTTTATCAGGGTAGACTCGTCGTCTGCTCTCTTTATAGTGAATGTATTCTCATTAATAGTCGGACTGCTCATTGGCTCACTAAACGTAGCGCTAATAAGCGAACTGACTGGAATTTGGGTAGCTCCATCAGCAGGTATAGTGTTAAGCACTATAGGCGGCTCTTTCTCGACAGCAACAGAAGCTCCTATCCCTCTTGCCTTTGTGACAGCTGCAGTAGTAGCAGCTGTTGCTTTCTCTGTAGCAGATTCTGCTGCCCTTGTTCCAAAATAAAATGCAATTATTGTTGCTAGTGCTGTTCCAAGTATTGTACCAAGACTCTTTAACACATCAATCAAAGATTGAAGAGCAGGGCTTGTTGAATCATTAATATTTAGAGTAATTAGAGCAAGAAGATAAAATATAACTGTTCCAACTAGTACAATGATTCCAAAGGTCATTAAAGATCTGTATAAATCCGGCATCCCTACAACACTATTGGGCTCTCAGTTCTTACTTGCAATAGAATTTTTCCGGTAGGCTAAGACGATATCAAGAACCAGGGGAACTCCTATAATGGCAGAAATTACAATTATGAAAACAGCTGGAAGATTATTTTCAAAGATTGAATTAATAACTGTAGTAGTATTAACTGAGCCTGTACTAGTAATAGCAGTAGGAGTGGAGGGCAGTGATGAGGGTCCAGCAGCAGGAATTATGCTAGAAATGTTTTGCAAGGCCTTTGTAGCATTGGTTAATGCAGATGTTGTATTTTCTAAAGCGCTTGTAGTGTTTTCTAATCTATCATTGACGATTTCTGATATGGCACCAGCAGTGGCATTTGTAGTGGCATTTGTAGTAGCATTAGTTAATCCGCCTCCGCCAGTAGTAATATTTCTCAAGGATTCAGTGGCGTTGGGCATCGTTGATGAGGAGGGGGAAGAGGGTGAGAAGGGAGCGGTAGTAGTAGCTAG
>DATFCN010000138.1:0-25638 GCA_035253045.1 Nitrososphaera sp.
ACAGCGCTCCAAGCCTTAGATCCTGTACTATTTCGGCGTGATCGATGTATCCCTTGTCAAGTAATGTTTCGCCTGCCAGGCCAGCGATATGCATTACGCCGAGGGAGTGCTCAAATCGCGAGTGCTGCGCACTAGGGTAGACTAGATGTGCGCCAGCCAGTTGTCTTATCCTCCGCAGGCGCTGAAAAGCAGGGCTATCAATAAGATGTTTTTCAACCTGCGAAAATCGGATATATTTATGGATAGGATCTGTTATTTCGCCTGCGAAATCCATGTTGGTTACTTGTCTTGTATCTTAAGATAACAGGACTTAAACTTTAACTTCTCTCCTTATTATCTTCATTATTTCTTGGTGAACCTGCTCCCTACTCTTGGAGCCATCAATGACCTTCCATCGGAACTGCTTTGCAAACTTTAGGTAGTTCTTATAGGCGTCTGACGCTAGCTGAGCATTGGACTCAAACACGTCCTGCGTCTTGGCGCGCTTGGCAGATATGCTTGGATTGACCAAGATCAAAAGCACAATATCTTCCTTTGGCAGACCCATGTCAAGTCGAAGAAGCCAATTGATGTCCATGCCATTTGCCACTCCATAGACAAGATTTGACTGCCAGTACCGATTCATTACAATAATCGTACCATTTTCAAGCATGCTCTCGATATCTCTTTTTTTTTCCCACCTGTTTGCGGAGAACAGGAGGTGCTTGACTTCTGAGGGATAATCACGCTTACCCTCAAGGAATGCTTTTATTTCTATTCCAATGGGCGTAGCGTAATCAGGGAAGTCAACAATGACACAAATCTTTCCCGAAGCCTTCAGAGTCTCTGCAAGCATACGAGATTGGCTGCCCTTGCCAGCCTTATCGGTACCTTCTATTACGATTATCTTGCCTCGTGTTGTCACTGCCTAAGGTCGGGTATGCATCAATAAAAGGATTCAAAGGTCTTTACCTGCAATATGAAATTTATGGGAGAGTATACGAAAATAGTTTAAAGGCTAAGATAATTCTCTAAAGAAGGTATGTCGAGTTTATTTGCAAGTGCCGCCGCTCGTTTGTATATAATATATCGCACACATATTGAAATTTAATTCAGAAAAACAACAAATTAAAATATTAACAGACTGTTGTAAAAATTAACCTTGCGGAGTGTGCTTGAGGGCAAATGAAAAAATCAACTATTGCCATATTTGATACCTTCAAGACTCGCAAGAACAAGTTTACTGGCGAGGCAAAGAGGCAGCGCGGTATCATTGCACATCTGGCCACAGAGCAGAGTCCAGATCTTCGCACCAGGACTTCTATAGCACATGCCATTGCCAAGCAGCATGGTATTCTATGGCAAAACATCTACTCGGGCATATTCCGTGATCTTGACGAAGTTCTCATTCCAGCAGGTGTAGTAAGGGAAGGCGGTAGGCTGCCTTTGAGGAGGGGACCAAAGGCGCTCCAGTTAGAAGGAGTGCCATTCTACGAACTGACAGACACAGGCATTTTGGTAGCGTCATCAATTGAGGAGCTGAGCGATAATCGTATGCATCTGCTAAGGTCATACATCTCATCACTGTCGGCAAGTGACTCGGATTCCAAGATAATGAAAGAGAGTATGCTATTTCTAATATTGGTTGCACCGGCATTTGTTTCAAAGATCATCAATGAATACATTTACGCCTACAGCACCGGGGCAATCGATAGCATTGTACCACTTGACATCAAGAAGATGAGGTCAGTAATATCTAAGCAGATAATAGTCGAAAAAGAGCTGATAGAAGCTGTTATCACGATGCAGCAGGACCAAAGAGAGCTTGTTACAAACTTTTTCAAAGTCCTTACTTAGCGGCCTTTATGACCGCAAGCGGTGCACTGATACTTTTTTTGTTTGCCCTTACAGCCCTCGCATCGCCATATTGTTGCGTTTCTGCATTTTGGACAGCTGAAATTTTCAGACAGCTCCCCAGGTCTCACTTGCCTACCACAGGCATTGCAGTTCGGCATCTCGTAAGAACCAGCATACATTGACTGGGTGATATCAACACCGAAGTATTTTTACTTTGTTAAATTTAGGACAGAAAAATAAGGATTTATATCGTCTTGTGGAAGTTATATTACGCTGTGGGCATTGGAAGATATGTAGCAAGGGAGCTGGCCAAGGAGCTGGATAGCAGATCTAGAGAATTTTATGAGTTTGTCATGCCAGCAATTGACATAATAGAAGAGGTCAACGATCTAGTAATCACCATTGATCTGCCAGGCTTTGCCAAGAAAGATATTAACCTCAGAATTATCGGCAATGTCTTATACATAGCTGCCAAAAGAGAGCAGGCAGAGGTTCTTGGTACGGTCTACTACAGACATAGGCCACTTAGGATAGACAAAAGAGTCCTGTTGCCAATATCATTTGACGAAGACCAAGAAAAGGTGGAGGGCAAGGCGACTTATGAAAATGGTATCGTAACACTCAGAATACCTATGCCCAAATCAACAAATATTCCAATAACGTAAGTATACATACTCGATTTTTTGCTACTTTTCAGCCACCACAGTAAAGGCTCTACGTGAAAAGTGAAATGATTTAAAGAGAGTGAAGTTGATCACAGAATATGCATTACCATATGTAATGCTCATCATACTATTGTGTTTTTTAATAATGCGCCAGTTGTGGCGCTAATTTGCATCCATATTACAGTGCTGATGGAATTTGATGAACACTTAGCACTGGAGACTTGACTATATAGTTATGGATTCCATAAGCGAGACAGTTTCAACAGATCAAATAGAAGCGCAGTAATTTTCAAATAGATGCAAAAGCGCATAATGAAAATTAGATCTAATTGATAGTAAGGCTATTATGCCATATCCTAGTTCAGCAGCGACGACCTTCCCAGCATATATACATCTAAATTTTCTTTTTCAGTGCGACTGCAACTGCCACGGCAGATGCGGCAAAGCCGCCGTACGCAAGATAAAAGTTGTATGGCAATATCAAAGCTGATCCAATGAACAATGCAGAACCAAGTATACTTGCTGCAAGTACGCTATTATTTTTCTCATATCCGCCATCATGGACCCCTTTTGTCTCAAGGTACGTCTTTAGCAGCGGCGCAACACTTACCGAATCCTGAATTCCCTTTGCGAACTTCTTTGCAGATATTTTGACTTCCTCGATGTAAGCGTCACGTAAAAGACCCTCTTCTTCAAGTAGACCTGCAAGCACCTTAACGAACTGGAATGACACCTTATGGTGATAATAGATGCCCTCAAGGATAGAAGACATACGCATGTAAAGCGCAAGATTCTTTGGAAGTCGGAAAGGAAATCGGCTCATCGTCTTATTTGCAAGGTCTACTAGTGCCTTTACCTCCATTCTGTCGACCTGTCTACCATGTAGTGATTGGATACTGAGTGCAATGCCTCGCTCAACTATGTAACGATTCACTGTTGGCTCAAGTGTTCCAAGTTCTATCAGTACATTAACAGTCCTCTCAGGATCCTTATCTATTAAGCCAAGATAGAGTCGGATAAGCAGGATACGAGTCTCGCTGTCAAGCCGTCCTACCATCCCAAAGTCGTACAGTATCAAGCGGCCATCATCTGCAACTGAAATGTTGCCCGGATGAGGATCTGCATGAAAGATATTGTGACGAAGAAGCATCTTGAAGAAAAGTCTATGTACGCGCATTACAAGCTTTTCTCTGTCAATCCTTTTTTCATCCAGCCTTGGAATGTCAGTTATCTTGACTCCTGGAATGTATTTCATTGTAAGCACATGTTTACTAGTCCTCTCTAAGAATATGTCTGGTACTATGACTGAGGGATCGCCTGTCAGATTGCGCTTGATTGTAATTAGGTTCTCCGCTTCTATTCGATAGTCCATCTCCTCATGTACCGTCTCAATGAACTGTGTCATCATGCCTTCTGCCGAGAATCGCAGGTTAGGGTCGATAAATCGTGTTGCAAGAGGCAATATCTTTTTCATAACGTAAATGTCATCTTCGATTACTCTTTCAATATTTGGCCTAGATACCTTGACTATAACCTGCTTACCATCATACTTTGCCAAGTAGACCTGACCAAGGCTTGCTCCAGACAGAGGAGCAGTATCAAACTCTTCAAATGCATCCTCTATTCTGCCTAACTCGTTTTCAAGTATTGGTTTTACCTGGGAGAACTGGGCAGGGGGAACATCATCCTGCAATTTTGAGAGCACTTCAAGATAAGGTTGCGGCAAGATATCTACCCGGGTTGAAAGCCACTGGCCGAGTTTGATGTATGACGGCCCAAGATCAATGAACGTTTTGAGCACTTTACGAGCGTGCCGACGGTACTTTTCTTCATCAACATTTTTGCCCTCACGCTTCACCCATTCGCGCCTGTCTCGCCGTAAATCTATTACAATGGGTAAAAGCTTGAGCACTACCTTAACAACATGCAATTTTGAAGGATGAGGATAGACTGGTACTGCTTCTTTGACAGAGGTCGTGTCTTCTTTTCTGATCTGGGTGGGGCTTTCCGTCGAGCTTATTCACTCCTTTTCTTTTTCAGCGAGTGGGTCATGTTAAAAACAAGGTTGCCAGTTCCAGAGCCGGTGATGTATCCAGTCAGAATCGCGTCGATGACAGCATCCTTTGTGCTCTTCCCGTCCTTTTTGCGCATATTGTAGTTTGTTGTGCCTAAGTGCCTGCCGACTGTGAATGCAGCTGTCGCACCTGCAAAGTACTCCAGAGCATCCATAAGCAGGTGCCCAAGGGGGTTGCTTACTGGATCCAATCTGTCAACATGGACAGTATGATGCGTATCATAATCCCGGATGTGAAGGCTGCCACGTCGATAATGCTTGTTGACTCCCTTTTTGCTGCCAAGGGGAGTCTCCTTGAGATCAATTATCGGCTTGACGGCCTTGGGCACAATAATGTCGCCGTCACCGTCAATGAACTCCACGTAGGAAAGCATACGTCGATCTGATATAAAATTAACGAATGTGTTTAATCTTAAACCAGCCATCTGTATGGAGATGAGAAGTGTTAGAATAATTGAAAGTAGCAGGATCTATTCTGGTGGCCTCAGCCTTAGAAAAGACAAATTCTCGCTAAATGGTAAAATTGTAGATAAGGAAATTGTCAGACATCAGAACTCTGTCGGCATAGTGGCTCTGAGAGATAGCAGCGTTATTCTCGTTACACAGTACCGCCATGCGGCAAACAAGATACTGCTGGAGATTCCAGCAGGAAAGATAGAAAAGGATGAAACGCCAAGAGAGGCAGCATTTCGCGAAATGAGAGAAGAGATCGGCTACACCGGCACTCTCAGACCATTGTTGAAATGCTATCTTGCGCCAGGCTACTCTACAGAGTTGATGCACGTATTTGTTGCTACAAACTTGAGAGAAATAACTAGGGGTCCTCTCGACGACGATGAGAATATCAGGATAAAGAAGATAATGCTGAGTGCAGCGATCAAGAAATGTCTCAATGGCAAGATTAATGATGCCAAGACCATTGCGGCGTTACTAGCATATAATAACCACTCTGGCTGAATGATGCAATGTTTGTGTTCATGGTAAATGCTGGTAGAAAATATTTATGCAATGAACACGAAATGTAAAGTTGCATGACTTTAATCCACTATGCAGCTCGGGAGTTGTCTCGAGAGGTAGGTAAAAGATCACGTGAGTTTTACGAATTTGTAATGCCAGCAATAGATATGTATGAAGATGAAACTGGCCTTATTGTCAGGATCGACTTACCAGGTTTTAAGAGAGAGGAAATCAAAATTAGTATCGAAGAAGATCTCCTCTCAATAAGAGCAAAAAGAATGGAATCAGAGGATGAAAGACTGGGCACTATGATCTATAAACAGAGACCTATTCAAATAGATAAAAGAATATCATTGCCTATATCGGTCAAAGAAGGAGAAAAAGTCAGTGGAATTGCAACATATTTGGATGGAGTTGTTACATTAAAAATTCCTACTTCAAGAGCTAACATTATTCCTGTAACATGATAACAAACTGAATTAACAGATCTAAAACGGATTATTTATCTCTCTTAGCTGGCTTCCGCATACCGCTGTCTTACCGCAAGCTATCGGTGTTTAGCATATAGCTGCATATATACTTGCTACCGCAAATAAAGCGGAATAGGAATTGCCTGTATCTTGAGAATTCTGTTGTGATAATCCTATGCCTGCCTAAGTTGTGCTCATCTGTATCACATGTGTCATTGCTTATTTCTGAACATAAGGGCAGTCTTAATTTTTCTGAAATTCTTGATATTGTTTTCTGCTAAACAACGATGGCGTTTTTATCTTCTTCTAGCTGTATCATCCTTTCGCTATAGGAAGTCTTGTATTCTTGGTATAATGCCTGTTTGATATTTTCCACATGATCTGCAAGTTCCTTGATGCAGTCAGACTCGTTTTCATAATCTCTTTCAATCTCTTTAGGTGATATGCCAAGCGACTCTAATTCATTAATCCAGTAGCCTTTCTTAGCTGCAAGGTCAACAACTGGAAAAGATACCATATTCATCTACCTCATTCGTACAAAGACTTATTACACCACAGTATAAGAATCCCGCGAGGGACAAGAATGACTATTGTATAATGGTAGGCAGCGCAGTAGCGAAGGAAAAGTTATATGATAAATATGATTAAGTAGATCTTGAATACTTACCATGCTATAAGAAGCAGTTTCTTTTTGAGATCTATTACCAGCATTGTAACTATGGTTTCATCCCAACTTGTCTGCTACGTCTGAATAGCACGAGCACAGTAGAGAATAAATGGAAATAAAAAATAAAAAAATAACAATAACAACGACGCCATAAGCTGCTTTTAATCCTAAAGCATACATTTAGCCTTTGGCAATAGAATCAATGATCCTCGCAAGCTCAATATCATAGTTGCTTATGCCATTGACATCATGTGTCACAAGGTCGATCCTAACGCGGTTGTAAACATTAAACCATTCTGGATGGTGATTCATCTTTTCTGCGTTCATTGCAACTTTTGTCATAAATCCAAATGCCTGCACAAAGTCGTCAAACTCAAATGTCTTGTTTATCTTGCCATTAACAACCTTCCAGTTATCAAGCTCGCGTACCTCCTGCTCTATCTCACTCTGGGACAATTTTCGATACTCATCATCTGACATAGAATAAGTTGAGCAACGTATCTAATACATCTTGCTCATCTGAAGAAACTATGTCCTTTCCTGGCAGATATTATAATTGCGGCTATTTTTTAGGAGTAGGCAACTCCGCAACTCCAAATACTATTAATATCGATATGCTCAAGTGACGAGCAGCCTGCCGGATGGGTAGTCTAGCCTGGTTAGGATACCTGTCTTACACACAGGTGGTCGAGAGTTCGAATCTCTCCCCATCCACTATCTATTGCAGGGTGTTTTTACTTCTTGGCTATGTATCTAGCAGTGAGATATCCAGAACACAGTACCATGATTCAAGATACAAATTGTGAGCTACTCGCTTGATTCTTGATTCAGGCGGTTCCATCTCTAGTGGGCAAATCTTTCCATCACTCTTCCAATACACTTAGTTGTCTTGTTTAATAGATCAATCCTTGCAAATTCATTTGGAGAGTGTATGCGGGCAAACATGTAGGTGCTACCGATCGAGATACAAGGAGCCTTGAGCACTTTTGCAAAAGAGTACATCGGACCCGTGCCAGCAGAAGACACACTTATTATCGCCGAACCAAAGGTTTCTTTTGCTGCCTGTTCCACCTGTCTGACAAACGAGGCACTGAGGGGCGTCCTTGCCGCAGCCTCTCCGTGGATAAGCTTGACCTCGATGTCTGAAAAGCCATACTCCTTTAAGTGATTCTTTAGCCGCTCAAGTTGCTTTTCCGGCACCATGCCTGGCACAAGCCTAAAATCTATTTTAACTACTGCATGGGAGGGCAATACCGTTTTTGCGCCTTCTCCGACGTAGCCTGAGTTAAAGCCGGCAATATTGCAGGTAGGCATTCCTACATGCGCTTTTTTTATGTCGGTTCCCTTTGCATCGGCAACAAACTTGCTGACGCCGTACTCTTTCTTAAACTCCTCCACATCAAAGGGCTCGCTTGCTATTGCAGATTGTTCTTGCTCTGTAAATGGCAGTACTTCCTTGTACCAATCTTTGATCAATATCTTGCCAGTCTGATCCCGCAATGTGCTGAGTGCATATATAAGGCGCCATGCAGGGTTTTCAATAAGCACTGCCAGACTTGAATGGGCGTCACGCACTGGCCCCTTTGCTATCAACTCAACATATAGCAGCCCCTTCATCCCGAGGCTGATTATGGGCCTATCTTTAGCGTCCACATATCCAAACTCCCATATCACGCCGTCGCATGAAAGCCTAGTGCTGTATCTATTGAGGTACTGCTCTACATGCACGCTTCCGACCTCCTCCTCTCCTTCGACCATGAACTTGACATTGCAAGGAATATCATCTGTATTTTTCAACCAATATTCAACTGCCTTGATGCGAGTAATCAGTTCGCCCTTATCGTCAGCAGAACCTCTGCCAAACACGTAGTTACCCTCGACCTTTCCACTGAATGGATCGTTCTCCCATAGCTCGAGTGGTTCTTCTGGCTGCACATCGTAGTGGTTATAGAACAAAATAGTCTTGTTAGGATTTGATTTTGATTTTAGTTCGCCATAAACGATGGGTGGGATACTCTTATCGTCAAGGTAGAGAACTTCAGAACTGATGCCTGCCTTGCGCATTATTTTTGCAACAAGGTTGGCGCACTCGACTAGGCCCTGCTTTCTTGCAGAAACACTTGGCTGCCTTATCAAGATCTGGAGGTCTGAAATTAGACCATCCATTTCAGCATCTACTATTTCGTTTATTGCACTCAATACATTGTGTAGAGATTTTATAATTAAAATAAAGGTTACTTTTTGGATATTTGGCTACTTTTGTTTGTTAATTTGATATCCAAACATCCTAGTTCTGATGTTTCTCGGGTCATTAAATTAAGAGCTGCTGCTTCTACTCAGGAGGGTCAATCTTCATCCTGATCGTGTCAGGCCCCACTACAGTAAATTGCGATGTTTCCCTATCTGACACATCAACCACCACACTATAAAATACCCATATTCCGAAAACAAATGCTATGATCGCAGGGATTACTAGTATTACCAAAATACCACTTGCCATTGGCAGTATTATATTATTCCACTTCTGACAGTAAAAAAGATATCCATATGAATCATTTATAACCAGCCTTAGATGCCCTTCACTTGATGTCAAATTCGATCTTCTTTTCTCCCAAGTCGATCGCTATAATTGGGGCTTCAGAAAAGCCGGGAGTAGGTAAGACTATCTTTTACAATATTGCAAAGAACTTCAAGGGCAAGATTTACCCAGTTACCCCATCAAATCCTACAGTAGGCGGCCTGACGGCATACAAGAACGTACTCGATATTCCAGGTTCTATAGATCTTGCAGTAGTTGCGGCACCAAGCAAATTCACCCCTGCCGTCATGGAAGAGGTCGGCAAAAAGGGAATCAAGGGTGCAATCATTGTTTCCGCAGGTTTCAAAGAGGTAGACGAGGCTGGTGCTAAGCTGGAAAGAGAGGTTGGCGAAATTGCCAAGAAATATGCTATCAAAGTCATTGGTCCAAACTGCCTTGGAATAATGAGCTTTTCAAGGGATAACATAATGAATTCCACGTTTCTAAAGATTACTCCAAAATATGGCAACATTGCTCTTGTATCACAGAGCGGGGCCATCTGTGCCGCAACTGTAGAGGACGCAGAAGCTCAGAACATCGGCTTTTCAAAAGTCATTAGCATGGGTAACAAGGTGGACATGGATGAGAGTGATGTCTTGGAGCTATTGGCAGAAGATGAGGACACTAGAGTCATCGTGATGTACCTCGAAGATATCCGCAATGCAAGACGGTTCATGGAAATTGCAAAGAAGATAACTACTGAAAGAAAAAAGCCAATAATTGTGTTAAAGTCTGGCAGGACTGCAGAAGGCGCAAAGGCAGCCGCTTCACATACAGGCGCGCTTGGGGGTTCTGATGCAAACTATGAAGCAGCCTTTGCCCAATGTGGCGTGATTAGAGTTGATACAATGGGGGAGCTATTCGATCTTGCCACTGCATTTTCAAAGCAACCTCTACCAGATGGCGATGTTGTTATTGTGTCGAATGCTGGTGGTCCGGCTATTATTTCAACTGATGCCTGCTCTAAGTACGGATTGAAGATGGCAGACATTTCATCTATAAGAGATGAGATAGCTGCGGTTATACCACCCTACGGTTCGCCTAGGAACCCTGTCGATATTGTTGGCGATGCGGATTACCTGAGGTTTGAAAAAGTATTGCTTCTAGTTTTGGCGCATCCCAATGTGGGCTCTGTTGTGACAATGTGTACCCCTTCAGCCACGCTCAACTACGACGATCTTGCAAGGGTTCTTGTCAAGATGTCCCAGCAATTCCCAAACAAGACAATACTTGCGTCGCTGATGGGACTTGCTGAAGGGATAGAAAACAGGGGAATCATGTCAGAAGGCGGCATCCCATACTATCTGTACTCAGAGCCGGCGATAAAGACGCTCAAGGCAATGTATGACTTTAAGAAATGGGTTGATAAAGCTTCAACTAAGGCACCTACTCTCCAATTTACAAGAGATACAGATAAAGCAAAGTCGATCTTTGAGAACGTCCGCAAACATGGAAGGGCGAACTTGCTTGAGGAAGAAGGCTACGAAGTGCTCCAGGCCTACGGATTTCCAACTCCACAGAACATCCTGTGCACTACAGAGCAAGAGGGTATTGATGCAGCAAGGCAGATAGGCTATCCACTGGTCATGAAGATAGTTTCTCCTGACATCATCCACAAGTCAGACGCAGGCGGTGTCAAGGTAGGCGTCAAGACCGACGATGAATTAAAGAGCGCTTTTAGGGCAATAACAGAGAACGCGCTAAAGTACAAGTCAGACGCCAAGATAAAGGGTGTGCTTGTTCAGGAAATGGTCAAGTCGGCCAAGGAAACTATACTTGGTGCAAGCCAAGACCCTACGTTTGGACCAGTCATCATGTTTGGCCTTGGCGGCATCTATGTTGAAGTGCTCAAGGACGTTGTCTTTAGAGTCGCACCCATTGATGAGCAAGAAGCGATCAATATGGTCGAGTCCATTAAGACCATAAAACTTCTAAAGGGCGTCAGAGGGGAAAAGCCATCGGATCTAAAAGCAATCGCGGATTCACTTCAGAGGCTGTCACAGCTTGTGGTCGACTTTCCAGAGATAAAGGAATTTGACATCAATCCACTTTTGGTACTTGAAGAAGGAAAAGGAGCCAGAGTAGTCGACGCCAGAATAATTCTCAACCAGTAATAAGCATCAGCAGCCCTACTATAGCTTGGTACCGCACTCTGCACAAAACACAGCATCAGACTCGTTTTGGTAGCCGCAGGCAGAACATTTACCTCCAAATGTTCCAGCGGGCTTGGTTTCAGCAGTTTTGAGCAGGATAATGTCTCCTATTTTTGATATGCCGTCCCATGGTACTTCTTTTTCACCTATCTTGATAGTTATATGCGCATTTCCTCCTCCACCAACCTTACGCAGACCTATTTGCTCAACCTTTCCAATTAGCATCGCCTCGCTATCGTAGGCAGACATGCCAACAAGAGATTGCATGGGGAAAAAGCTATCACTTGTAATTGCAGTTGTTGATGCTGTTGTTGGATCGACAGCAAGGTCAGACTGAGAAGAAGCCAGCCGCTCCTCTACTTCTACCCTTGAGCCTGATGCTTGAACAGGAGTAGTATTTGTAGCCTCTTGCTGTTGCGGCGGCGTTTGAGGAGGAGCGTCAAATTTGCGATATTGTGCAATTGTGGCATTACATGTCTTGCACTTGTACTCACCCTTTTCAATAAGTGTGACGCCTTCTCCAAGCTCTTCATTTGGGTTTTCAAAAACTAATGCGGGTGAGCCTTCGTATGCTTTTTCACATTTGTTACAATAGTGTTTCACAAACCTGTCCTCTTCAAGTCTGCCAATGCCGGCCAAGAACAACTCGGGACCTCCAAGATTTCCCTTCTTTTGCTCTTCGTCTGTTACTCTTGCAACAGCATAACCGCCAGATCCTCGCAATCTTTTTTCAGCCATGTCTTCAGCAATCATGATCTATGCGCAGACATAGATTTCGGATGCAAGTTATTTAAATCTAGTATCATTAGAGGATTCAAAGATACATCTGAGGTTGTGTGCCCAAAGGTCCCCGTGGTTTTAAAGGTGCTAAATTTAGATTCCGAATCTTCTGTAGTGAATTGAGATATAGGGAGTGAAGATTGAAAGAAGGCCAAAAATATGGTCCATTATAATCAAAATACATAGTGTCCCGGACGTCTCTATACGTAATGGGGGATATTATTCTACTACTTGACAAGCCCACCGCCTATCATTTGTAAAGTGGGAGACAATCAAAATGTGATATTTGTCAACAAGAGTCTGCAATACTAATAAGGATTTTCAAAGATGATTAATATACCTCAACATCAAAAGACCTAGCGACCCCTAGTATTGAACGCTGTTGCAATACTGCTATACAGAAACATTGTGGCTTCAATTGACAAGGTCTTCCTAGTATGGCAAGTCGTATTTCCCATAGTATACATATTCATCGCGGGTTATTCGTATTCAGGCCTCATCGGGAATCAAGGGGTCCCAGTGGGTGGTACAACCACTACTGTACCATATCCAGCATACCTGGCTGCAGGCATGATCGGCTTTAATATGATGAATAGTAGCACAATTGCGGGCAGCATAATATGGAACGACAAGCGAAACGGTATGTTTCAACAGATACTGGTGATGCCCTTTGCAAGAATGGAGTATATTGCTGGCACAATTATCACCATCATGTTGATGGGTCTTGCAAGCGCAGGACTTATCCTCATAGCTGGCACTCCGACACTTGTTGGAAGCGCGCAACCTACTCTTGTAGGATCACTATACGTGCTCTACGCTCTCATAACGGGCGCAATATTCTTTGGCTCTATTGCAATAATTATATCTACACGACTGAAGAGCAGCGAGGGTTTTAATGTCATAGTCAACAGCGTGTTCCTATTTTTTTCATTTGTCAGCACTGCGTTCTATCCTACTCAGGGAGTTCCGGGAGCACTAAGCACCGCATTTTACATCAACCCCCTGACATATATCGTCGATATTACGAGGGCAGGTATCTTTAACAACATAGACCTATTTACAAATATTGAGGTTGGAGTGATCACAGCGGTGACTGCAGCAGTATTCTTTCTCGCCACATTTTCGATGATGAGGATGAAGATCTAAGTTCTGCTTCCAATAACAGTAAGAAACACTTCTTCAAGTGTAGGCGGGTTCATAGAGACACTCTCTATCTGAACTGCATTTTTTGAAAGCGACTCGATTACTTTGACTAGCATCTCCTGAGCTTCTGTCGAGCTTATCCTTATCGTGTCTTGTGCTGTCATCTCAATCACAGAGCCATCAGCTATCTGCCCGACGATCCGCATGACTGACTGCGCTGTTGAATCCTTTAGTTTGATCTCTACTGCCTTGACACCTCCATATTTTTGCTTCAGGCCTCCAGGTGTGTCGGTAGCAATTATTTTACCTTTATTGATTATTGCTATTTCATCACACAAATATTCTGCTTCTTCCATGATGTGGGTTGTGAAAAATACAGTCAGCCCACCTTGAACATGCTTTTTAACATAATCGAGCAATGTTCGCCTCGCAGTTGGGTCGAGACCTACGGTAGGTTCGTCTAGGAACAGCAGATCCATGTCATGCATAAATTCCCTTGCAACTTGTACGCGCCTACGCTGACCTATAGACAACTCGTCGTTCTTTGTATTGCTGAATGGTACAAGCTCAAATCTTTCCAAGAGATCTCTTGCTCTGTCACGCCTCTTTTCACCAGGCATACCCCACATTAGCCCATATAGTTCGAGAGCACGCTCTACAGTCAAATTAGCCTCAAAGCTGGGCTCCTGTAGCACTACTCCCATCCGCTTTCTAATTTCCCGTGAGTGCTTTACAACGTCCTTGTCAAAGATCTTAACTATCCCTGATGTTGGATTTACTAGTGTCGTGAGCACTTTTATGGTAGTGGTCTTGCCTGCGCCGTTTGGACCAAGAAAGCCAAATACTCTACCATATTCCACATCAAATGATATTCCGTCTACTGCATGTACCTTTCCATAGCTTTTGCGCAGGTCAGAAACTTGGACACAATGTTCCATTCGTAGATAAGTGCGCAAAAAAGTCTAATTTCTGCCTTTATCTAGAGTCCAGATAACCATTTCAGTAAGTGAGGTAGAAAGAGAGAAAGATGTGTGTTGCAATTTTTTTGTGATGCCACCTTTGTTGGAGTATATACAAGCGAATCGCTATAACTATCAGACCGAATTTATTGCACAAATCTCACCATGGGAACAAACATCTTGCAGATGAACAAACGATATTTTTTTCTCTCTCAGTTACACCTCTACCAAGATATATAGGCAAGTGAATAGCATTGGTTAATTCAGACTGGAGGTTCATTGTAAGCTTGTCGTCGTCCCACGATTTTAAGGGAATGCTGGAGATCCTTCTACGACAGCACCCTGAGTTGGACCCAGAGCAGGTTAGAGACTTAATTGATGAAAAAAAGCGCAAGGTGGGTGCAGGCTATCTTACTGACCAAGGCGCGCTCTTCCTTGTTGCGGCCGACCTTGGCGTATCATTTGACAATATTTCCAAGATGCAGACAGGGCTCAAGGATATTTACATAGGGGCAAAGGAGGCCACAGTCGTAGGCAGGATCATGAACATTTACCCTATCCACAGGTTCACCAAAAGAGATAGTAACGAGCAGGCCACTACCCGCACACTTGTGATATATGACAAAGATGCAAGGGCCAAGGTTAAGCTATGGGACAAACACACGACGATACCGGACGAAATGCGTCTACGGGCTGGCGACATGATCAAGATAGTAAAAGGGTACGTTAGAGCAGGTCTTGACGGCAAACCAGTGATCAACCTCGGTAATTATAGTACAATTGAGACTATGCCAGATGATTCATCAATCCCTACAATTGATTCACTGACTGTGACAGTTGATGCAGTAAATTCTCTGCAGGACAATACAGTCATTTCTGGTATCGTCAGTTCCAACCCCAGAGTAACTGATTTTGTCAATCCAAGGGGAGAGGTAAATAAGTCTCTTCAGCTACAACTATCAGATGAAACAGGTACTCGCTCGCTGCGAGCAGTAATTTGGAATGTCGATGAGTCAACAGTTCCCAAGGTGTTCAAGACAGGTTCTAAGGTGCAGCTGATTGGTGTTAGAGTAAAGCAAGGTAATCCACAGTATGGCAGCGGCGACTTTGAGATCCATGGTGACGAGGGCACAATACTTCAGTTCTCAAGTTCTCAAGAAGATTTAGAGGTAATGCCACTTCGAGTCATCTCTATTGGTGAAGAAACAGGGAAAGGTAGCTTTATGTGTCTTGCAGTCGACAGGGCAGGTAGCCCACTTATACTTACCATCGATAATTCACTGATCAGCTCCAAGCAATTGAATGAAGGTACAATGATCGAGTGTGTGCCCTCAAGGATACTGGGCAATTCAATCACGCTGTCAAAGGACGAGTCATATGTCAGAGTGACAGACGATGACGCATCGTTTCCAGGAAAGTCAAAATTTGAAAGAAAGATACAAGATGTTCAGATTTCACAGGATCCATATATCATTGAGGCAATTGTCCTTCAGGCACCCGAGACTACAGAAGTGAACACAAAGTCAGGCGAGAGCGTACCTATGACATCAACCTTGCTTGGCGACGATACAGGGGAGATCAGGCTAGTTGGATGGCGTAACCAGAGTGCTGGCGTCAACAAGCTAAGTGTAGGCGACAGGATAAGATTAGCAGGCGTGACCGCAGGAGCAGGACGCGAAGGCAAGGCAGAGTTAACTCTGCGACCCTATTCTTCAATCGCAAAGTTGAGCTAGAAAGCCAAATTAAGCAATCAAGTAATTTCTGTTATAGTGCTTGCTACTTCAGACACTGCCAGCAACATCATAAAGCAGGCAGAGGAGATCAAGAGACGAGTTCGCAGTCACGCCTCAAGAATTGAGGAGAATTTCAAGGTAGGAGTAGAGATCGAAATATGTCTTATTGACAATAAAGGGATACCAGTTGACGCCAAGCCCCTTATCGAGCTCCTACAACAATATCATGATATTGACTTTGAATATGGCATATGCCAGCTGGAATACAGGACAGAGCCGGTTTCCTTTGAGCACCTTGCACAGCTGAATTTGCAGTTCGAGGAATTCATAGAACACCTCAATCGAATGGTCAACAAAGTCTACAAGAATGAGGTATTCCCAGTATTTTTAGGATCGAACCCATCCCCTCACATTTTAAAGGACGGTCTTATCACCAAGAAGCCGCGCTACCTACGACTCGCAAGGTGGCAGAATAGAATCCCAGATGTAGAAATTGACGGGCAAAAGTTCAAAGCACTTCATGTGGCAGCTGCAATTCAGGGCTTCCATCTCCATTTGCAGGGAAAAAATCCCCACTTTACGGCTCAAATGTTCAATTACATTCTGAATTTAATTCCATCTGTAATATTGCTTGGAGCAAATAGCAGACTTTTCGGAGGCAAAGTGTTTTCGTTCCATGAGCCAAGAATTTACCTCTATGATCAGTCAGAGCAACAAAACTCAGGGTTCCCAAGTATATCGCGGTACCTCGATGGTGTAGAAGATTACATTGACTACATCATTTCAAGAAAACCTGTGGTTGCAAAGGACTACTTTGAAATGGTAAAAGAGCGTCATGATGACGCCCGCATCAGAATTAACACAGGTTTTTACAGAGTCGAGACAAGAGTTATGTCTGTACAACCTACACCAAAGACCATGATGGCAATGATAGAGTTTTTCACAGGTTATCTGCATAGAGCTATCCACGAAGAAAGAGAGTTGCGCCCCTTATCAGCTGTCAGGGAGGAGAGACAAGCTGTTATAAGATCTGGCTTTAACGCTAAGTCGCATTTTAACATCAGTGAAACGGTCAGGAGCCAACTTGCATACGCACGGAAGGGCGTTTCCGACCTTGGAATTAAGCCGGATTTTCTGAACATACTTGAAAAGCGTCTTGAGAACAAAACTACTGCTGGTGAGTACGTTGCTAGATTATGGCAAACCAAATTCAACGGCTCCATAGAAGAAACCTTACCTGAAGTAGTTGCAGACATTTGGGAAAGGACAAAGAACAATCAGCCTATTTCATAGGGGTCGCTAACATAGCGGCAGGATTTATGTTTAAGAGAAATGAAGAGAGTAGTAGTAGTTTTTGTTATTATCATCATCGATGATCATTGGCTAATCGCTCCAAAAGCCCCGCGTAATAACATATTGCTTTTCTGCCTCATAGATACTACGATATACGTGTTCATCGTCGACATAATTGCGCAGAATCCTTGCTGCGGTGTCTGCACCGACACCGTGCCCAGATAACACTATCAACGCTGTCCTACCGAAGTTGTTTACAAGCGATGCTACCTTCCATGCACGTTCAAACTTATGGTTCTGCTCCGGCGTCAGCTTACCGCCAGCAAGGCGATTCCGAATTATTCTTGACATTTCATCGTCTGACCAGAATGTAGCACTAACAAGGCGTGATCTACAGTGGGGACATGATAATTCTTCAGGCACATCCTTGGTTTCCATTACGCGCTCCCATTTACCACAGCGAATACAGACAAGGCGATGTTTTGTCTTTTCGAGTCGTTCTTTTACAAGCTCAATAACGCCCTTCTCAATGCTCAGAGGCATGGCTCCAGCCATCTTTGCGGAATGTTCTATTATCGGCTTTGCGAGATCTGAAAATTCATTCACCTCAAGCCAATGGATCATGACCTTGCCTTGCTTTATGCCGTCAAGCACCTGCTGAGTTTGCAGGATATCGTATTTATCATGTACAAGTTCTCGTATAGATTCGGCACTTACCGGGGTCTTAGAATATCGGTCGTAGATCATCCGTGCTACTTTTTTATCATATACGGCTTCCTTGCTTATCATACCAAACCTTTTGGCGACCATCCACACCTTCCAATTGATGTTATGAGTACCTGTCAGCGCAGCTATGAGGACAGGCTCAAGGTCATAGACATCTCTTAAAGCAGCTTCAATCCTGCCTTGCGTTATTCTTGCACTTGAGCTAAACATGATTCTGTAGGCATCTGACCTTGATTCGACAATGTATCCAATCTGTGATGACAATATTGTTGATAAAAGGGATGCAATAGTATTGTTTACCTTTGTTCCAAGAGCACAGTGCATTACAAGCAAGTTGCGTGAAGCATAGCTTTCAACTACAATGTTCTTTGAATCAGGGATCACCTTAAGCGTCTTCAATGTGCTCTCGATTATAGGTGTCGACAGCTTGATCCTGCCAGTTGCTGCCTGGTTGCGTACGACTCCAACTTCTTCTGCAGTCTTGAAATCAACTGGGATCATTTCACCGACCCAGTAGGGAATATTAATCGCCGCTCCACCTAAAGGCTCAACGTTTACGACTAGACGCACTTCATCTACGGACAATATGCGCCATTGCGACCCCTTGAGTACAAACACATTGCCTCTTTCGCCATAATCGCCGACGAACTGCTGGTCAAGTGTGCCTATTCTGCGCTTGCTTATTGAATCAATTACTTCAAACTTCAAGACATATGGTATCATCGAGACATTCTCGAAGTAGTACTTGTACGCCTTTATCTTGCGGATGTAGGTACGGGTTTCGCGATCGTACTTAATGACATTATGTCCAGCCAGTATGTCAAGGCAGCTTTCAACATCAAAGAGGCTGATGTTTCTGAACGGATGAGCCTGAGTTACAATCTCATATGCATCATTTATATTAACAGGATTGCGACTCTGCATTGCAAGTCCAACCAGATGATGTGCCATAACATCAAGCGCTCCTTCGTGGATCTTTTGCTCCTCAATAGAGCCTTTTTTCATGCGGTGAATTATTGCAAGGGACTCTATCTCATCGTCAGGGTTGTTAGTGACAATCAGGCCCTTTGCAAAGCTTCTTTGGTTGTGCCTGCTCCTACCGATCCTTTGCATCAATTTTGAAACTTGCCGAGGAGATCCATAGTGGATAACAAGATCTACTGAACCAATATCAAGGCCTAACTCAAGGGAGCTTGTGCAGACAACGATACCTGCAGTGCCAGATCGGAGTGTGTGCTCTGTCTCTTCACGCATCTCCTTTGAAAGCGAGCCGTGGTGAACATCTACTTTGATATCACCTTGATTCTTCAGGATGGTGCCTAGGTATTCTGCCTCGTCCCTTGTATTTGTGAAAAGCAGGATCGTACCCTTGATGTTGTTGGTCTTAACATATTCCATAACAAAGTGGGCTACATTGTTGAGTGATCCCTTTACAAACCTGACGTCAATGTCATAGCCGCGACTCGCAGGGTCAACAAGTACTGCACTGTGCCTATCAGCACCACAAATAAACTGGGCCGCCTGCTTTAGGTTTCCTACTGTAGCAGAAAGTCCGATTCTCGTTACAGGTTGCATTGATATGGCCTGCAATCTCTCAAGGCTGATTGAAAGATGAGCGCCGCGCTCATTGGCAACCAGCTCATGAACTTCGTCTACTATCGCCCATTGTAAACCCTTTAGAGCAGCCAGCATCCTGTCACTTGTAAGAATTATTCCAAGGGATTCAGGTGTTGTTATAAGCACATCAGGAGGATTTTCGACTATCTTTTTCCGTGCCAAAGCGGTAGTATCGCCATGCCGGATTTCAACCCTTAAGCCTTCAGACTGCGCATATCGTATGATACGCCTAAAGACATCGTTATTGAGCGCACGCAGAGGCGTGATGTATATTGCCCTAATTGTGCCAGTGCTATGCTCTTGGCGGGCAAGCATAGTAAACACAGGTAAGACTGCGGCTTCAGTCTTGCCAGAGCCCGTAGGAGCAACCAACAGACAGTTTATTTTCCTTGAAACTATAGGCAATACCTTGCGCTGGATTGTAGTTAGAGAAGAAAACCCTTCTCTTCGAAATTTGTCTAGGATAACATCTTCTTCGACATGGTAGGGATTATTATTGTCCTCACTTTTCAGTGTCTGCAGCTGTCCCGGTGCGCTGCTGTTGTTGGTCCCGTTTTGCTTTTGCGCTTGATCTTTCATAAACCATCACTGTGAATAGGCCAGCAATGAACAGCCCTACAGCAACCATGACGTAAGAGTCAAAGTTTGCAATTGCTTCTCCGCTCATTGGAGACTAAGTTCATTATACACTCAATAAATATATTCGTATATTATTTGACTATAATGCATTAGGTAAATAATACTAGCCCATCGATCAGTTATACGCATTTATTGCAAATTTGGTTTTGTTATGTATGGACAATTTTTTATAAAAGAGGCTCTTAACGTGTCTTGCTTAGAGGGGTCAGGCTATGTCAGAAAAAATATAGCTATTCCTGCTAGAGTGATTCATTATATATAAACAACGAAAGGAATATCGTATAATTAACTAACATCTAAAAAATCAGCAATTGTATACCTAAAATGGACCTAAAGCGTAACAGCAAAAAACACACATGCATATATGCTGCCGCATATAGTACAACAGGGTAATACTAAGGTGAGGTTGTAACCGTCTTTGTATTAGGCAGATATCATCAATATTACGAAGAAACCGGTTATGAAGCACTTGGGAAAGATGATTATAACTATCTCTTGCACGCAATAAAGATAATACCACAGATTAGTAGATTAACACATTACTTTTTCTTGATTTAACTTAATTGAGGCTCTCTTCCCTCGAAGTGCTTCCGAACAGGTTCAATTATCTTATTAATATAAGTTGCAGTTGAGTTCTTCAGATCCATTGGATGGATCCTTTTTGTAGCAAAATCATGCTCTATATCTTTGTAACTTGTGTATGAGACCCTACCGCCATATTTAGCAGGCCGCTCAATTACAAACTCTTCAAACTCATGGAATACCACATAGCGTACTAGCTCCAGGATTGGATTACCTGCTGCAACTTCTACAGGGCAAAATGCTTTACCTATTTTGTCGCGGATCGTTTTTTCGTCATCATGGATAAGGATTCCACTTGCTGGCTTGCTCTTGCTCATCTTGCTCGATATCCTCGTATCTTCGCCTGTTTCTTCACCAAGGATTCGCGCTGGCTCTGACAGGCCCGGCAATAAATGATGATGCACAAGCACGGGAACTTTCCAGCCAAGCTTGGGAAAGATCTCCCGCACAAGCATGTGGATCTTTCGCTGATCCATGCCAGCGTGAACAATATCAAGGTCAAGCGCTTTTATGTCAACTGACTGCATTGGAGGATATAGCAACTGAGACAAGTCTAGGTTCTTTTCAGCCTCGCTCCTACCCATTATGGTAAGAGATCTCATTGTCCTTGCAAGTGTCATGTGCTTTGAGAAGTGCACAAAGTTCTCCCAGTAATCTTTGGTTCTCTTGTAGAGGTCGCTTCCAAGCACTATGTTGACGCCAGGGCAGAAGAATTTGAAAGCCTCGGTGTAATATTGTGAAACTTTCTTTATCCTTTCCCAGTCACCTCCCATCTTGTCATTTATGTACGTATGCCAGTCAGCTAGAAAGACTGTAGTGTTAATGCCGGCCTTCATAAAGTCGTTTATCTTAAATCCAGTCATGACAAGGCTACCAATGTGCAGTATACCGGATATTTCCAAGCCTATGTAGTGTTTTGGATGAGTCTTTGTTTCGATCAGCTTGTGGAGCTCATCTGCTGTGACGACTTCCTCAGTCGGCTCACGCATTATGAAATCCAGTCGCTCATCTACATCCATTGTCGTAAGGGAAATGCGACTGGCACACTTCTATAAACCTTATACCGAGGTATTTATGCGAGTAGTCAAAATGTTCTAAGAAGATTCGCTTATTCCTATAAACAAACCTAGACAAATTGCTGTCAAGCAGCAGAAAAGGACAAGTTAGGTAGTACTTCTTAGTCTGTATATTGAATACGTGCAGCGTCCTGTACAGAAGTGCAGAAGTGAGCGTCCGACAACAGATGCAAAGATTGATGGCACTCCTTCTGCGTTTCCGAAAAACCCATAACCCCCTTTATATTCTATTTTGATTGATAGTAGACGTGGCAAAACATTCTTACGTGCTTGGATTTGAGGCATTTGCCTTTATTATAGTTGCTAGTTTGCTGCCATCAGTATTTGCTCAGCAAGACGGTTCTCAACAATCTAACACTACAGACACGGGTACCTTGTATAGTCAGTCTCAAGTACCAACTGACGATACGTCTTCACCGCTTAACATTACAAGCACTGATGCCCCTGTGCTTCAGCAAGTATCTGAGAAAGGCATCTACCTAGTAGAGCTAAAATGGCCTCTGGTCGGTGTAGACGCAGAGAATTCCTTGCAAGTTGAAATAGTATTCAATAACGCCAGTGCTCCACCGCCTACTAGCGATACAATCCCTCAAACAGAGGACAACTTTACTGATTCAGGTGTTGAAGATACACGGACTGTTCCCAGCATCCTTGGAGGTGAGCCTATGCAAGTTGAAAGCTATGATATGGCAATTTTTACTCCGGATGGCAGAAAATTATGGGAGCAACTTGACCAGCCAGGTCAAGGAGGCAGGGCTACGCAGAGAATTGAGCTAGACAGCAACTACACAGGACCAGTTACTATACACATAAGCGACATCAGGCCAGGCGGCAATATAGATGAAACCGGCAGTGGAGCTGACATGACGGACTCGGTAACATTTCCTGTTACAATAGTACCCGAATTTCCACTTGTACCAGTACTGCTTGCGATTACGATCGTAGCAACTATTGTAGTTCAGAGATACAGGCAGCGCATTATATAAGATTAATCTGAAATGGATAAGAATTGCACGTTCACAGGTCTTGTGTATGAGCGATATTATTTCATGGGATAAGGCCATTGGTAAGAAGGTGAAGTCAAGCGATGACAAGGACCTTGGCAAAGTTGAAAGCATAACCCTTGATTACATTCAGACAAAGGAGGGAATGATATCAAAGACATATTACTTTATACCAAAATACCATCTTAGCGGATACGATGGTGATAAGCTGTGGGTTTCACTTACAAAAGACGAAGTAAAAGTAAAGTTTGAGAGGGAAAACGCACCCGAGCCGTCAGAATGGGAGACACAAGAATATACAGAGCGCAGGACAACTATTACACGACAGCACCCAGATTTTGCCACAAACATTCCAGCATACAAGCCTTCTTCAGACATGGTTCAGTTGTCATGGGATAAGATTATTGGTAAGAAGGTGAAGTCAAGCGACAAGAAAGATATTGGCGAGGCAGAAAGTGTTGCAACTGAGTATATAGAGGTTAAGGAGGGAGTAGTGAGTAAGAAGCACTACTATATCCCTAAATATTACATTCAAGGCTTTGACGGCGACAGCTTGTACACCTCTCTTACAAAGGAGGAGATCAGAGATCGCTTTGAGCGCGATAGTCCACCATCTCCTTCAGAATCACAAACTTCAGAATACCAAGAGCAGAAGCGCCATGTGGAATCTGTTAATCCGCAATTTGTTCAAGGTGTGCCTTGGATGGCAAAAGAACCCTCAACAGAAATTTCAGTTGATCACTCTGGCGTAACACACAACATACCATGGGATCAACTGATTCACAAACATGCTAGGACGACAGATAAAGTAGAGATAGGATACGTTGAAAGGATTGCCGAGGAGTTTGTTGTGGTAAGAGAAGGTGTATCAAACGTCCACATTTATTATATTCCCAAGACATATGTCCGCGATTACGACGGAGGCCAGCTATGGATCGATGCGCCGAGTGGCCTTATCAGATCCAAGTTTGAGAGGGAAACTGAGCCTCCAATTGAAGAGTTGCGAGCCATGGCAACAGAAGCTCCGCGTTATAGTAGAGTCGAGTCGCAGACGCTGAGCAGAGAAGAAACAGATACAGTCACGTCAGAAAAGGACATTGACTTAGAACAAAGCAATATAGAAAAGAGGACAGAAGATGCCTGACTTGCGCCATATTTTACGCCACTTTTACTACTGAAACGTAATTTGCAAGCCACTCTCTGTGTTTTTCGTAATCGGGGTCGGCTTCCTTTACTAGCTGCCAGAATCGGCGCGAGTGATCAAACTCTATTAGGTGCATAAGCTCATGGATCATAACATAGTCAATGACACGGGATGGGGCTGCTGCCAGCAGAAGGTTGAAATGCAAATTCCCATTTTTTGAGCAGCTAGCCCATCTCGACTTTTGATTCTTTATCGATACCTTATTGTACTTGACGTTAAACATACTTGCAAGCACAGGGAGTCGACCTGTAATTATTCCGGCTGTCTGCTGCTTATACCATTCATAGATATAGTGTTTATATCTCCGCCTATCATTAACGTGAAACGTTATCAGTTTAATATTGTCACTGACGACTGTTGAGGGCTGTCTGTCCTTTACTACATGAAATCGATATTTGCTGCCAAGAAAATAGATGGTATATGGCTCAAGTCCCCCGCAGCGCTCTTTTAATTTGCCATAGTATTGAGAGGTCCGGAGTATCCAATCCCGCTTTGAAGCTACAAAGCTCTCAAGCTCTCCGGCACTATAATTCAGAGGTACCATAGCCCGCACGCCATTTATACCAGATACTAATCGCAACCTCTTTGTCCTCTTGTTTGGGCAAATATCAATTCTAATAGTTATGTTATCAGTAAAACTAAGTGACAGAGACATCGACAGATTCAGTTTAGGTAATCGTTAAAGAATATTATTATGTAAATAAATAGATAAAATCTATTGCACTTTTTCTTTCTCTAAATACTGCGTACCTATAGGCATGTACATATGCACACTGGCTGGCATGCGTGATTAACCACTCTTAATCTTAGCATTAGAATTTAGAAGTAAAGCACCTAGAAATATGAGAATCGCTACCAGATCATAATAGATGTACCGTTGATACTTCTTGTTGTGTAATCTAACCCCTTTCATTATTTGCAGGTCAGAATATCAAGCAACAGCTTAAGTGATTTTAGCAAAAGTTGTTTCGTGTGGGAATCTAATATAACACTTTATAATAACATTTCATGATATCGTTTTTAATAAAATAAATCGAACTCTTAGATACCATGGTATCAGGCAAGTATTTCAATAAAGGTGTCAAATCTTTGGACTCCCCTCATGTTGGACATGTTGTAAGAGAAACTTCCGATATGATAGTAGTCTTTGGTGAAGGCGATGATAGGTATGATATTCCAAAAGACAAGATTAGATTTGCCGCAGCCAATGTTCTAATTGACTTACCATTCCATGAAATTGTAAAGAACTACAAAATTAGCAGAGAGCAGCCGTTACCTGTCGATAAAGAGCATACACATACTGAAGATTTACCAGAGCCTGTAGACTTGGCAACATATGAAGGAAAATATCCAAAGTCGCTCTTCAACAAAGGCGTCAGAACGCAAGACGAAGAGCACATAGGGCACGTGATGACTGAGGCTGGAGATAAGATAGTGATATGGGGACACTACAACTGGCGGTTTGATGTGCCAAAGTCAAAG
>DATFCN010000139.1:0-13641 GCA_035253045.1 Nitrososphaera sp.
ACCATGTAAGAGCAACATCTTGGTAAATAATCCGTATTCGAGAAAAAAAATTTAGGTTTTGCTCATATTCTCTCCTGAATCCTAATGCTGCTGAGTAGTCCACTAATACTCTTTAATCTTCTTCAAACAATACAAGCTCAAACAACCCCTCTAAGCTCTCGAACTATAGAACCAGCTGATGGCGCTGACAGGTGCACGAGAATCACGATTAAGATAACTTTTGATGCAAAAAGAACTGCTTCTCCTTCTCGTCCCCAAATTGCGGATATAACTGGTGGAACATTTCATATAACTTATAACCATGATGGACAAATATTGTATAGTGGCAAATTCTACGCTGGAAGATTTACCAATAACAGCGAGTCGTTGTATTGTACGCTCAAGCAAATGAGGTTACAAACAATACTTCTAGTTGCGTTGCTAAAGGTGACGACATTAGAATATTTACATCGTGTAGTACATCGGATACAAACACCATTTACGTCTAAACTCGGGGGATTATCAGTTCGCAACCTTTCAAGGTGTGGTCGAACATTCTTTTCAAGGAGGAGATACAACAACACAACAGTCGTCGTCTTCTTCTATGACTAGAACCACCACCACAAGATGATGGAGATGGAATACCAAATGCTAATGATAACTCTCCCAATGGTCCTCACACAATGTGTTACAAAGAAGGAGATACAGCAATAGTAGTTCATAAGAGCAATAGGTGAAAAAGTGTGCAATTCATGATCTGACTTTTATACTGCTTAAAGATGAATAGCCTGTAACGTTACAGAACCCGCTTAGGACTTGTTCAAATACAATATACGAAAGGCGACTGACTCCTGAACATACACTATGGCCCCATAGACAGCCTATGCATGACATTGGAGGTGCTGGGCTCTACCATCACTGATGTAATCCACAAATTTTTCCCCTTGCAGGCTGCGCTTTAGACTTTGACAAAATGAGGATATTTATAGAAATTATTTGCACATTCTACGCTTCGGAATAATCTTTTTCTAATAGATGCTTTTCGATTGCATCTCTTAATGCCTTGGTAACCGTGGGAAGGATTCTTGGATCATTTACCTTGGGTATGATGTAATCTTCCCTTAGATGATTATCATTTACAATCCCTGCAATAGCGTTTGCGACAGTTACAAGCATATCTTGGCTCAGTGTTTTGGCTCTTATATCAAGCAGAACCCTGAGAACAGACGGAAATACGACAGCATTATTGATCTGATTTGGAAAATCCGATCTACCCGTGGCCACAATTCTAGCTTTCCCCTGCAATGCATCAGAAGGAAATATTTCAGGGTCAGGGTTACTTAGCGCAAACACTATTGCGTCACGGTTCATTGATTGTATCATCTGATGATTTACTATCCCCCCTTTTCCAGATACACCAATAAATACATCGGCTTCTTTAATTATCTGCGCTAGATTTCCAGTCCACTTCTTTGGATTAGTTTTCTGGCTTATTTCCAGCTTGTATCGGTTTTTCATATCTTTATCAGTACTGCTATTATTAACTCTGTCAATTGACAAAGCGCCTTTGCTATCTGTTACAATGATATCCTGGCACCCGGCCTCACATAAGATCTTAACTATTCCATATCCAGCGGAGCCTGCTCCGGCTATCACCAACTTTATTGCGTCTAGCTTTTTGCCTACTATTCTAAGCGCATTTATCAGTGCCGCAAGGGTAATAACAGCCGTTCCATGTTGGTCATCATGAAAAATCGGAATAGACATGATTTCTTGCAAACCTTCTACAATCTCCAAAACTTTAGGTGACTCTATATCCTCTATATTTATAGCTCCAAACATCGGTTCAATTTCTTTGACAAATCGAATTATCTCATCCTTGTCCTGGGTAGATATACAGAGGGGAAAAGCATTGATGCCGCCTAAGATTTTGAATAAAGCTGCTTTTCCTTCCATAACAGGAATTGCGGCCTCCGCCCCTACATTTCCCAAACCAAGCACTCTTGTTCCATCACAAACTATTGCAACGTTATTCCATTTTGACGTGTAGTCATAGGCCAAATCCTTATTGTTACTTATTTCTTTTGAGACATATGCTGCCCCAGGAGTGTAAATCAAACCAAGAGTTCCTTTTTCTTCTTCAAAGAGGTTTTCTAAGGAAATTCTGCTTTGAATTTCTATCTTGCCTTTCAACATTCTATGTAGGCTTATGGCCTCATCTTTTAAACTCAAAGCAATACCTTTTGGGACACAATCTATCTATGAGTTTCTATACCCTGTCACAGGCTAACTATTGAATAATAACATTAACTCTACATTCAAGCTAGCAAAAATTTTTTAGATAGAGCATGGACTCATTTATGCATAGATTAGGTTCCGCTTGCAGTTTTATACTTATTAAGACTCACAGTACAGAGAGAATAGATATATGCCCTCCGATGAGCAGAAGGCAAGTCGCCTAAATAGGTTTTGTAAAGACATTATTGCAAAAGATTTCTCCATCAGGTTTGCAGGAATAGCAAATCAAATGGGAAACTTAATCGAGGCTGCTTACAGAGAGGGTCTAAACCCTTTGATGAATAGACAAGAAACTGAACATTACACTATACAGACGGTGTTTCGTGCATCAACACGAGAGACTTTCGTGGACAAAATAGGCAAGCAACGGTATGCTATAGCTGTTTATGAAAAGTTAATTCGTGCAACAATTCCTATTGTCATGATAGGCCACCAGGATGACAACGGTGAAATGCAAGAGAAACAACAACGAAAAGAACATGATTCTAAATTTTTTTATTTGTTGGTATCGTTTGATTTGAGTTCAGATGTGATATCTATTGTCGAAGACAAAATATTGCCGTTAATTGAGCAATTGCAGAAGGATTCATTGGCGGTTTAGCACGAAGTACTAGACAATCTTGCTCTCCGTGATCATAAAAAAGTTACAAAATGGCTATGGTAATTGAGAGATCATGATCTGACGATATCGTTTCACGTATCTCGACGTATCCTATTTTTAGAGGAACCATATTATCAAGACTGCATCATAAGGTGTATGTGTCTGAGGAAATCATCATCTTCATCATCATGGTTGTTGGCATGCCTTTGTTGTGAGACGTATATACTGAGTATTATGATAGCAGTGGATAATCGCAATACTATCTCAAATTACTAATAAACATACTCGAAAAGATGGTAATATAGATTTATAGCCATAGGATAGCGGATAACTGATACGCAAAGCATGGTAGAATCAGGCGGCAAACGGATAGTTCTGACTGCAGACCGCAGTTTGATGACAAACTACAGGGGCAACTTTCTCTATGGCTTTATTGCATGTGGTCCCTACGAGCTTTTACCAGAATTTGTATTTGACAAGATCTTTTGTCCAAGTGTTGAGACTGATCCCAACACAGGAGGGGTCAAGGTTGCTCAGTGTGGTTTAAGAAGAATTGAATCTGCGCTCTTAAGAGAATACAGGCGCGACGAGATCCTTCTTGCCCACCCAGAGATGCTCGACAAGTGTGTTGGTCCAGAGACAAAGGTGGTCGGCATTAATGTCATGGATCCACTGGGGATGGCGCCAGTGACGACAACTATGTCTCCGGAAAAACTCTCATACGTTGCTATGAAGTTCAAGAAAATGTGCGCTTCAATTATTCAACTAAAAAAGAAATACAATTTCAAGGTGGTAGTTGGAGGAAATGGTTCTTGGGAACTTGCCAAGCCAGATAGAATGAAGATTCATGGTATTGATACTGTGGTGATTGGTGAGGCAGACGAGCTGGCTCTTGATCTATTCCATGACTTGGAGGCAGGAGACGCACCAGAACTCCTGCACACCTTTGTCCGCAATATTGAAAATATCCCTATGATGCAGGGGCCAACTGTCAATTCCCTTATTGAGGCTATGCGCGGCTGCGGCAGGGGATGCGACTTTTGTGATGTCAACAAGCGCTCGAAGAAAGACTTCCCCCTTGCGAGACTACAGGAGGAGGCCAAGATTAACCTCAATTACGGTTTTGATTCCATCTGGCTACAGTCGGATGAGATGCTGCTTTATGGTTGTGATAATAAGGATTTTATTCCAAACGCAGAAGCCATCACCGAGCTGTGGAGTGGCCTGAAATCTACAGGCGCACGCTTTGTTGGGACTACTCATATGACACTTTCAGCAGTTGCATCTTCTCCGGATCTTATAAAGAAGATGTCGGAGATCAATGAGATGAATATCGCAGGTGGTAGATGGCTTGCAACTAATCTAGGGGTCGAGACAGTTGCCCCAAGAATGGTTAAGAAACATCTGGGTGTCAAGACAAAGCCATTTCAACCAGAAGAGTGGGGTTGGGTGGTAAGAGAAGGCTGCAAGATACTCAATCAAAATAATTGGTTCCCTGCGCTTACACTGATCATAGGGTGGCCAGATGAAACGCCAGATGAAACGCAATATACGATCGACCTCATCGACGACTTTAGGCATATGAATATGCGCGGCTTAGTTGCTCCATTACTTTATCAAGACTTTTCTGAAAAGAACTCAATGCATTTTGGTAACCTAAATGAGGCACAATTCACCCTATTCTGGAGATGCTGGGAGCACAACCTGCGCGTAATAAATGACATCATACCGATAATCATCAGGAATAAGACTTATGGTCCAGCAATGAAAGTCTTCATGGCAGCACTCATAAAGTCTGGTACGTGGGCAGTCATGAGATATCTGCGTGGCCTTTCAAAGGAATTGTTCAATGGGCAGGTGCCAGAAGACATAGTCGAGCGATACTCACGCAAGCAGTCCGTGACGGCTACGATGCCGTCACGACTCTAATAATAATTTTTATTGTAAGTTCTTGATCGCTTCTTCTGCAAGTGTTGCAACTTTGGGTGTTAGGACTACAAAGTAATTCTTATCTGCACGTTCCACAGAGGCCACAGGGCGGAATTTCTTTGTCGAAATATCAAATTCGACAAGGCCAGGATCCAGTTTTCCTTTAGTAAATATCATCATCAGGACCTCTCCTGAAAGCGGAGTCAATGGCACAAGAGAGAAGACATATCCCTTGTACGAACTAACGGGCATGACCTGCTTCATGTAGGGTGCAACAGAAACAAGGTAGAGAAAAACATCCTCTACTGTAGCGAATTCTTCAAATTCAAACTTCATCATTCTAATCGCTTTTTACCAAGATATAAGGCTTTAAAAAAGAAAAAAGAGAGTATTAGCCATACGATTCGAATTTGATGTCGTAGCTTCCATCCTTTCTCTTATTGCGCTCTGTGACAAAGCCTTTTGGGATCAAATAATCCAGTGCGCCATCTACTGTTCCCTGCCAGCCGCAGATGTAGAAGGAGGTATTTTCGGGCGTCACTTTTTCACCAACCAGCTCCTCAAGAGGAGAGAGCTCCTTTCCGGGTTTTGGTCGGAGGAATGACTCAACTCTTCCCTTCTGCCCACTCCATGATCTGTTGAACCACTCCTGCGGCCTACTGATGCTTGCGCGGTAGCGGAAGTTCCACTTGTCACGGCCTTTGTCAATACTCTCATCTTCAAGAGACATCAAGAGATCCCTGTAGCCTAGCTCATCGACATAACTTGCACCATGCAGCAACACTAATTCGCGCTTACTTCCCATTGCCTTGAGGTGAAGCGAATACGACAGAAATGGAGCAAGGCCAGTCCCTCCACCAATCAAAACCATCCTTCGATCGTCCTCCCTGCCGTCAGCAAGTTTTTCGTTTATGGTGAAAATGCCTGTAGGCTTGACCCATAATATTTCATCGCCTTCCTTTTTGTTGAATAACTCTGTTGTAAGCCTGCCAGGGACTGGTTTACGTACCCAGCGTATGTACAATTCAAAGCGCTTCTTCTGCTCGGGAGGTGATGCAATGGAGTAAGCCCTGCGCACTATTTTACCTTCGCTTGGGATGTGGAAGCCAAGCGTGACAAACTGACCCGCCTTAAAGTCTGGAATTGGGCCATTATCTGGAGTAATATGGAAGACACCAAGATCCTCCTTAATTATTTGGATGTATGATAACTTGGCTTTGTTGTCAACTACCATATACTTCTGAAGTTCAGAAAACGGCAAATAAATACATTTTTAATTTTGAGGCATTACCGGTAACTATTCAAATGGAGAGAAATAGGCAAGTTTTATTTGATTCTTGCCCCAACTTACTATTGTTGTATATATGGTGGACTGGCTGAAAGGTAAGGGTTTTGGAGGCTCTAACGAGATAGATCAACTTACTAAGACCATAAATGAGCAAAGTGATGATCAGAGGAAGATTATTACCCAATTCAACAAGGCTATGAATGAATTTGCAACTGAGCGGTCGCTTGAAACTTGCCTTGATGCGCTTAACCTATCAATGCAGCTTGCAAACATCAGAGGAAAATTGGCAGAATCGTATGAGTATTATGCAAGGCTGTTAGAACGCGAAATAACAAGGCTGAGCAGACCAAAATCGCCGCCTTCCTAGTCAGGCGCAAGAATGTCTTTACCAGACTACAACCCAAGGCTCATGTCAACTCGTTCTTGTCAGTAACGCTCTTCTTCCTTTAAAGCTAGTGGTATACTATGCGGTTCCTTATGGTGCCTAGTCTTTCTATGGTTATTTCGACCACATCTCCGTCCTTTAGATATTTTGGCTCTTTCATTGACATTGCTACTCCAGCTGGTGTCCCTGTAGAAATGATATCCCCAGGCTCTAGTGTCATGGTCATGCTAAGTGTCGAAATTATCCGCCTAACTGGGATAACCATGTTTGAACTTGATGAATTTTGCCGTGTTTCGCCATTAACTTTTGTTGTTATTCGGAGATTCTGAGGATCTGAGATCTCGTCCTTGCTCGTTATCCATGGTCCGCATGGAGCAAAAGTATCGATTCCCTTGCCTCGAGTAAACTGTTTATCCTTGAACTGAATATCCCTTGCAGAAACATCATGTAGAACCATGTATCCAAAGACTGAATCAAGTGCTTTATCTTCAGATACTTTCTTAGTCTGCTTGCCAATGATAACTGCAAGTTCGGCCTCATAATCAAGGCGAGTTACAAATGACGGACAGATGATGTCTTTAAATGGCTCATTAAGGGCGGTCCGGGGCTTTAAGAAGATCACAGGCTCATCTGACGGAGTGAGACCTGCGTCACGCGCATGATCATAGTAGTTAAAGGCAAGGCAGACTATTTTCGGAGGGTTTGGGATAGGTGCCAGGAGCTCGACATCGCTCACCTTCTGGTTGAAATTCAGCTTGGCTTTGTATTGTTTGACCTCGTCAAGCCATCCTCTGAATACAAAGTCCTTGATGTTTGGAGGGACAGGTATTCCTGTCTGCTGCTGTATTTCCGATCTTGTGACAATGCATTTTCCATCATCGGATATGATGCTATATGTTTCCTTTACATTTCTATCTCGGATTCTTGCTACTTTCATTGCCACTTACCTGTGTGTCATTATTGCGATTTGATTACCGTCGATTCTGCAAAACCCAAATCTCACAAACTGCACCCGGGAGTCAGGTTCAAGCTGAGAGACAAAAGATTCTGCAAAACCTTGTGAAATTTCAAGGCTTTTAGTGTTGTACTTATCATCACTCATGTAGAGTTCCTTGGGAATCATGACCTTGTAGCCAATTATATCATTCTTTGCAATCCACTGTACTTTCGGCAGAGATTGTCGGATTTCGTTACCACTAACCTCAGCAGTTATCATCAAATGGGCAGCATTCTTCCTATCTATGCTCGTCACCTTGACGTTATACAATTCAATAAGCCGAATTTCATCACCTACTTTCAATCCTGCTGCGTCATCTTCCGAGACATAAAAGCGGTCACCAACCTTTACCGTCCTCATCCCAAGGCTGGCATCAGTAGGGTGATTCTTGAGTATTACCTCCATGTCTACACCACCTTTGACATACATTTCTACAGGATTTTTCACAAAGAACAACCGTAGTGATATTGGATCTATGATCTTCCTGTTGAAAGATTCTAGGCTTTCAAATGGAGGCTTGGTTTCTGCAAGTGTAAGTCCAAGGGATAGCACAAATTTTCGTATTGCCTGAGGCATAAAGCCCCTCCTCCTGAGCGCAGCAAGTGTTGGAAGCCGCGGATCGTCCCAGCTTCGTATTGTGCCATTTTCTATTAAAGGCTTTATCTTTCGCTTTGAAACTGGAATTCCTTCAAACTCTAGCCTTGAAAATTCAATGAGGTGCGGCTTTCTTAAATTGAGCCTGTCAAGAATCGCAAAATAGAGTGCTTTGCGAAGCTCATATTCTTTAGTCCTCAAAGCATGTGTTACGCCATCCACGCTGTCTTCAATTGGCGCAGCAAAGTCATAGGTCGGCCAAACTCGCACTTTGTTGCCCAATTTAGGGTGATCACACTCTATTATGCGGAAAAGCGTCGGGTCACGCATAGCTGTATTCGGGTCTGCCATGTCACCCTTGAACCGTACAATGGCTTCATTCTGCTCATATGAATCCCCGAACAATTTTCCAATTCTATCAAGCGCAATTGCAGGATCGCGCCTGCATTCGCAAGGAATACCCCTTGCCCGGAGATCATGTATCATATCTTGGCTACAAATGCATACGTATGCGCCATCCAGCTCAATCAGTCTTCTTCCGTAATTATGCAAAAGCTCAATATCATCTGAAGTATTCTTAACGATATCAGGTTTGACTTCAAGCCATTTCAATCCCTCCGATATGGCGTCGTAATATTCTATCCTTTCATTGAGCGGGTTTGTATCATCGAAGCGGAGAATTAGTTTGCCGCCGTACATTCGAGCATACTCTTCATCAATAATGGCCGCCTTTGCATGCCCAATATGAGGATACCCATTTGGCTCAGGAGGAAATCGGGTAACTACCTTTTCCTGCAAGGCCCCTTCAAGGGGAGGTAGGTGCTGTTGCTGCTGCTGCCCCAGTATATGCTTTTTTGCAACCTCGCTACTCGGTACAAGCTCTTCAAGAAGCGACTTTTGATCTACGAGGGAAAGCGAATTTATTTCTTGCACAACTGTCTTGATTTCAGGCATAAGCAACTTTATTTGGCTACGCAATTCGGGCTTCAAGCCGATAGACTTGGCGATCACTGTGTCAGATTGTGCCTTACCGCCATGCTCAACTGAATTTTTTAATGCAATGATTTTGATAAATTTCTCAGTATCTGCATCGATTGGCACGTATATTACTACAAACTCCTTCCCACTACAAAATCTGCAGAGAACTGAAGAGATCTCCGGGCATCAGAATTGCTATACCCTTCGATTGACTTGAGTGCTTCATGCAAATATCTTCTTGCTTCATTCCTCACATCCTGCTCTATGCCAATGCGAGAGACTACCTTGACTGCCTCCCGGATATCCGGGTCCAAGGCCTTCCCTCTTGTACCAAATACTCTCTTGATTTTTTCTGCGTCTTCTTTTTCGGCATTTTTCAGAGCAAGTAGTAGGGGATATGTCTTTTTGCCCTCACGAATATCGTTGCCGGCGGCCTTGCCTGTCAGCTTAGGATCGCCTATCACACCTATTAGATCATCTATCAACTGGAAAGCAATACCAATGTTGCGACCAAATGAGGAGAGGTTTCGGATATCACTGGAGGTAGGATTTGGAGAGGATAGTGCGCCAAGTGCGCACGATACTTCAAAGAGTGTAGCGGTCTTCTTGCCAATCATGTCAATGTAATGCTGTACACTTGGAAACTTGGCACTTGATGCCACTTCTACGTCTATCGCCTGCCCCTCGCAAATTTCTGTGCACGCAAATGAAAGATGTTCTACCATGTCAATTATCGACTTGTCTGGAATTCCGGCTTTTCTGCAATTAAACGTCAACAGTTCAAATGCTTTTGAGAACAAAATGTCGCCGGCAAGAATTGCCAGCGGCATGCCAAAGTGTCTGTGGACAGTTGCAGTGCCATGGCGCATTTCATCATTGTCCATGATATCATCATGTACAAGTGTAAAGTTATGAACCAGTTCTACTGCAGCAGCTGCAGGGAGCGCCCTCTCAGGGCTTCCGCCTAGCATTTCGCAGCCCTTGAGGACCATAAATGGTCTCAAACGCTTGCCTCCTGTGCGGATATAATGTGATGAAGCATGATAAAGCTCTTTAGGCTTGCCCTCAACGAATGCAAGTATAAAGTTGTTCACAGTAGAAGCATAGGATTCCAGCTCGCTTTTGATGCTGTCTGCCTTCATGTACGGCTACTAACCTCCTGTGCTAGCATTCCTGTCAATATATATCTTGAGCTAGCAAGCGCAGAGATGTTTTTGGCTCCAACAAGGAACATAGTGCTCTTCAACTCTGCAAGAATTGTATCAGCAAATGCAAACAGGCTTTCTTGTGACTGAGCAGCAGCTTGAAGGAAGGGATATGCCATTGCAGCCATGCTAGCACCAAGTGCTATGCACTTTGCCATTTCCATCCCATTTCGCAGACCACCTGACGCAATGAGTGGCAATTTCACTGCGTGCTTGACCTCTATGAGGCTGGCAGCTGTTGGGATACCCCAGTCCCAAAACATCTCTCCAAGGTGCTTCTTGAGGTCGTCTTTGAGAGACTCTGCTCGTAACTTCTCAACACCAGCCCAACTGGTGCCGCCGACACCTGCTATGTTGATCGCAGAAACGTTAGCCATCTCTAGTTTTATGGCAACTTCCTTTGAAATCCCAGCACCTACCTCCTTGACTATCACGGGTATATCCATGGTCTGGGCAAGCTCTGAAATATTGGTAAGAACTCCCTTATAGCGCGGCTCACCCTCTGGCTGTATAAGCTCCTGTAGCGGATTCAGGTGCACCACCAACGCATTTGCCCCAATCATTTTTACTATTCTTTTAGCTTCATCTATCGTGAACCCCTTGGAAAGTTGTGCTCCACCGATGTTTGCTATTAGAAATGCATTTGGCGCATTCTTTCTTGCTATTGAATAAGTGGCTGCAAGCTCTTCACTTTTGAGGCCGGCTCTCTGGCTTCCAAGCCCCATGCCAAATCCATACTTTTCTGCAAGCTCACCCAATCTGCCATTGATGACGGTTGCCTCATCAGTACCTCCAGTCATAGAGTCTATTATAATCGGTGCCGAAAACCTTTTTCTAAGAAAGGTTGTTGAAGTATCAATCTCATCATAGTCTAACTCAGGCAGCGCATTATGCACTAGCCTTACATATTCCAGGTATGTGGTAGTAGTTTTCGCCTGTACGTTCTTCTGAAGGGGAATGTCTATACCTTCCTTCTTGCGCTGCTTGATTATCTCGATATCAGAAGGCCTATCCAAAATATCGGGCAACTAGCTCTTTCTCCCCTTTACTACTGTGCCAACCTTTAGCGTACCCTCTGCAGCCTCTATAATGCGTTCGGGCACTAGTCCATTTATCATCACTACGTCTATTCCATTTGATGCAATCTTAAATGCTTCTGTAACCTTTCTTTGCATTCCACCTGTTGCATCGATGCCGGATGTCTTGAAAAACTCTATCGAGTTTCTCTCGTTTATGACCTGTATCTCATTTACAATTTCTCGGCTTATGTTGTCTTTATATACACCATCGACATTAGTCGCGAAGATGACCTTTAACGGTCGCAGCACTCTTGCTAAGATCGTCATTAACGAATCCCCAGATAGAATAGAAAATTTAGCATCTTCTACATAGACTATATCACCAAACGTTACGGGTATTAGCTTTGACTTTGCCATAGCATAGATCTGTTTTATCTTTGCTACAATTGGTTTGTGGCCGATTGTAAGAGCCGACGGCGGTATGCCATATGGATTAAGCCCTGCTCTCATCATAGAATTTACTATTATTTGATTGAGTGCGATCATTGACTCATGCACTAGAGAAACTCCATGGACATCATAATTGGCTGGCTTGGTATGCATGTTATATTTTACCGACCAGTAATGGCCAAACGAGCCGCCGCCGTGCACAATTATGAGGGGAATATTTAGCTGTGTCAAAGTGTGCGAAATACCTTCTATAGCATCTATATTAGATGAAAGCGGTCTTTCCTTAAAGGTGGCAACAGAGCCTCCCAGCTTGATGAGAGTAACTTTTTGTAGCAACAAAAGCGTATACTTTTTGAAGTGAATTTAAGTTTTAAGTTGTTTTCTCACTCCTCATGGATGAACAAAACAATTAAAGAAATAGCTTCTCAGATTAAGCTATTCTGAACTAAAACTACCCAAGGTTAATGAATGAGTAGCCCCGATAATTAAATTGTCATCTTGCCTTTTGAAGGCCAACATCATCTATATTGACTTGAGCCCATGCGGAGGAGCTGAAAGATTAACGCTTGTTACTATGCAGGCGTTATCTCAAAATGGGATCAAGTTTGATTTTACTACATGTGTTCAACCAAATATCAAGAAGTTAGAAAATGCATACGGTAGCAAAATTGCTTCTATTGTCAAGAAAGCAGAGAAAATAAATATTCTGGAATCCCTTGGAGAGCCAGTTATCAACAGAATCATTGAAAAAGGCAGTTATGATATCACCATAAACACACATGGAGATACACTCCCCTTTTATCATTATTCATTATCGAAAAATAATGCTGTTACATACTGCCATTTTCCTTCTGCAAAGTTTCACATAGATTCAGAGAATCTTGAATACCTTCGAGATATTATGGTAGCAAGCATTCCTCAAATTTATGGCAGAGATTTCTCAAATAATGTTGAGTCCCCTATTCTTGACCTGAAGACTAGACACAAGGTTAAGAACTACTTCAAATTCCTCGGAGCTAAATATGAGACTTTGATGAACAATACTCTAGTGCTTACCAACTCTCAATATTGCCGCAGGGCCATCTGGAGTGCTTTTAGTGTTGACGCCAAAATCCTGTATCCTCCAGTGGATGTAGAGACCATTAGTAAGGGAGCTTTAAAGTCCACTAAGAGAGAGGATGTGATTCTGGTTATCTCTAGAATAGCGCCAGATAAACAGATTGAAAATGCAATTGAGCTTGCAAAAATATTGCAAAATAGAGGTGTTGGACAAAAAGGTATGACTATTGTCGGAAATTTGCATAATTATGATCATCATTATTATCAAACGCTGAAAAAAATGATTGCGGACTATGATCTATCAAAATATCTAAGCTTGCAAACTAATATCAGTTTCTGTAAACTGATTCAACTAATGGAAAAGGCAAAAGTTTACTTTCATCCCCGTATAGGTGAACACTTTGGGATTTCTATTGTAGAAGCAATGGCTGCAGGACTTGTACCAATTGTTTCAGGTGTCGGCGGTCACACTGAATTTACTCCGTCCAAATATCATTTCAACACACTGGAGCATGCTGCTGACCTCATTGCTTTAGCATTTAAGGCAACAAATTCAGAAAGGCTGGCCATAAGTAATTCAACAGCTAAATTTTCCAATGCAAACTATGTTAAGTCCTTTCATCGCATTTTATCAGAATTACTAGATGGGAAGTGTAACACGTAACACATGATATAGACATAGTACTCCTTTACCCGATAGTATTAGCTTCTCTAAATACAATATTGAAACATTCCGTACAATAATGTCAAGAGCCGGAAAATTTCTAAAGACAAGAAAGCGAGGATATCTGTGAGTGACTCTTTGTCATGAGTTTAGCTATACATTGGGACTTTTGCATGGTTTGCATATGCAGAAGAG
>DATFCN010000140.1:0-10736 GCA_035253045.1 Nitrososphaera sp.
TGTTACTATAGAATTCTCTTGCGTTTTCTACATGCAAACTAGCTAAGATTTTGCATCGCAACCACAAGGTAATCAAAATACGTGGAACAGATAAGTCTGAAACGCCTGTTTCACCATCCCCTAATCTATCTCCACCTTCTATAGGGATTATAGAAATGATGATCTCAACTTCTGAGCGCAAAAACAATAGAGGAAAAATCCAGATAATGGGTGACGTGCTAGCGCTTGGCACTTCTGGAATAAAAAAGACCCACATAATGTACAAAGCAAACCTCAGCTATGAGCAAGTACACCTCTATCTTGGAGAGCTAATTGGAAAGAGACTTATTGAACAGGATGTATCATCTGATGGCGTAATATACAGGACAACAGAAAAGGGAAGGGAATTTCTGCTATGTTACACACGCTTGGTAGATTTTCTTGAAGAAGAAGTACCTGAATCCGCAATTGAGTCACGTTCACCTTATGTCAGCAGCAGGAGTTGGATGCGTTAATTTGAAATATAGAAACAATACATTTTAACTGCATCTTTATTCATCATCCCTTGTGTATATTGGAATGTGGTGTAGCTAGAACTGTTGTTTTATTTTACTTATCTTAGTTTATTTTCTTTTGATAAGTTTCATTTTCATTCCATATCGGGGTCGTAATGTGATTGCAGGATCCAATTTTATGCGCTGACCAGGAACCAGTCGCATTGTCCACTTTTGTGCAATGATCGCAACGATAAGGATACCTTCCATCCATGCGAAGGGTTCTCCTATGCAACCTCTTATCCCTCCGCCAAATGGAAAGTAACTAAATCTGGGTAAATCCGCCTTGAATTTTGCTGTCCATCGATCGGGATTAAACTGTTCTGGTTCTTCATAATATCGTGGATCGCGATGCATAACATACTGACTCATAAGAATGGAGGAGCCCGCAGGTATTGTATATTGCCCTACATTGTAGTCATCTTCAACATAACGACCCATTGTCCAGACAGGCGGATAAAGTCTCATTGACTCTCTGAGTACCTTTTCAGTATATTGTAATTTTGGAACATCATCAGTAGTTGGAATTTTAGTAACAGAATGACCATTGTTCATATCAACACTTCCAAGAATGGAATCTATTTCCTCCTGGAGCTTCTTCTCTATATCAGGATACTGGGAAAGTAAGTAAAATGTCCATGTAAGTGCATTAGCAGTAGTTTCATGACCTGCAATAAATATAGTCATAACTTCATCTCTCACTTGTTTATCTGACATTTTACCGTTGGTAGAAGATTGAGTACTTTCAGAAGAGGTGGTGCCTGCTAAGGTAGATTCTTGTGCCTGCAGTAATCTTGAGAGCAAATCATTATAACCATTATTAGTAGGTTCTCCCTGCTGATGTCTTCCTCTTTTTTCAGAAATTAATTCATACACCAATGAATCCAATTCTTTTTTGGCTTTTCGAGCTCCCCTTGGAGCAGGCAGAATAGGAATTTTGTCCAGAACCTGACCTATTGGACTTTGAAGTCGTTGAGAATAGTTTCGGGTTGTAGTTAATGCTTTGCCAACTTGCTTAGCCTCCGATTCTACATCGTAGTTCAAAACAGATTTACAGATAATGCCAAGCGTTAGTTCCATCATTTCTTGAGAGATATCTAATATATCTTCATTCTTCCATCTATCACGGAACCGGATGGCATAATCGGTCATAACCTTCCCATATGTTGCGATTTGTCTTGGATGAAATATTGGTTGTATTAGTCGTCGTTGACGGTTATGAAAGTCTCCTTCACTTGTGACTAGCCCTTCTCCTAATAGGGATTTTGCAATTTGAAGCCTCTTCCCCTTTTTAAAATTTCTATGGTCATAGATTAGGATCTTTTCAATGTAATCAGGGTTGTTGATCAAATAGACCTGTTGCTTAGGTCCTAACTTGAAATAAGATATATCACCGTACTTTTGAGATATAGTTGATAAAGTTTTGATAGGATCTCGAATGAATTGACGAATCAATTTACCTGGCATTTTGTAGTTTGGACCAGGTGGGAACTTTGTAATTTCACCGTTCATAGAGGTCTTTCTTAATTTTTCCTATCTTTTCCTAAATTATAAGGTTTATTATTTGAGTCGTGATCAAGTCCATCACTTTTCATAATATCATGAGTATAAGCTGTAAATTAAAAACATTGGCAGTGTATCTCACCTTGAGCCAGAGTGTCATATTTACACCCTAGACTTTATCGTCCTGATCTAAATGATGAAGACTGATAAAGTATACGAAAAGAATTTCAGCTACCAAGATGTCAACCAATGTATATCATCATCAGCCATAACTAATACTCAACCACCATCCTGGTTTCGTGCTCTCCAAATAGGAACTGGCATAATATCACTCATATTGTCGATTGTTTTAATAGTAACACAATATCCTGTTCTATCAGTAAGTACAATTGTTACTCTCCTTTCGGTTACACTATTGACCATCGGAGCCGAAAGAGTAGCTACAGGAATAATGTTGCTAGTATCAAACTCATCTTTACCAGAGACAGCAACAACGAAAAAACCATCGGGTCGGAGCAAAAAGGTCACCCCTTTCACAAATATAGGTTTTGGCACTTTAGCAATAATATTTGCAATAATCGCTTTCATATTCCCTAACCTGGTATCTGAAAGATCATCCAATATGTTATCTCTTGCTATAAGCGTAATGTTCAACGGTCTTGCTAGACTAATGCAAGGAGCTTTTGACAGAACTCAGCCCACATGGTTTAGAGCATTTAGCATAGGCATTGGTGCTCTTAGCATTGGAACGTCGATTTATGTTACTAACTCCAAAATGTTTGGAATTATTTTTCCCATTCGCGCTTTGTTTATAGTATTACTTGTTTATGGGATGGGCATGATTGTATACGGAGTTACAGGGAAGTTATCATTTGATGACATATTGAAAAAGAAAGTTCGTAGTAGAGGTGAGTAATACATATAACATTCAAACATTCTACCGATTAGAAGAGGAATCTTTTTGAGCCTAATAGTTCCGGGAATGTACTGACTTCATTTTTAATCATTGAATACTATTTTTCAGCGACAAGGATAGTCCAAAATATATTCCGGTTTTATTGTTATTATACTTGGCTACTTATTAGCATGTGATGCATGGTTGACGTGTAAAGGTATATGCGAACGATATAAGGCTATCAAGCCATATGATGCTTCTGGAGGAGGAAGATATTCTGCTGGACAGAAAAGATGCACTACGTGTGAGTTATTTATCATGTGGGATGGGCTATGGTGTCCATGCTGCAGCTGTAGGCTCAGGTCAAATCCTAAAAACACAGTGGACAGAAAAAGAAGGAATAGAAGACAGACTGTAATCTATTTGCCTAGTCTTTGAGAGACACGAAGAATTATCATACTCCTTTGATGTGACTGAAATTGTGGCGACAAGTTAAAGGAGACCTGTCATAGATCATTCAAGTAGTGGGATCTGGATCGGGTCGTGCCGGCTATTTTGTCATTACCTATATTTGCTTCATCATCCGCCGGGATAGGGAGTAACCTCCAACAGCTACAATAACAACAAGAACAGATGATATGGGGGAGCTCTCAAGTAGCTCTCAAGGCTGCTATTCAAATAGCGTGTAATTCTTCAGTATTGGTTCCAACGAATAACTCTAAAAATACTCATTGTTTGTGATTAACCTCTTATATTCTGGAATTTCAAAAAAACAGACACAAGCTATCAAAAAGTCGAGCTCATGACTCTAAAGGTGGGCTTGGTTGGGCCTCAAACCATGTCTGTCTATTTACTAATCTGGTTTTCTAGAGTATTGTATTAAGCTCATTTCTAATAATTGTAGGACAAAACCATCCAAAATCTCAACTAGCTAGCTGATAGAATCTAAAAAAAATTAAAGTAATTCTTAACGTTGCTCTTCGCCATTCCCTAAAGCTATTATATTATCACTGTACCGCTTGAGGTAGTGGACTGTAATGGCACTGCATATCTTCTAAGCTCATACCAAAGTCACACTTTATCTCTACGTGCTGACCTTGTGACGTATTGCTCTCTGCTTCGGTTATGACTCTCCTAAGCTCGTTTGTGATTCTTTCGGTAACCTGCTCTGGGGTTGCAAATGGATTTGCGAGAGTAGCACCAGTATCTGTGGCAGTAGTTGAGCCCGTGCCTCCTACTCTTATATATCCTATTGTTGGAGATTTCCTAAAATCGTCTGTGATGGTAGTAATGATTAGACTCTCTGCTGACCTTATAGCACTTCTTTCTCCTGCAATTCTGTAAGTCGTATCAAAGCTGCCAACACTTGACGAACTACCAGATATAGTGTATGAGTTAGAGCCATCCTTTATTATGTGGATAGTGGATTGTTGCGCTGCTGCCGGTTGTGGTATCGCCGTTATGGTTATTGTTGTTGTAACAATTACAATCACTGCTATTACAACTATGACGTAGACTCTTGCTATAGTCATTTCAAAATACCGTGCTTATAATACATTTAAGCGTACGGTCCAAATATTCGGAATTTATTTAGGTACAAAACTCGAAGTGGATAAATTCTAGTAATTAGCATTCAAAATGGTTAATTTATTATCCTAATCGCGTAGAGTAAAATTTCTGAATAAGTAGGTTCCGTTATTCTCCTTCAAGCCATCTAAATTTGGCTAGATAGCCAAAGCAGTCGTTGAATTGTGTTCATTCCTGGGAGAGTCATAAGCGTTGAATGTCGCACACGAGTACCTAGGACCGATATATTCCCTCGGATAAGGACAGGCACTCCTAACGCGACTTTAACCTTGCTCTGTGACAAGCTATGCCGAATCCTTGAGCGCGGACCCATTAAGCTTAGATCTTGCATATGCAATGACAAGCAATTATTATCCTAATGAGGTGAAAGCGTGTATTCTAGTCGAACCAGGTCAGTTACTTACCGCAAGGGAACTTTGGTATTGAATTGAAGTCGTTCTTCGTAATGTTATAGGTAAAGCGCTGCACTAAGCACACTAACTTACAATCTGAATTGATTGTTGTTTGTTGTTTGCATCAGCACGACGCTGATATCAATTGCTCGCGCCAGATAAATTATCTCCCTTTTTTTCTCTTCGGACCGGTTCGATAGGGAGTGGGGGCACTCGTACAGATTTTTTTGTTATTTGGCCGTCTTCGCCAGTCGGACGAATGGACCCCGTGGTGCAATCAACTCTAGCCTCTCACCGTCGGGACCATCAAAGGAAGCAACGACAGTACCTACACCTTCGTCTGCTCCGTCTTCATCGTGTGAAACACGGTGAAACGGTCCATGAAATTTGATGCCCGCATCTTTCATTCGTTTAAATACAGGCTCTAGATCTTCGACCTCGAAACATGCATGCATTGCGCCCATTTCGCCCAGTGAATGTTTTGCCAGAGAAACTTCAGGATCTTTCTCCTTGCTTACTTGAAGAAGGTCTATGTTGACGTTATTGATGCGAAATGTAGCCCAGCGAATTGCTGCGCCCTTATCACTCCTGTTGTTCCCGATTCCTGAAGCATTGTCTAGACCTATACTAGACCAAGTTCCTATCGCCGTAGGATCTTGACCTGTGAGAGCGCGATAGAATGCAATAGAGCGATCTAATTCTAGAACCGAGATACCAAAGTGGTTTAAGTTGACCAATCCGAACGTGGTCTGGGGGAGAAGTTCCTTGCCATCATCATCAGTTGAGGAAGCTGGGAGCTTTTCTTCAATGTCGTCCATTCTTTTTCCACTTTCTTATCTAGTGGAATAGCTTTTTAAGACTTGGGTGGCAATATTTCCAATTTAACTCCAACTTTCAATCTGACTGTTTTGTTCCCGCATAAGATTTGATAGAATGGACTATCAAGGGCTAGCATAAGCTGACTTCTATCCTTCTTTTTTTCCATCATGCAAAATGACTACTAAGACCAAATCTGCATATTTGATGTCTTTTTTTACTTGGCCAGATATCTCAACACTTGGCTTCATTGTCCTCGGCCGCACCGCCTCCAAAGAGACAAGCGTGGGGAGGGTAGAAGTTGACGAAAGGTATTTTCTCTCTTTTCAAGGTACACCTTTTTAGGTATGATAAAGAATTGAGCAAAAAAGCTGTTTGAATTGAGGTCACAGGTTCCTATTTCCCACAGTTCACTTCTCCTTCTATTTCGGTTAACTTAAGCATTGATTCATGTTTGTTTAGGAAATTGTCGGATTGAATATCTCGCATGTCAAATCAAGATATCGTGTTTCTCTTTGTATTGTTGTTCAGTGATAATAGATCGTTATAACTTATTCTACACTTATTGGTCCTACTTATACTCAATCCTCGCAGTTGGCTTCGGTTTCTACTTCAGCGCAGGTATCAAAGTCTGGTCCTCCGTCGCCATTATCAGAGCCTGCGCCACCCCGAAGATCATCATTACCTGTGTCACCAGAGAGAGTATCATCACCTGTGTCACCTAATAGCGTGTCATCGCCCGGGTCGCTTCGCAGGTTATCCATGCCGGCACCACCAGAAAGAGTATCATCACCTGTGTCACCTAATAGCGTGTCATTATCCATATCGCCGACAAGAATATCATTATCAGCACCTCCAAAGAGGACATCATTACCAAGAGCTCCTTCACATATGACAGCGCCACCCATGACATTATCACTATCTGAGTCCCCTAAGAGAGTATCATTACCCGCACCTCCTATGAGGACATCATTACCCGAACCGCCACATATGACATCGTTACCACCTTTGCCAAATATCTGATCGTTTCCGCTTAATCCAACAATGACATCTCTTCCCTCTGTCCCTTCCAATACATCATTGCTGTTTTCATTGCCCGTGATGGTTGCAGAGTATCTAGTAGCAGTGGACTCATTAGTAGTGGTTTGAGAAGAGGTTTGAGAAGAGGGAAAAAGGGTTACCGTTATCATCGCCAGCGTTCCAAGCAATGCCAGCGCTGCTACTACGGCAATTTTTGCTCTCGATACAGTTTTTGTTTTTCCCGTCACGATTCACGTATCTAAACCAATGTGGATCTTTTATTTTAAGTAGTCCTAAAAATATATCCATTATTTTGTAACTTTTAGAATTAATGGCAAAGAGCAGTAAAAACTATGGCATTATTTTTTGATGGTTCCATCCATCTTAGGCAGTTATCCGATAAATGTCCTGCAATCCCAAACCTAACGCATATCTGAACATGTGTATGCGAAATACCCAGTCATATGCTTGGCTGCTTTTATATGATATATACTTCACATCCAGTTCTCTTTCATGCTTAAAATCAACTATGTTCTGTAATAAAAGCCGCGTTCAATAGAAGTCTGTTTATTTTAGCTAACATGAGGACAGACAAATCTGTACTATTTATTTCTCTTTTAAAGAAGTTGGCTGATGAATGGTTTGCAATCATTTGCGATCAACATTGAATGTACTCCGACGATTACTTTCTTTAAAGTCTCTATTCCTACCTCGTTAATAATCTTCTCTTCTATAGGTTTCTTCTGTAGATTTTGTGGAACTTTCCTGCTCATCCTTCATATCTTATATCCACAAAAGGTATTTCTCATAAAAATTGAAAGCTTATGCACCAACTAGGAAGATGCTATTCCTTTCTGTACGAGTAGTTACCATTACTCTGCTCCTATCAACAATGACATGGCTTACACTGCCTGTTGTTATTACACATACAGCATTGGCACAAACTGCCATTATTCCTACCTGTTACGGACATACAGCCACCATAGTTGGTACGCCTCAATCTGAAAACATAGTTGGGACTGTGGGTGATGATGTTATAGTGACCCTTGACGGAAGGGATAGAGTACATGGACGAGGTGGAGACGACATTATTTGTGGTGGTTCTGGGCCTAACACACTAATTGGCGGCGCTGGTGAGGATCTCATCGATGGTGGCGCCGGTTCTGACTTCTTATCTGGCGGCATTGACGATGATCGCATCATTGGCGGCATTGATAATGACATCATCTTTGGAGAGTACGGTGAGGATCGACTTGAAGGCGGCGCAGGAAATGACACTCTCTTAGGTCAGGCTGATAATGACTTTCTGTTTGGCGACGCCATAGATGGAAGTACGGGAAGTCACAACATCGACAGTGGGGACGGAGGATCAGAATTCGATATCTGCGTTAACGTTGAGACTGTAACTAACTGTGAGGGGTAAATGAGTGAGTACGAACACAAAGGTTACAATAATAATAGAGAGACACACAAATAGTAGCACTAATCTCTCTCAGCCGTTCTAGTAGGGACATTTATTACACACAATAAAACCTTCACCCCCAGTGGGATAGTGACGACAGCAATAATTATTACAGTCTTGGTGATTTCACTTAGTATTGGTAGATGTCTGCTAGCTTTTCTCAAACTTCCCTTGACTGGAATGAAGAATTTAAACGGCATACCTCTCTTCTGTGACTGCTCTCCTGGATAAGTGATATAGGGCACCTTGGAATGCTTCTGAGATGAGGTCACAGGTTCCCATCGCACCCAGTCCTTTCTTACTATGAGGGAACAATCGCACACGGTATTGGATTGAGTACATTTTGAGCAGTCATCTGATGAACCACTAGCAATGTCGATGTTATTACACCGAGCTGAGAAAAAATGCTTGCGAACCATCACGAGCGAGTTGTATGTCTAACATGCAGGCCTGATCCTGTCAGTCAAATAATTTGCCTGCTGACAATACTGCAAAGTAGAACCATGGAGAATAATTGCCCCCAGAATAATGATCATTTGTTGAGATCTTTTTCCCTAACAAAATTGTATGCTAAAGTAATAAAATCTTTAACACTATTAGAAAACCGCTCATGCCATGGGATATAGAAAGCGTTTTCCGTCAAAGCAACAGACAGCCCTAATAGCTATTGTATTCGCAATTACTGGAGGGTTAGTCTTAATCACACCTACATCCGTAAACGTTCAACTTGCCCTTGCTCAAGAAGAACAAGGACAACAACAACAGCAACCTTCACCTGCGTTGAACAACACAGTGTCATCGTCAATGACTGGAGCTGATAGCGAAACAGCATCCACCTCTTCTGCTTCTAATAATGAAACTGGAATAGGTGAGCCTCTAGCTTCTCCAACAGAAATGAATGTTACGATGCTTCGTGGAGAAATCGGTAGTATTCAATCTGCCCATCAGGGAGCATTTTCATGGAGTACTGCGGGAGATTGGACGATGCAGCTTGATGGTCCATTAACAGGTCGAGCAGAGCCAAATATAGAATCATTCAATGCAACGATACATATGGTCAGACTTGATGGCAATGTTTTGCACGAACACAAAATATACAACTTCAATCAGTCTTCCGTTACTCATTTGGGAGATGACTCTACGACATTTAATGGCACAATGACTGTTACCTTAAGAGAAGGTCCTGTTGAAAATGCAAGTGGCTATATACAACTCCTAGGTGATTCTATTGCAATCTGGGTTGATCCAAGAGCAGTAGAAAATCACTTTGGTCCAACACCAATACATGGAATGGTATTGCCAGAGGATCGAGAATAGAACTATGAGATTCCTATGAAGGGAGAAACGATAGAGGAGATGAGGAATGAGTCTTCTTCCTCTCTATTTTATTCTGGGATTTACAGCCAATGACACATCAACTATTGTAAAGTTTGCAACTACCTGGGAAAATCTGCTTCTGGCTAAAAACGGATATTTCGTATCTGATGGATCTCTTCCTTTTCATATCTGATATCTGTAACTCCTTCTTGATGCTCGAAAATGCACATAACATATAAAGAAAAAGAGTGGACTTGTAGGATTTGAATAGTACACGTGTATTTTCATAGCTGCTGTGCGTTAGAAAGAGCCTAATGAGGTCGCCGATTCCAATCCCCCCAGTCCATTTTTATCAATTGGCTAACTACGCGCTAAGTTAAGTCTGCTTTTAGACAGTCGTCAGATCGGATAGCTTCCAACGATAATGTCTATTACCTTTCCTATGTGTTCACTCCAGCCTTATAATATCTGTTTTTGCACATGAAAGTGCCATTACTGTTTCTTATTTGCAATTATAAGATATTTCACAGTCACTTTTGGACTAATAGGATAACAGCTCAGCTTTTTTTTACAGGTATTAATTATCACGATGTTGGATCATAAGTTTTTTCAAAAATGTAATGGCTGAAATTGACTCCAAACATAATATATAAGATAAATTTGTTTGGCGGAAGGATGCGATCTAAAACGAACACCAAACGACACGAGACTAGAAGAGCAGCTATTTTCTTGATGATAGCAGCAACCCTTACCCTATCCATTGCTACAATCGGCATGACTACAACCACAGCTGATGCAGAGAAATTCTACCTGGCGCTTTTCCTGCAATATGTGAAGAGAGAAGCTCAAGTAAACATCTATCAACCAAACATGAGCAGCGAAGATTTCACACGTCTTCGAGTACAGAATGGCGACCAACTAAAATCTGACTACATAACTGCTGCTAAGAACCTTCCCGGACCTTCAGGAGTAGCGTTTATGTCAAGTTCTGAAATAGTAGAAAATGCAAAGAGAGTAAAGGATTTGGGTTTTGGCGCAATTGAGTTTAACTTAGAATCAGGTCTTTCTCCATCCTGGGACAATAACAATGTAGTAGCAGCAATGAAAAAGGCAGCTGATGCAGCACATGCACAGGGATTGAAGTTTAGAGCTACGCCATCCAAAAGCTATACGACACAATATGGTTCTCAGATAGCGGTATACGCTGATTA
>DATFCN010000141.1:0-4510 GCA_035253045.1 Nitrososphaera sp.
CAATGAGGACAGCGTCCCATGCCTCTACTGCCTGTAATAACGTGTTGCTATACGTACTAAGTCATCCAAAAAGTGTAAAAGATGAGCATCACCTAGAGAAAGAAGAAGAACCTATCTTAGATTGCTGCTATTTAACAATAACAAACGGATTGATTCTCATAACGAAGATGATAACTATTATGATTAAATTTTTGATATACTCATTTCGCAATATCTTTCTGGGCTATAATTTTGGTTGGTTTCACCCTCACAAGCAATTCTCCTTCACCTGCATTTCTTTTGCCGTATCTTTCAGCATTTTCCTTACCCATGTATCGTTCTGCAATCTTTGTTGTCCACTTTAGTTGTTCGTCTGGGTTATCATTATACTGAGTAATTGTCGCATTCCCATAAATTGTAACAAATGAATACATTGGTTTTTGGTCATCAACACATATTGTTACTTTATTATCTCGGCTGATGTGCTTTGCTTTAACTGAATCACTCGATGTAGTAAAAATGATATCTCTTTCTTCTTCACCATCCAATACAAACCATATGGGGACAGTATGACACGTACCATTCTTATTCATTGTTGATACTTTCGCTGTCAGAGTGCCTTGTGAAAGGAAACGAGCTATTTCAACCTTGGACATATGCGTCAATTTTCTTTCCTTTAATACTTGGAATACTCTCTTATTTTTAATTGACGTTTCCTGTCTTAAGAAACGCTTCAGTATTTTTTAGAGAGGACTTCTGCCTGATATTATTACTAGAGGTAATAATACATTCTGTACCGTTTCATTCTCAATACCGCAATAGCGCAAAAGTGTGTCCAAAGATTTTACGACAATAATTCATCTTAATTAGTAAAATCTCGCCAGTCTAAGTGAGCATAAAGTGACGCATATGATTGAAGACCCGCCTATTGGGCTATCGCATAAACGGCCTAACTCGAATCTATCTCAGCATGCATTTCATTGTAGTGCACTACATACTCTGAATCTGTCTGGAATGTCCCATTGCATTTACTGCATGTTACAGGTATCCCGGTATCATCACGTTCCTCAGAAATGTGGTCGATATATGAGGAGGACGACGACATTATATTGATGCAGTGATAGAAAATATGTGATAAAAGACTTTCTTACGTCTCTTGCCAACATTTCTTTTCTGCGATTCTCGCATTAGATTGCTTGATAACATTCAGCATGCTAAGAGCATAACCACTCTATACTCTTACCACAAAAAAAGAATAGCTTCTACCCAAATTATGTTGAATCAAGAATATGTCTGTCTATTCTTGTTAGACTCTTTTTCATGCCCGATCGAAAGGCGTCTCTGCTTGCGTTATTCACGCTCTCTTTGCTTACGTATTTCATCACTCTGTCTTACTTGTTCGCCCAGTGCTGCGCCATGAACTCTGACGTTGTGGTCTACTAGATCTTCATGTCTGTAGTATGACTCACTGCATTCCTCACACGTGTACTTTGTGCTCTTGATATCTTCAGACATGGCTTCCCATGCTCACTGCCTGATTTATGAGGTGTCGCTTAATCTTATATTTCAATATTCTTTCTATAATTTATAAAAAGTGCTTGCGTAGAGCCATTTCGAAAAAATGCTCAACCCTCCCACTAATACTCCTGCTTGTCCATATGCTTCATCGCTTTAATGCTGTCTGGCTACTAACGGTATCGGCAGAATCTAAACCACCATTAAGAAAAATACTGTGGATAATTATTTGCATTGTGACAGGTTACACAGAAGAGATTATTATTATCGCCCTTCAGAAAAACAGATAATATGAACATAGGTTAACTGTGCGCTGATATATGCTGCCTGTTGCGACTTGGAGCTTACTCTGGAAGCTTCTTTTGAGAGGTTGCACCAGCCAAAGTACTCAGTATTTTCTGCTTTGCCTGACTTTCCTTTTTTGAGGATTCCTTTCCTTCAATCATTTCTTTGAATTGGATGGCGTTGGCAACTGCCTTGCCGCCGTAGTGATTGTTGAAGTAAATCCGCAATCTTTTCGTTTCCGGGTCTTTTGTTATTTTATTGACCTTTTCCGTCCAAGGCTTCAGTTCTTCTTCTGCATAAAGATAGTTATACCAATAACCCTTGCTCCTACCATGAAATCTGATAAATGAATGATCTGCAGTAGATATGACTTCTGATAGATAGCGCAATTTTGGATCCGGCGAATCTGTCATTACCGCAGCAACATTGTAGTGCCTTAGCATTTCCCAAGGTCCCTCAGTCTGCCATGATTCGTGGCGAAACTCAAGTGCATATTCATAGCCTGATGGCATCTTATCGAGAAATCCTTCTACTTGCCTGAACTCCTTAACCGAGAAACTTGGTGGTAGTTGCAGCAGTATTGCACCAAGTTTGTTTGCATTCTTTAGCGGAGATATCTTTTCAAGGAACTCCTCGAGTGCTTCTTGAGCTCCTCTTTTGACATCCATCAGCTTTGTATGTGTCACGGTCTCAGGCGCCTTGACAGAGAATTGGAAGCCTGCAGGTGTAGCTTTTACCATGCCATAGAATGTACTTTTATTCATCTTTGAGTAAAACTTCTCATAAAATGTGGCATCCATCTCTGCTGAAGGGAAAAATTCAGAATAATAACGCAGCCTCTTGGTCTGAGCATCCGGATAAAATGAGCCTACCCAGCCACCTTTTTCAGCGGGATCCCCATAATTCCAACCCGAGCAACCTATCGATACGTCTGCCATGATTTGATATGATATGTTCTGGCATCTCTGATATTTGCTTGTCACTATACTTAATTCTAGAACATATCAAAAGAAAGATAATAACTTGCCCGCTGCCCTATTGGAAGGCACCCAAAAAACATGTAAAAATGTCTGCAGACCTCTTCTCGTCTACTCTCCTCTCCTGAGGTAATACTACGTATCTAATTCGATCTGCATTAGGCTCAATTCAACACTTTTCATGCTCTGTTTTTAAAGATCAGTAAATTAATATGGTCACCAGTTTGAAAGTAGTCATACGGGGATAGAGGCAGTTTTTGAGCAGTAGGAGAAACATCGAAGCTAACCCTTTAACTGAGCTATTTGCTGTCTATTTAGCCAAAATTGAGGACGCATTAAAGCGCGAGGTTGACCTATATTCTTGGTCGGAATTCCATGCTCCACTTCGCTATGCTTGCGAGGGAGGCAAACGGATAAGGCCCCTAATCCTTGTACTGTCTGCGGAATGCATCAAGTCAAAAAAGCTAGAACCTGATGCATATCTGGCCGCTTCTGCAATCGAGCTTCTGCATACGGAGTCTATAATCCACGATGACATTATAGATGAGGAGAATCAGCGGCGTGGAAAGCCATCATTTCATGTAAAATATGGTTACAATAGCAGTATACTTACGGCGGATTTTGTTCTGGGAGTCATACTAAACATTAGCTCAAAACTAAAAGATCCTCGCATCATAAACGAGCTATCAAATGCCGCAACCAAAATGACTGAAGGCGAAATGATGGAGATAAGGCTTGGCAAGGAGATGGATATTACTGAGGACGATTATATCAAGGTGCTTGAATTCAAGACGGCTTCGCTCTTTGAAGCATCAGCCAAGATTGGCGCTATAACAGGAGGTGGCGACGAAGAGCAGATCCATACTATGACATCATTTGGCAACTTGCTTGGGATAGCCTACCAGGTACACGACGACCTTATTGATTGGAACAACGAAAATCGACTTTTTAACATGCTAGTCAGAAAAAATGGCAAACCAAAGGATTTTGTAGACCAAATGGACAAGTTATATCATTCGTATGCGTCGAAGGCAAAGAATGAACTGCGAAAAATATCGACTCAGAGCCCAGCCAAGAGTCACTTAGAGCACCTGACAGATCTTACATCGGTCCAGTTTTGATAAATAAAAGGCATCAAAATTGAATAATCGATAGAAGTTGTATAGAGGCTTTCTTGCAGCAGATATTTTTTGATTGATTTGATTATTACTAATGATCATGAAGATAAAGATACGAGGTCATATAATTTGCTGAAGATAGATAGGTAATATTCTCTCTTTCTGATGCATTATGCACCCTCTGCGGAGAGATATACAGTCTGGGGGAGGCAAAACAATTAAACGCCAACGGGGAAGTCTATTATTTTTGTTGTCAGTAATCCAAACCGTAAGACCGCCATGGATGATAAGAACACGTTCAATACATTTTATTATACTTGTGGCTGCATTCGTCATCTTTACTGTAGTGGTGGCTTCCGGCATCACCTATGTAGCAGACGACGCGGCTAATCGATACTTCAAGTCGATACAAGGCAGCAACCCAAGTTTGGACATGGCAATGGTAGTTATTACTTCGTTAGGGGATGTGACAACACTTTTCATTGTCGGAATCGTATTAACAATAATTAGGCGCACGAGGAAGGTGGGCATGATATTTCTCATTGCGCTAGTCGTTATCGTGGTCTTGGTAATGTACATGAAGCCTCTAATTGGAAGGGAGATGCCTGGCTATGGGTTTGAGCCAGCCTCCAAACT
>DATFCN010000142.1:0-17553 GCA_035253045.1 Nitrososphaera sp.
GGCTTTACAACAAATGGGAGTCAAACGCATTATTGCTCCTTCTGCTGTTGGAAGCCTTAAAGAAGATTTCAAGCCTGCAGACATTTCAATTCCTGATCAGTTTATTGACTTTACAAAAAACCGCCAATATACATTCTACGATGGTGGACAGGTATGTCATGTTTCTTTAGCTGATCCATTTTGTCCAGAGCTACGAGACATCGCAGTCAATAAAATAAATAAATTAAAATATTCGGTGCACAGTCTGGGGACATACATCTGTATTGAAGGACCCCGCTTTTCTACTAGGGCAGAATCAAGTTTCTTCCGCGATGTGATGAAGGCAGATATTATTGGTATGACGCTTGTACCGGAGGTTAACCTTGCAAGGGAAGCCCAAATATGTTACTTATCTTTAGCCACCATCACCGACTATGATGTTTGGACAAATCACCCAGTGACCTCAGCTGAAATAATCGAGACGCTTGCCAAGAATGTGGAAAAGACAAAGAGGTTGATTGCAGAGATGGTGGCAACAATTCCTGCAGCAAGAAACAAGTGTGCGTGCAGCAAGGCGCTTGAAGGCGCCCTAGTCTGACGGTGGCTTCATTCCTTCGGGCAAGATAACGTCACCTTCAATCAACTTGCGCTGAATCGTTATTTGGAGCTGCTCCGGGTCGACCCCTATTTTAGCTAATTTCTCCAAGGTGGCCTTCGGTATCTTGACGCTTGCATTGTGACCTCCAATGCGACCAAATGCTATTGCAGTAAACCGAAATTCCTGACCCTTGACAACAAAATACCCAGATAGCTTACTAGCTATTTCGCTTCCGCTAGCACTTTTTACAAACACAGTAACAGGTATGTCATTATCGCGCATCATTTATTGGTACACTCGTCACTTCCATGTTACGGTTGACATTTTCTTCTATCAAAAAGCTCCACCACTCAGGATCAACAATGTTAAAGTCCTTGACATTTACTTCTACCACATTCTCACCTGCATCAGTAAATGTCATCTTGCCTTCCTTTATTATCTTGATAAGTTTCCATCGCAGGTGACCTTCTAGTTTTCTGTTAATCGCCACAGCCCACTTTTTGTCTTTGTCAATCTTGGGCATACCAAGGTAATCGACTATTTCTAAAATCCCTAAACGCTTTTCTTCACAGAACATTTCTTTTGTCAGAAGACTTCGCCATATGTCCACGGAACCCATCGTCCTGCCATTCTCATTGATATTTATTACACCAAAATAGACTACCTTGTCACCGCCAGTTGGGTCTGAAGTCTTCATGACAACATTCCTTGTTCCATAGTGCCACCTATTTAGTTCTTGCATTCTCATAGGGCCTTTCAAGTACAATGCCAATGTTGTCGATCTTGAGGTTCTTTTTGAAGGGTATGCGTTCTTCTTCGCAGCGCCTTCTGTACCGATTGGTTATTGCAAATCTAGGATGAAGTGACTCAAATTCAGTCCTTGTTATTTCAATGACCATCCCCCTGTTGACCAGTGATTTCACCGTGACAAGTGCACGTTGCTCATCGCTCCAATCAAGCGCAATAGAAATTCTAGTTGGATCCATTTTGCCAGTTTTCACAATAGCGAGGTAAACTTTGGCTTCATCTTCGCTTATCTTAAGCTCTGAAGTGAGAGCTTGCTCGATGTTTGATGAATTAATTGTCATATTACATCTATATTTCTAATTCACTGATTTGAGCATATTTCTTCAGAGTGTGAGTCTTCTTTCATACGACTAGGTTGTATCTCACCTATTAATTTTGTTGTAGTTCTAAACTGCGTGTCTAGAAATATATCCACTTTGGCAGAGGGAAGCGATGTTTTTAAGTAAAGAGGGGGTTCAACCATAATCATCATACGAACTTTTCTCTCATCGGAAGCATCATCGTTATATTGTACAAGAATAAGCTGAAAAAGCCAGAGACTCGGTTTCATTACTCTTCTTCACCTTTCTTTATCAACTTTGAGATATGGGGTATCCTTGGCACTCCAACAGCAAACGCAGTGGCTATGGCTGCCATAAAATAGTATTCGTAGCCAATAGCCATTCCTATCGATGCTGCAAACCATATCGCCGCTGCTGTTGTCAAATTTGTGATTTTCTTATCAATCTCACTCTTGAGAATGATCCCAGCTCCAAGAAAGCCGATACCTGAAACTATCTGTGCTGCAATTCTCGACGTAGAGTTAGGATCCGCCACGGAAGAGAGAAATGTGAATATTGCCGTACCGCCAATGACGAGGCAGTGTGTGCTGATTCCAGCAGGCTTGCCCCTTGATTCTCTTTCTACACCAATTGCAAAGCCTGCAGCAAGTGCGATGCCAATGTCTACTAAAAACCGTAGTTCATATCCTGTAGGTATATTCTCAAAAACCAATTTTTGTTTCTAAGTATGTATCGTGATAAGTCCCTCTATTGACTATTTTTGTTGTAATCGAAATTTTTCCCAGCAAACTAAAGATTATCATGATGCATCAGGAACGAGCTACAGTGGTCTTATGGGTCAACGGTGCTATACTGCCAGCAGAAAGAAAAAAAGAAAGTCATGCGAGAGTCTAGCTATCACACACCGATGGCTGGAGATACAACCATTCTGCTGTTGAAGGGTTGGCCACCGCTATTGCTTCTATCCGATGATTCGCCTGTTCTGTCTGTACTTCCCCAGTGATTGCCAAAACTCTTGTGATGATATCCATCGCCTCCAAATCCGCATCCAGGACCACCGCCACCAAAGTATAAAGGCACATCTTCAGATGTATACAATACTGTACCGTTTCCAGCATCGACTATTACAGTACGACTTGTTTCAGAGTCAAGGTTTGCAACTTTAACGATGTAAACAAGATATCCTTGGACGATACCTAGGCGGCCTGAAAATGCGGTCCCATTTCCAACTTCAGCCTGTGCAGTCTCCAATGCAGTAGCAAAAGGTATTCGTATGTTATCTTGTATGAATTGGTTTGATTGTTGTTGCACATTTATGGAACCATTGAGTGTGGGAACTACCATCCTAGTTTGGTTGGTTTGGACAGTGCTGTTTGTTTCTTGGGCAAATATTTCCTGCAGTGACAGAGTAGCAAATACCCCCGCAAGTACTACTGCTATGCCACTGAGCATAACAAATTGTATGTTCCTCATTATACCTCATAAAGGGCACCCACCTATATATAGATTGACAAAAATGTCAACATAAAGGCCTATATTTGTCATCCAATCGTGTGCCGGAGGAAAAAATAACCACAATACTGCTTGACATTGTCATGATAGAGTAGCATTCGGTGAATCTTCCATACCTAGCCGTACAACTAAGGTTTTATGTTTGCTGCTGAGATAGTTTCTGATCACAATCCTTCAAAGCTACAGAGGTTGCAGGAGCAGGTGCGTAGGACGAAGCGGGACTGTTGAAATCATTATGATGATTTGCCCCATAAGCGCTACCAGCCCACTCCTTATAAGGCATATGCTGATAATAAGCGATAGATTCTGTGTCTGGACTTGTTGTAGGCATGCTGCTTCCCAGAGCGAAAATGAATCCAAAAATGAGTATAGATGAGATGGCGATGGTTTTTATCGTCTGCGATATTGGATACGTTGTAATAATATGACCAAAGGGTCTTTTCTCAAAAGAGGCACTATTATGAGAATTCTTTTTTGTCCTCAGGTCTTCCAATTCATCTGATTTTATATCTGGACTGACTATCTGGAGGATTTCCTTTCGCCGCTCTCTATTGACGGATACGTATCCATTGGGTTGATAATCATTTAATGCGATATATCCGTCAAGCCTCAGGCTAGACACCGCAGAAAGAACGCTATCCTCAGAAGCATCAGGAAAGCCGCTAATTAGAGAAGATAATTTAAGTGGCTGCTGTCGCTTGATAAGAATACGTAGCACAGCAACCTCAAAGGTATTCATAACAATACTTGAGCAGTTACGTTATTAATCTTTTTATCCAGACAACAACGACTATTTGATGTACAAAAGGGCATTCTTTCCACAGCAAGGAACAAATATGTCTATATTCAATTAACATTGTGTCTACTGGCGAAATGGATGCAGGTCCAGACTATGAGGGGATACTTTCCAATGTGTTTTCTTCACGTGCTGTCTCCCAAATAATGGACTTCTTTCTAGACCACAAGGAATTTGATTACTCGCCAGCAGAGATAGCAAAGAAAACAGGACTGTCATTTAGAACCATATTCCGAGAACTGCCAAACCTTGAAAAGAACCAACTCATATACAGTAGTAGAAAGATTGGCAAGACAAACATGTATAGGCTGAATGCAGACTTTCAAGCGGTGACTTTTCTAGAGAAGTTTGCACTTGAGTTGTCACAGCTTCAGATTAAGGAACAACCCCCTTCATATTTAAGTAACCAGGACATTGCTGAGATTAAATGATAATCTCGCTCTGCAAAAGAACAACAATTAGATCCATTGCCCATCTTTGATGATGAACAAGAAGCCTGATCACAATAAACTGTCTTTGAGCAGGGGCTTCATAAATCAAGGAGATGGTGATGGGCCAGAGGGCGGAGGCCCTCTTTGATCTTCTCCTGTGAAGATGGCGCCATAGATAGGGGTGTTACCGAAGTGCTGATTGACTTTTGAAGGATCTGGAAAGATGCTTATAATCTCGCCTGAAATGTTGATTGTAGTAGGTACATCTACAACTGGAGCATCAGGCATGCTGATCGTAGAATTGCCAACATATGTCATTGTGCCATTCTCATTAGATGAAACATTTGATAGTACAAAATTAGTGATCACATGAGTGTGAGCTCCTGATCCATTGAGCCTTATCATTCTAAGGTTTGCGTTGAATAGTGCTGCAGCTGTAGGGCTAGAAGCGTTACCCTCGTTGTTTTCGGCATTAGTTGATGTCTCGTTGAATGAGAGCAAGTTGCCTCTCCAGAATCCTAGGACAACCCACGCAGGTTGACCAGACTCGTCATTCTGAATACTAGCAATGGGTCCGAACGAAAAATTGCGTGCTTGCGCAAACGGAGATTGTTGATCAAATGGAAGAGGAAAGTGTGGTGGAGGTCCTGGTGGTAGTCCCGGAGTATTATCAGGTGAAATAGGAGGTCCTTGTGCATAAACAGGATAGGTACCCATGGAAAGAGGTATCATAACTGATGCTGAAAACATGATAGCGATGAAAACAGAATAGGTGAGGGTTATTTTCATCCCAGTCGAAATAGTGCCAAATTGTATATGAATGTTTGAAATAAAAAGCAGAAAGGCTCCTTCTATCGTATTCAACGAACTATTTAGCCTCCTCCTCTATTGCTAAACACCTGGACTCTGGCATTCCCTTCGTCAGTTACATATACCATTCCATCTGCACTTACAGCGACTCCTATAGGGTTCTCAAATTGACCATTAGCTGATCCACGCGAACCCCATTTAGTTATGAAATTGCCATTGTTGTCAAAAACTTGAACGCGATAATTGCCTCCGTCTACTATGAAAATATTATCAGCCGAGTCTATTGCTAGTCCTCTTGGAGAATTAAATTGTCCGTCTCCAGCACCTAATGTTCCCCATTTTCCTAGAAAGTTTCCATTGTTGTCAAACTTTTGAACACGATTATTTCCGTTGTCGACGACATAAATAGTGCCTTGAGAGTCAATGGCTATAGCTGCAGGATTCATGAATTGACCATCGTTTGAACCCGGGCCGCTCCAACTTAAGATGAAATTACCATTACTATCAAACTTTTGTATGTTGTTGTTCTCCCCAAAGTCTCCTACATACACAAAACCTTGAGAGTCTGCTGCAATGCCGCCGGGGGTTATGAACTGTCCCTCACCTAATCCAGTAGAGCCCCACATGCCTAGAAAAGCACCATCTGATGTGAATTTTTGAACAGCCTGTTCTGCATTACCCCAATCGGTTACATACGCAATACCGTTAGAATCTATTGTTATGTCAGCCGGATTTGCAAAACCTCCTCCCCCAGTTCCGAGGTAGCCCCATGAAAGAATAAATGTTCCATCTGAAGAGAATTTCTGCACTTGATTTGATAGAGCAGTTGAATCAGTCACATAGACATTGCCTGCTGAATCGGTTGCAACATCAAAAGGTTGGCTGAATTGACCAAACGCTCTTCCAGGGCTGCCCCACGCTGTGACAAACGAGTAATTGTTCGCAGTATCCTGCTGTGCAAATAATGACGAGGGTAGTGTAGATAGAGCATACATAGAGAAAACCAAGGCAGATAGGGTAATTATGTGAGAACGGGCGACCTTCATTACGAGATTAGTGGCAGATTTGCATTTAAGAGATTATCAGATGGTTTATGTATCTAATTTCAATATCATTTCTCTATGAAACACACATTGGAACGAATTTAGAATTGCAGCTTTTTCTGATTTATTCCCAATACTAGGATAACTCATGAGAAGTTTCTGTATAAGCTTTGTAGATAGGATGACTCATTTTCAGATCGAAAATTCCTTTCCTGTATCTTCAGAGCCAGCGTGCAATTATTCGAGAGATCATCGGTGCCCCGAACATGATATTAACCGTGACGGCTGAAAAAAAGAAGAAGAAAAATCAATGATTGATAATATTAAAAATGGGTAGAACTACCATCACTTAAAACTGCATTTGGACGTCGTCTCTGCACCTAGATTTGCAACAGGACGTCCCCCTTGATTGCATTGCCTGTTTGATAATGCACTGACATAGTTGGATTATTATTTTGTTCTTATTTTTACTTAGGAACAATAATGCGCCCTCTCCAAAACGCCAAGTGGAATAATTCTCTAATGCAACTTATATTCAATATGAAAAATCAGTTTTTAACCTTGGGAAGAAACAGATCATTTGACACTCACTCATGCAAAAAAATTGTGCTTAAATAAAAGATCAGAATTGCACTAGATTGCAATATTTTTCATAGCGGTCTTCTACGTCATCCTTTGTTATAGACAGGAGGCGCTTGATGCCAAAGTCTTCGACAGCGAATGAGCCCATCACGTTGCCGTAGATCACCGCCTCTTTCATCGTGGTGAAATCCATTATACCCTTGCGAGCTATGTGACCGAGAAAGCCACCCGCAAAGGAGTCACCGGCTCCAGTTGGGTCGACTATTTCATCAAGAAAAAATGCTGCCGCTGGAAACACTAGCCCCTCTTTAGTAAAGAGAATGGCACCGTTCTCACCCTTTTTGATAATTGCAAATTCTGAGCCCCATGACATTATCTTTTTGGCGCATTTTGCAAGGTTAGCCTCCTTGCACAAGAGTCTTGCCTCATGGTCATTTATCACTACTCCATCTGTCATCTCTATCATCTTGATAACGTCGTCACGGCTCCCATTTATCCAGAATTCTATGGTGTCGCAAACTACAAGCCGGGGTTTCTGAAAATGCCGCAGGATCTTGATGTTCTGTATGGGATCATTATTTGCAAGATATACGTAATCAGATTGGATAAATTCTTCGGGGATGACAGGATCAAAGCCGGCTATGACTCCAAGCTCAGTCTTATTAGTGGTCCTATTTGACAGATCGTAATCAAATGAAGAATCATAATGAAATGTCTTGCCCTCAGGTATGGTGATGATTCCCTTTGTATCTATTCCCTTTGAGCTGAGCGCCCTCAGATGTTCAGAGGGCATGTCTGACCCTACCGCTGCCACTATAGAGGTGGGGGTAAACATGCTTGATGAAACAGAGGCAAAGGTGGCAGCCCCACCTAGTATTCGATTCTCTATCCGAAAAGGAGTACGGGTTGTGTCTAGTGCAACTGTGCCAAAGACCGTCAGCAACGCCTATTTAGTAGCCAATTTAATTTCATTATTAAATGCTTGCAGGCATCATTAAATAGCAAGCACGACGATCACACATTTGCTTGCGACTAATCATCGCGATTACAGGCGCTTCAGGAGTCATTTACGGTATAAGGACACTAGAGGTTCTGAAGAGACTGAAAATTGATACGCATCTTATCATCACAAAATGGGGTACCAAGAACATAAAGATAGAGACTGACAGCACAGCTGATTATGTTAAGTCGCTTGCGACTAGCTATTATGAAGACGACAATATGGCCGCACCTGTTTCAAGCGGATCATTCAAAGTAGATGGTATGATAGTTATTCCATGTAGTACTAAAACACTGGCCAGTATTGCAAATGCCCTTGATGATAGCTTAGTCTCAAGAGCAGCAGGTGTTTGCATAAAGGAACAGCGCAAACTTGTTCTGGTTCCAAGGGAGGCCCCACTGTCAAAGATACACCTAAAGAATATGACCAAGCTTGCAAGTACCAACGCAGTCATTCTGCCCGCAATGCCAGGATTCTACCACAGGCCAAAGACAATGGATGATTTGATAAACCATCTGGTAGGAAAGGTGCTTGATCAATTCAATATTGACCACAGTCTTTTCAAACGCTGGGGCCAAGGCTAGAGGGGAGAAATAAGAGAAGCAGACATAAGGTTTCAATAATCTTGTACCGCGGGTTAATTTAAAAATGGCAGTATAGGTTCAACAGATATGCATAGCTCGATACAAAAAGGATGCAAACTGATCGTGTTGATTTTTATAGCCCCATCATGCCTGCATTAAGATTCAGAGGGCTTAATTTCTCCAGGATTTTCTTCCCACAGGCGCATCTTATCCAGCTTGTCTTTCCTCCTTGCTCCCTGCAGCATATTGTAGACGGTCTTGTGCATGCTCCCTTTGGCGAGCATTGTTATTGCTTCAGTTGTAAGCTTGATCTCCCTAAAGTTTCCAATAAGGCACACAGTATGGCCATAAACAGATACATAGGCGCCACTAAGCTCTTCGATCATTCGTCGTGCCTTACCTCCTTCACCAATTATTCTGCCCTTGACGCGCTCAAGGGCATTTGGAGACTTGCCAGTATAGTCATGCAAATCGATCTGCTGGAATATTAGCTCCTCGTCCTCAAAGAGAAGATAAGCTCGTTGAGGCGAGAACCCTCTTGAAACAGCGGTTATCACTTCAACCGCCCGAAAGGCTTCCAGACGATCAGCTGAACTATTCCCTATAATCATAGTATCGCCAGTCTCGCTATCGATCTCGATTTTGACACCACATCTTTCTTCAATTTGCTGTTTTACTTTTCCGCCTTTTCCAATCAGAACACCTATTCTCTCCTTTGGGATCTTGACCGTGTGCTGAAAGCTCATTATTTTTTGTTACCTCTAATCTTTTCTTCTACTTGAGCAGTGTTGAGAACCGCAATCCCTCGTTTTTCAAAGAACCTGTTTATATTCAAAACATCGCGTAATAAAAATTGTTTGGAATTTGGATGCTGAATATCGACAGCAGATCCAAAGTCAAACAACATGATGCCAAGATCTGTCTTGAAAATGTTATACTCTGACAAGTCAGCATGCACCAATTTGGCCTTTTGGTACAGCATCGTCATCTGTTCGATCACCTGCTGATAGTCATTCAACGTGATTTCTTCTGCATTTGCTAGTGCGGGCATAGGATTACCTTCGCTATCACATACAAACTCCATTACAAGGACATTCTTCTTGACTGCTATTGGCAAAGGTACTCTTACTCCTACGCTGTGTGCTGTCCACATATTCTTGAACTCCTTTCGCGCCCATGTCATTATAAGGCTACGAGATCCCAACTTTATGTCAGAAAATCTAGGATCACCAGCGATGTATTGCATCCGCTTTTTGAACTCTGCGCTTACTGTAAGATATATTTTGACTATTCGAAGTGAACCGTCTGGCGCGACTGCAAGGTATACTTTAGATTCTTTACCTGCAGCAAGAGAGCTCTTCATATACTGTATAATGCCATCGCTCCTCAGTTCGTTTACCGTCATGAGAGTGGGCATGTCAAATACATTATCAAAAACGTCGTAATCTTCAGACATCTTATTTAGGAATCTACTCTTGCGTTCATATTTTGAGAGCCATCTATCAGCTCGGGCTGCGGCCTTGTTCTTCTCTTCTCTTGGCAGCTGATCATCAGGCTCTTCTTGTGACAACATGCAAAGGTTGGCGCTCTTTTATTATATGTGTAATGCTAAGATTGGCAGTAAAGTATTCTACTAGACATAAAGTATAGGATAACATATGCACATCTTACCTTTCAATTTAGATCAATGCTTACAGGAAATTCTGCGTACGATAGAAAAAACCCTCAAGTCAAAGGTAGATACGAATGGAAGATGGTTTAGAAGGAATAGGTATACAAGAAAAGGTAAAACATGACAATGACATTAATGAACACAGAAAACAAAAATCAAAAAACCAACATACTGTAACTAGGGCCTAACCCGCTAGCATTGGAATATTTCTCCGTGGGGTTAATTTTACATTTGAGATATAGATTTTTTCATCGGTGTTGAAACTTGTAGATCATGAGAAAAGGTACACCGGCAATTTTTCTTATGCTAACTTCTTTTGCCAGCTTCATGTCAATTGCCTGTTTTATTATGCTATTGCCTACAAGGTTTGCAATGTCACATTTCTGAAGAAGCTGTCGGGCATATGCTTGCTCAATTACTTCCTGTTGATAATATTCCTTTGTGAGGTGGACCACAAGTCCATCTTGCTCCAATTTTGTCCCAATTAAGTCGATATCGCAGATGTCAACCATCATGGATCCTTGGTACCGCACAGTTCTGGCTGCATAATATGACAACTGTCGCTAATTGTCAATACAGCATAATGAGGGTTTTGTTATTATCAGATATAAGTTTCAATCTTGATATCAAAGGATCCATCCTGTCGCTTACTGCGGTTGGTGACAAACCCAAGCGGACTCAGAATCGAAATGACTGCATTAATAGTTCCAGCATAGCCGCATATATGAAAGAAAGAGTTTTCAGAGGTAACTTTTTCACCAACTGCTTTTTCAAGTTGAGATTTGCAATTGTCTTTGTCTACAAGTAAAGTCTCCACTCTACCGACGTTTCCCCTCCAATGACGCGACAGCTCATGGTCCGGTCTACTTACGGTCGTCAAGTATTTGAAATTTGGATTGCTTGCAGACATATTCTCAAGTAAGCCGTAGTAACCAAGCTGCTGGACATATTTTGCTCCATGAAGCAGCACTATTTCTCTTTTTGACTTAATATTTTTTAAGTGTAGGACATAACTGATAAAAGGGGCGATGCCAGTTCCAGATGCTACTAATACCAGTCGCCTTGTATCTAGAGTCCCATCGGCTTTCTTGTCCTCGAGTGTGAACGCACCTGCAGGGTTGCGCCAGTAAAGGTGATCGCCTTCATACATTTTGAAAAGCGTGCTTGTAAATTTGCCCATTTCGTATTCTGATGCAGACTTGATGTAAAACTCGAAGTATCTCTTTTCTTCAGGAGGCGACGAAAGCGAGAACGGTCTGTATGTTATATTGTGATCACCAGCCAATTTCAGCCCAAGCGCAACAAATTGGCCAGCTTTAAAGTCAGGCACAGGTGTTCCATCGGCAGGCTGCACTCTAAATATTGCCACATCAGGAGTAAGGTTCTTGTGGTAGTTTATCTTACCCATATGAGATGGCGCCTGTTGACCTAGGCCCATGTTTACGATTTCTAAGGTACTTGGGTATATGTTGATATCCTTTTTATTATAGGAGACTAGAGTTATGCTGGTTGGCCAGTAAGAAGGGCATAGTCATAACGGCAGTCATTGCAGCAGCAATAATTGGATCGAGTTTTCTAATATGGGTCATACCACAGAGCAGCCCTGGCAACATGATTGAGCTTCCGCGCGACGATAATGGGATTATTTCTGACGTGTATTCTGAGCACCAGGGCCTTGCAACCAATATTGAATCAAGGTTTGAGCAATGGAAAAGGGGAGAGGTGACCCCTAGTGACATGGTGAGCCAGTTAAGCCGTGATCGCTCGGATATACAGAATATGCGGCTGCAACTTGATAGCGCATCGCCGGCTCAAGAGTGGCAACAAAGCTATAACTTCTACATTCAGGCACTTGACAGCTATCTGAAATATCTTGATCTGATGCAAAAAATGATTGAAGAGAATAACGGAATGTCGAATTCTAATGTTAAACTAGACATACTAAAACAAGAATGGCAAAGCTATATCAACAACTCAATAAATGCTATGCCCATCTAGCTTAGGACATCAAGAATTGAGTCTATCCTTGCATCTGTCTTGAATCCACTGGTATTCAGTGCAGTCTTTGAGGCGACAAAGCCTGCGGAGTGCAGTTTCTCGATTATTCGGTCCACTGAAAGTGTGTTTGATTTGAGCTTTGATGAAATCTCGTCAGCCCTGAAGTAATATGGTATTTCGCTTGCTTCTTCCACCGCCGCTCCGAGCACCTTTTCGCACTGCCTATTGGGGTCTTGCTCTAACATTTTCTTAACAAATTCTTTGTCATGTAGTGAACCTGTCCACAGCTGGCCTCCGACAGCCAAGCCGATATCACACAGCTCGCATTTACCCTTTCCATATTCTCGGGTATTGAAACGATGGCCACAGTGGGAGCAATGCATTACATATCCTATACTGTCGTAAACTTCATTTGCTTTGCTACTGCTGACTGACATCTTTGCATAGATGCGAAGGTAGTGCTTTGTGGCATGTACAAATACAGGATTGATAGCAAGTTCTAGTCGGGAGGCAGTCAATGCGGTGAGTGAAAGTAGCAGCCGGATCGCCGTTTCGTTGCCATACGTATTGTTGAGTGGCCTGCCGTAGTAACGGCGCAAACACACCTTAGGGTGTACTCCCCACAAGACTGCAGTGTCCGTCGCAGTTATTGATACAAGACCACCGTCAAGCACAGATCGTAGTACGCAATCTATATGCCTAGCAGGAGTGCCGAAAGGGTCTAGATCAACTATGGAATAGCGATCACCTTCGTTGTCGCCTTTTAGTAGGAACTTGCATACCTCATCGACTGAGAAATAGCACCGGTCAGTTACAGAATTAAGCCTAGCAGCCTCTTTAGCATATTCTATTGCAATACAGTTGATATCATTGCAGTAAACTTGTTCGATTTGGGGGACCTCTACTGCGACTCTAAGAGCGCGAGCCCCAACACCGGTGAACGAATCGGCGAATGTCTTTTTTCCATGTGATGCTGCAAAGGCGCTATAGGCCAATATCGAGAGATCGCGGTTAAGCTTGGCAGCAGGATTGAAGAAGGCAGGAGTCTTAGAAGGAACTTTGGCGGTAATTGAGGACTTTGGAACCATAAGTATCGTTCTACCCTCGATTACCCTGACAAATTCTACCATATCACGTCTTTGTATTAAGATGTTATTTATAACACAAGAAATGTGTTATTTTATTTTGAAAGAGAAGTAAGGACATAAATACCCACAAATGAGTATACCAGTCGACAATTGCTATGCCATGGCGACAGCATTCTCATTGGTGGTGTTGACGAAGCAGGGCGTGGCTCTATCGTCGGACCCCTCATTATTGCAGGTATTAGCATACGCGAGTCAAAGGTTGCTCTTTTGCACAAGATGGGAGTCAAAGACTCAAAAGCTCTGAATCCCAAAGTCCGTGCTAGGCTTTTTGTCGAAATAATGAAGGTCATCGACTCAGTATGTATTCACAAGATAGACCCTGTCGAAGTGGATGATAGTGTGTCATTCAAGGGACTCAACAGGCTTGAAGCAAGGGTTATGGCCAGTGTGATCAACGCTATTGGAGCGGATGAAGTCTATGTTGACTGCTGTGATGTCAATCCGCAGAGGTACAGAGAGTATATGGAGTGCCACCTTACATGTAAGCCAAAGCTATACTCACTGCATCATGCAGATGTAATTAATATGGTCGTCTCTGCCGCATCTATAATTGCCAAAATAACAAGGGATCAAGAGATCCAGCATATATGCAGCAGATATGGAAGCATAGGCAGTGGCTATCCCTCAGATGAGCGCACAATGCGTTTTATCCGAGAATGGGTAACTAAGAATGGTTCTGCTCCGGACTTTACAAGAAAGTCATGGAAACCTCTGAGGCTCATGCTTGACGAGATAACCCATTGTAAGATCTAAGAGTTGTAAATACAATATATCATGCCGTGATCTCTGTCAAAAGGCTCAAGGTTGATTACCTGATCTATCTGAAAGCCATGCTCTTTCAGCTTACTTACCTCCTGTGCAACTACTGCTCGCGGGTCCATCGTTACGTCTATGCTTCTTGTCTTTACTACCAATAGCATTACACCTCCTGTCTTCAAATACGCCACGCAGTTTGCTATCGCAATGTCTGTTTGGTCAGGCTGCGCAATATCGCAGTAGATGACATCTATTTTGCCAAATACAGCAAAATATGAGTTAGGTTTCCGTGCATCTTCAAGTATAGGGAGTACATTCTTGCGCTTTGAAGCGACATTTTCAATAAGTTCCCTTGCAACCCTTGTCGCTGGCTCAACGGCAAATACAATGCCGGATAGCCCGACGATATCAGATATGTGGCTCACTGTTGTCCCAGTAGACGCACCAAGGTACAGTACTTTGTTACCATTCTTTATTGGCATATTTTTCATTCCCTTTTTGAGGGCGGCTGCAAGCTTGCTTCTAAAAGGATCCCAAATCCTGTATTCCTCGCCCTCATATCTTACTAGCTTTTCGCCATAGACATTGTTTCCCTTTACCAGATTGGGAGTGGCAGCATTTTTCTCGCCGTTTACCGAAATCCATCTAATAGTGCCGTCTCTTTCCAAATCTCTTTCTTCTGTCCTTCTTCTTTCTGGTATCATGTTTATCTCTTGTCACATTACGGCCGCCTCTAAATGGCTGCTGACGCTGGATGTGCTCCTTGTATCTCCTGTCACGCTCCTTCTCAGGCATTGGCTCCCGGTATTTTTCTCGTATTTCATCAATACGGATTTTCAGCTTCCCATAAACTGTGTTGTCCTTGCCATTATGACGGTAATAGTCGATTCTTGCAGCTATTGCGACCTTTGACGCAACTGCTCTTGCTATCTTGCCTCGCTGCCACTTGGGTGCGGAATGGATGAGAGGATGTTGAAACAATAGCCCATGCTTCGGAGGCCTGGCGCCTGTCTTAAGTGCACGGAACAATGCCTTTTCTGCGCCCAGTATCTGGATTGTGCTTGCTGGCAATGTTGCAAGTCTGGCCAAACTGCCGGCTTTTGAGATTATCCTTGCACCAACTGCTGCGGTCAACAATTCTTTGACGTTCGGAGCCACGGATTCCATTGCGATTTCAATGTGGTCTGCAAGCATTCTACGTAGATCAGACTGTGCAATGACCTCATCTGCAAGCCGCTTGATATTTGCTAGGTTTTCCAGCGTCATATCCCCACCTTTGCTGCGCTTTGCAGCATCAAGTATAACTTCAATCTTTTTATCAGGCAAGCCAATGCTTTGCAAAATTTCTACAGCGATGTTCTCCCGTAAACCAGCTTTGCTCACTATTTGAGCATATACAACAAGACTTGAGACAAGATTGTCAAGCTCGGGAAAGTGAAGCCCATACCACTCTCTCATCCTTGCTCCCACTGTATTGATTATCTTGTCAAGCTCATCTAGTGCATTGATTGACTGGATAATATGAAGATCAAGCTTCTCAGATGCCTCCTTTACTCTCGATGAGGAGAGGTTTATCGCAAATTCTCGCAGAGCTTGCATTGCATCTTGTTCATTGTCGGCAAAGCCGGCCTTTACTATAAGAATGGGTTTACTGTTTTGGATATACTGCTGTTGATCCTCGGGCATCAAATGACTATTCAAGCCGGCCTGTCGTAATACTGAGACAATGCTTGCATCATTTGTTGATACAGGCTCAAATGAACGCAATTTTTCAACAAACCACCTTATTTCATCAAGGTTCACTCCGCTCTTGAGTAGCCTATAAGACCTGATTGCATTATCGAATTTTTTTGACACTACAAGGCCGCCGGCTGGGTCAAATGCAGCCATACCAAGTTCCAAAAGAACTACCGAGCAGGTGTTATTTCCCATTTAAGACTCTACAACAATTAGCTAATAAAAAATGTTAGCATTATAAATAAACACGCATAGTGATACCTACAGAATGGGTCTGACAGATAGCGATAGAAAGGAGCTAGAGTCGTTAATCAAGGCAGCGACTCGTGATCCAAAGATGCCAATAGGACTTGCGCGAAAAATGATGCCAAGTCAGGGCAACATAGAGGATTTTGCATACGGTCTCCTCTCAGGCATGGTTATTGGCAATTTTATCGCGCAATTTCAGAATGCGAATAGGAGACAACCAGACAAGGTGGAAATCATAGACATTTTGTCGATAATGATGTCCGAGATGCCACGTCTCCGTACGTCGATAATGGCAGAATTTGACATGCGTTAGAGTGTAAAAGTTTATCTAACGAGTGGCATGATTACTTTCTCCATTGCTAGATAAGGATAAGTCTAGGCTGCCCGTTGCCGTCAAGGATGTTATAATCATTGGTATCGGCGTTCTTGTAGTCTGGCTTGGCATTTGGTTAGTGTTTGGGGCTAACCCGTTTTACGTTGTCTCAAGCGGTAGCATGGAGCCCGTGCTCAAAGTCAATGACGTTCTTATTGTGAGAGACGGCGGATCTTGGCAGGGCCTTACTATAGGCGACATCATAGTATTCAATAGGCCGGAAGGTGGGGACAGGGTCATAGTCCACCGTATCGTGGATATTGATGTGGACTCGAATGGCGAAAGAATGGTTAGGACAAGAGGAGACGCTAATCCTGCATCGATACCAGGTACCGACTACCCGATTATGCAAGATGATTACATCGGCAAAGTGATCTACGTCATACCCGGCATTGGTGTAATAACAAAAGTGATCAGTCCACCTGTAAACTATATAATAATTGCAATCATTCTTGCGATCTTATTCTTTAATAGGCTTGGCAAAAAGAAGAACAATAGTGACAAGGACACAACGTCAGCTGCAACTGATAGTTCCGGCAGGCCGCCGACATGAAATCCAGGACGGAATACATCATATTCAACACATCAAGTAGGCGCGCATTTATCAATATCACACCACAGGTTGCAAAAATAGTGACGGATAGCGATATCAAAGAAGGCTTCTGTCTTGTCAACGCAATGCACATCTCTGCTAGCGTCTTTATCAATGATGACGAAAGTGGTTTGCATCAGGATTTTGATACATGGCTTGAGAAGCTTGTGCCTTATTCTCCGCAAAGCTATTTACATAATCGTACAGGAGAGGATAACGCGGATGCTCATCTAAGGCGACAGATTATGGGACGTGAGGTGGTAGCAGCTATAACAAAAGGTAAGCTTGATTTCGGGCCATGGGAGCAGATATTCTATGGCGAGTTTGACGGCCAGCGACAAAAGCGGGTGCTAGTAAAGATAATCGGTGAATAATCACCTATAGGTAGGAAACTTACATGTCTTTGAAGCTAACATTAAAGATTTCCTCCATATCTTTGATGTGTCATCTTTTACTCGAATAGTAATGGAAGCAGGTATATATATAGCGCCTTTATAAAGGCCCATATGCCGCAGACCAAGCCAATTGTAAGCATCGAGAACGTAGTAGCTTCTGCTACAGTGAACCAGACTGTCAACCTCAACCTCATCACGCAGATATTTCCA
>DATFCN010000143.1:0-29499 GCA_035253045.1 Nitrososphaera sp.
ACAGTTATTAGTGCCGAGCCTGAAAGTGGCAGAGAATACCCTGCCGCCATGTATGCCTTAGATAAGGCATCATAGAAACTATTGCCAAAGCAAGCAACTTCGCCTGTTGACTGCATCTCTACTCCAAGCACAACGTCTGACCCTTCAAGCTGCATGAACGAGAATTGAGGCACCTTGATGCCAAAGCCCGTGGTCTTAAGCCACATATCCCTTGCAGTAGGTGGAAGACGCTTGCCAATCATTGCCTTTGCAGCGAGGTTGATGATATTAGAACTAACGAATTTTGACACAAAAGGCATAGAGCGCGATGCTCTAACATTTGCTTCTATCACCAACACTTCTTCATCCTTAATCAGGTACTGGATGTTAAAGGGGCCTTTAACATTGAGGGCCTTCCCTATCCTGACGCTGTAGTCTGTAATTGTGTCAATTGTCTTTCTATCAAGTCTCCAGGGCGGTATACTCATCATTGCGTCGCCAGAGTGGACACCCGCATTGTCGATATGTTCAATAATCGAGCCTATGATAACCTCGTTGCCGTCTGACACAGCATCTACTTCCACTTCTGCAGCGTCCTGGAGGAACTTACTAATGACAACGGGGTGATCTGGGCTGATGTTTGTTGCATCCGTCAAAAAGCCCTCTAGCTGTTGCTCGCCCCATACTACCTTCATTGCTGCACCTGAAAGTACATACGATGGTCTGACAAGCACAGGATAACCAACAGTGTCCGCAAATTCCTTAGCTTCAGCAAGCGAGGTGAATTTTCTCCATGCAGGCTGCTTTATCTTAAGCAAATCGAGCAGCTGTCCAAACTTGGCCCTATCTTCCGCTCTGTCAACATTTTCGCTGCTCGTCCCCACAATATTGATGCCGTATTTTGCCAACTTGGGCGTTAGGTTGTTTGCAGTCTGACCTCCGACGCTTGTGATCACTCCTGTTGGTCTTTCTTTCTCACATATGTCAAGCACGCGCTCTAGTGTCAACTCTTCAAAGTAGAGCCTATCGCAGATATCGTAGTCAGTTGAGACAGTTTCAGGGTTGCAATTGATGACTGAAATTTCCTTGACACCATTTTCTTTGAGACCCCCTACCATGTTAACAGTTCCCCAGTCAAATTCGACGCTGCTTCCGATCCTGTAGGGGCCAGCTCCCAGTACTATCATCCTGCTCTTGTTGTTGTTGTCCCTCACTTTGACATCGTCTGTTTCGCCGCCATATGACAAATAGAGATAATTAGTCTTAGCAGGCCATTCTGCAGCCAGCGTGTCTATCTGCTTTACAGCTGGCCTGATGTTAAATTTCTGTCGCAGATTACGGACCTGCATCTCTTCAAGATTGAGACAGCGAGCCAGCTGTTTATCTGAAAACCCTATCTTTTTTGCCTTCTTTAATAGAAGCTCATCAAAGCTGTTGGATTTACGCCGGATATCATCTTCCATATCAACTATGTTTTTTATTTTGAGCAAAAACCACGGGTCGATTCCTGACAACTGATTGATGCGAGTGATAGTAAATCCTGCCTTTATTGACTGCACGACTGCAAAAATTATCTCGTCTGTTGGATGTATAAGCGCCTCCTCGATTCTCTCAGCATACTCTGCCGTAGGCTGAGGCAACAAATCTGCATTTGCATTTGCGACAAGGCCATCTCTGCCGATGTCACACATCCTAATCGCCTTTTGTACTACTTCTTCAAAGGTTCTGCCAATAGCCATCACTTCACCAACCGACTTCATTGTGGTCCCAAGCTTGCGCTTAACAAGTTCAAACTTCGAGAAGTCCCACCGTGGCATTTTGAGCACAACATAATCAAGCGATGGCTCAAAGCATGCAGTCGTGGCTTTTGTGATCTTGTTAATGAGTTCGGGTAACGAGTATCCAAGGGCAATCTTGGCCGCCATATATGCAAGAGGGTAGCCTGTTGCCTTGCTTGCAAGGGCAGACGAACGAGATAGTCTTGCATTTATTTCGATAGCGGCAAATTGTTCTGATGTTGGATCAAGGCAAAACTGAATGTTGCACTCTCCAACGATCTCGCAGTTGCTGGTACCCCTAATGGCAGCTGAGCGCAGCATGTGATATTCATAGTTGTTAAGCGTCTGGGATGGCGCGATGACTATATTATCACCAGTGTGGACACGCATTGCAAGAACATTTTCCATATTGCATACGATCACGCTGTTACCGTTGTAATCGCGCATAACCTCGTACTCAATCTGCTTCCAGTGCCCCACATAGCGCTCTATCAAAACTTGATGGACCATGCTGAGATTAAGACCTCTCTGCACAATTTCCTGCAATTCGTACTCATTATGTGCCACACCGCCCCCCCTGCCGCCTAACGTGTACGCTACTCTAATGATCACCGGATAGCCTATGTCTTTGGCTGCCTCGAAGGCTTCGTGTAGTGAATTGACTGCAAAACTTTGTAACACTGGCACGTCGCTCTTTATCATGGCTTCCTTGAACCGCTGTCTGTCTTCAGTAATGTTAATGCCTCTTATAGGGGTGCCAAGAACCCCTATGTCGTATTTTTGTAGGATACCCTGCTCATGAAGCGAGACACCGCAGTTGAGGGCTGTCTGGCCTCCAAAACCCAACATTATTGAATCAGGCCGCTCTGCCTCGATAACCCTCTCCACATAGCTTGTATTTATCGGAAGAGGGTATACTTTATCTGCAAAGCGAGTGTCAGTCTGAATAGTCGCAATGTTGGGATTAATTAGAACGCTCTTTATTTCTTCCTCGGCAAGTGCCTTGAGGCATTGAGAGCCGGAGTAGTCGAATTTGCGGCCAGCTTTTATTGCTGGCTTTCGCCCGCTTCTCCGATCTTGATTGCCCCGCTACCGAGAACAAGAACTTTCTTTATTGTTTCATTTCTTGGCGCCCTTTCTCCCTCCTATTTTTTTATTATTCATTACAAATTTTTTCAATGATTTTGTTGTATTTTTCACAGACTGCATCTTTGCGGCTTCTATTGTATCTGTTTTATCACTTATGCCATTGGCAATAATTTCTCTAAACCTGTCAAACACAAACATACAGTCATAAGGACCAGGCGATGCTTCGGGATGAAACTGGACAGCAATTATTGGTTTGCTCTTATGCTCAAACCCTTCGACCGTATTGTCGTCCGCATTTGAGAACCAAACCTTAAAGCCTGTCTTGGCAAGGCTCTTGGGGTCGATCCCGTAGCCATGATTTTGGCTAGTCACATATACCTGGTTGTCGCGTATATTCAAACACGGCTTATTCTGACCCCTGTGACCAAATCTCAATTTGTAAGTGTTTGCACCACCAGCAAGTGCAAGGATCTGGTTACCAAGACAGATGCCAAGAGTCGGAGTAGATGTATTGATGAGCTTTGAAGCAGTCTTAATTGTGCTAGTGCAGACCTTCGGGTCGCCTGGACCATTGCTTATTACGACTCCCTTTGGGTTATATGACATTATTTGTTCATATGTTGCATGCCAGGGCAACTGGATAACCCTATATCCTGTGCGCATGATGTTGCGTACAATGCTATATTTGACGCCTGTGTCAAGCACCACGACGCAATCCTTGCTCTTGTCACCATATTCTCGAACTTCCTTTGTCGAAACTTCTGGCATAAAGTTTAATCCTTCATACTTAGCACTTGTAAGCATCTTCTTCATGAGCGATTCATTAATAGCATTTTCAGACACAACAATGGCGCCCATCATGACTCCATGCTCTCTTAATTTTTTAGTCAGCTCTCTTGTGTCTATGTTATAGATCCCGGGCACCTTTTCATCGTAAAGCCATTGATCGAGTGTCTTTATACAGCTCCAGTGACTTGCAATATCAGAAAGATCGTGGATAATTAGCCCTTTGACCTGAATCCTGTCTGACTCAAAGAATTTGGGTAGACCATGCTCGTCCTTTATGTCATAGCTTGGGACGCCATAGTTCCCTATAAGCGGATAGGTAAGACACAATATTTGCCCCCTGTACGAAGGGTCCGTCAGGGTTTCTGTATAGCCGACCATGCCAGTGTTGAACACTACTTCGCCAGCTATTCCAGATGGATAACCAAAGCCGATCCCATCGAAAACAGTACCATCTTCTAGCATCAGCTTCGAGGCATATCCTGTGTAGGTCTGTTTAAGCGTAGGAATTTTTTGAACCCTCACCAACTGTCAAGATTAGCAAATTTAAATTTTGCTTTACACAGGATACAGTAATATTGTTGGGAATCTCATGGTAACATATCGTTGCATCATGGCTGACCAACAACAACAGGAGCAGCGCTGTGCCATTTGTGGCTCGAGGTTTGCTGAGAGAAAATGCTACTTTTGTCAAAGCAGAATATGTACGTCATGCACTGTCCCATCAGACATATCCGGCTACACTACTAAATGCATCAGCTGCGACAGGAAAAAGATAGTTAAGCTTGGATTCCTGACTCTGCTGAAGAGGAATTACTATCTCATAGGAATTATTGTGGCTTTCTGGCTCTTTACTGTATTCCCTTTGCCTTTCATGCAGCTGGCTGGCATAGACGTCAACCCCAGTGCATTCCAGCCTGTCTTGATAGCAACGGCAGTCATGACCATTCCTTTCATATTCATGTTTCTGGCCTGGCAAAAAAGGGCGCCTAGAGGCTCTTGATGGGAAGCCACCTGAGGATTTTTCTGTAAATTAAACAGAGGCATTAATAATATTTGACCCATCGGGGACTCATAAAACAGCTGACAAGAGTAACTGTACCATCTCTGCCGGCGTTCTCACATGCATCATCATCCTCAAAGCGACACCTTCTAGAATCGATTAAACTACTATACCACAATTCCTATATTTGAAATGAAATGTGAAAAGCGTCTAATACGAGTATTCCTAAGGCACGCAAAGGAACACCTGCTTGCTTGAAGTAGGCCATTACATCGGACTGCCTAGAACCATTGAAAGTGTAATATGAATGCCCAATTCTGAGCATCGATATCCTCATTTGTGATACCTATGATATAGCAACCGTAGTGAAGTTATTGTTGGATAAGTATTGACTTGAAATTGACAATGCCGTAGCTTCAATTTGCCAGTCGTGTGCCTGCTGACGTTAGGGTCTTGACGATAAGATTGAATTTCAGAGGTTAACTAGTACATTCCCTCTGCAACAAGCGCAGCAAATTCAGTGGTGGAGAGCTTGCCGCCTATATCCTTAGTCTTTTTGTCTTGCTTGAGCATACTGACAATAGAGTCTTCTATCCGTCTAGCTTCTACCATCAGATTCTTATCGCCATATTTATCTGAGAGCCATTCAAGCATCATCTTTGCAGAGAGAAGGATAGATGACGGGTTAGCAGCGTTCTTTCCTGCAATGTCAAACGCAGCTCCATGTACTGGTTCAAAGAGTGCAAAATTATCTCCAATGTTGGCAGCAGGTCCCATGCCAAGTCCCCCAACCACCTGAGCGGCCTCATCCGATAGTATGTCGCCAAACAGGTTAGTGGTGACAATAACGTCAAATTCTTCTGGGTTGCGAATTAAGTTCATCGACGCCGCATCAACATACAATTCACTGTACTGTATCTTCGGATAGTTCTTGGCAACTGACCTGCACGCAGCAGAAAACAACCCATCCCCCTTGCGTAGGACGTTTGCTTTGTGTACTGCGACCACCCTAAGCTTGCTGTTACGTATCATCGCTATCTTAAATGCATGTTCTGCGATCCTTCTGCTGGCCTGCTCTGATGTAATTCTGAGTGCCACCACTGTCTTTTCGTCTGTGTTGAATTCCCATCCAAGATAGACATCTTCCGTATTTTCCCTCACTGTGACAAGATCGACGTTGCTCGAGATGCTTGGAATATTTGGATATGACTTAGCTGGTCTGACATTTGCATAAAGGTCAAACATTCTTCGAAGAACAATTATAACATCGGCTGCGGTCTCACCAACTGGCCCCTTTAGGCATGCCTGCGACTTCTTGATAATATCAAGCGCCGATTCTGGCAATGCTTTGCCAAACTTGGCAAGTGCACTATCGCCGGATTCGGCCTCATATATGTCGAATTTCGTATGGGAGTGGTCATTTATTGTTTCGAGGATCTTTCTTGCTGTCGCTGTCTGTTCTGGCCCAATGCCATCTCCTTTGATGAGAGCAATATCGTATCTTGCCAATTGGATATCCTCTATTGGAGCTGTGGCATCTAGCTTTTGGAGTAGAGGACTTTTTTTAGCAGCACTTTGTTGATTGCGTCCATCATTGCTTGTACGGATGCGACGACGATGTCTTCGCCGGATTTGCGCGCTGAGACGATGTTCCCGTCCTTGTCCTCTACCTTTACTGTAACTTCTGCAAGAGCATCAGAGCCTCCTGTTATAGAGTCAAGCCTGTATTCTCTTATCTTGACATTTGCCATCTCGCCTGATATCTTTTGTATCGCTTTTAGTGCTGCGTCGACCGGACCGACACCAATGTCTGATGCAATAAAATCTTTGCCGTCGGCGTTGAGCCTTACCACGGCGGTCGGTATGATGTTCATCCCGGTGACAATATGAAAGTCATACAGCTTGAACTTTTCTTCAAATTTGTTATTCTCCATCACCCCGCCGGCTATTGACAAGAGTTCAGATGTAGTGATAGGTTTACCCTTGTCTGCTAAGTTCTTTTGTTTCTCTACTATGTTGTGAAGCTGCTCGTCAGTTGGTTTGATACCAAACTCTTCAAGCATTGCCTTGATGCCATGTGCGCCAGCATGCTTACCAGCTTGGAGCCATCTTTTCCTGCCTACAAGCTCGGGGCTTATGGGCTCGTAGGTAAGTGGATTGCTAATGATGCCGTGAGTATGAATTCCAGACTCGTGGCCAAAGGCGTTTTCACCAATTATGGCCTTGTTTGGCTGGACAATTATCCCCATCGTGTTTGAAACGAACTTGGAGGTTTCATAGAGCAACTGTGTCTTTATGTTGTGTTTTTTGCTGTACAAGCATTGGAGCGCCATTACAAATTCTTCAAGCGAGGCATTGCCTGCACGCTCACCAAGGCCGTTAATGGTGACATGCGCACATGCAGCGCCAGCGTTTATACCTGCTATCGAATTAGCAACTGCAAAGCCAAAATCATCGTGGCAGTGGACGCTTATAGGAAGCCCCGTAGCCTGTTTAACCTCTTTTACTAGGTCGGCAATGTATTGTGAGGTTGCATAGCCTACAGTATCGGGAATATCCAGCCGGTCCGCACCTGCCTGCGCTACCTCCTTAAACACCTTGAGCAGGAACTGCCTGTCAGATCTTGTTGCATCCTCTGCTGAAAACTCTACCTGCAAGCCATGTTTTTTGGCATATTCTACTGCGCTAACCGCCTTCTCAGAGACTTGCTGACGCGTCATCTTCAGCTTATACTGCATATGAATGTCAGAAGTAGCTATGAAAGTATGAATGTACTTCAAGTCACATTTGATAGCACTATCAATGTCGATCTGACTTGCTCGAGCAAGACCAAAAACTTCTGCCTTCAATCGTTGCTTTACTATCGACTTAATCGCTTGCGTCTCGCCATGCGAAACTATCGGAAACCCTGCCTCTATTGCATCGACCCCCAATTCATCCAGCCTGATTGCAATCTGGATCTTCTGGTCTGGTGTAATCGTAACGCCAGGCGTTTGCTCCCCATCTCTGAGAGTAGTATCGAAGATCCTGACGCTTTCAGAGTTATTCAATAAATTTTTAGATGCGTTCAACTCTCCACACCCCCTCTAGGAAGGGCTGAAACTCCGGTTCTTGACAACTGTGCAATTCCATAATGCTCGACTAGATTCTTAAATGCATCTATCTTATCAGGTGTGCCTGTTATCTCAACTGTTATTGTCTCCTTGCCGATATCTAAGATGTTGCCTCGAAATATAGTAGCATAGTTGACTATCTCACTTCTTGTTGTTGGGTCAACTGCCTTGATCTTAATCAGCGCAAGCTCGCGGTATACTGTCTTGTCCGTGTCGAGCACCTTTACTTCAATAACGTCTATGAGTTTGCGCAATTGTTTTACCAACTGATCGAGTGTCTTTTCATCGCTGTTAGTGGTTATAGTCATTCTAGAGAGATCCTGCTGCTCCGTTGATCCCACCGTAATGCTTTCGATGTTAAAACTGCGCGCTCTGAAGAGGTTAGTGACTCTGAACAGGACACCGGGTTTGTTTTCGACAAGGGCAGACACAATGTGCCATGATTCTTTCTGGACGGTAGTTGCAAACAATTTTCATTATGCTCCTACGATCATATCCTTGAGGCCAGTGCCAGGTGCCACAAATGGGTATACGTCTTCCTCAGGATCAATTGGGATGTCTATTACTGTTGCTACATCCGACTTGAGGGCCGTCTTGACAGCTTTTTCCAGCTCGTGCATAGATTCCGCTCTTATGCCTTGAGCGCCATAAGCATCAGCTATCTTGACATAGTCGGGGCAGCGCTGTTGGTGTACTCCACTGTAGCGCCTGTTGTAAAATGTGCGCTGCCATTGGGCCACCATTCCAAGCATATAGTTGTTCATGAGGAATACTATTACGGGCAGCTTATCTAGGACAGACACAGCAAGTGAGTTTTCAGTCATGTTGAAGGATCCGTCACCAGCAATATCGACAACAGGCACGTCCGGTCTGGCAGCTTTGGCTCCTATTGATGCTGGAAATCCAAAGCCCATCGTGCCAAGGCCAGTGGAGCTGAAAAACGTGCCCGGTGCTATCACGTCAAAGTGCAGCGATGCCCACATTTGGCACTGGCCTACTTCTGTCGTGACTATGGCATTAGCTGGCAACAACTCGCGCAATTTCTTGAGAGATTTTCTCGCTGTTATCTCCCTCGGGTAGTCTTTGAGGGTTTCAGCATAGTACTGTATAAGCTCTTTTCTACGCTTCAACCACGGGTTATCTGGGTCTTTTTTAATCATCTTCTTTGATAACATCTTAACAAGCGTGCGGAGTGAAGATTTCACGTCCCCTATCAGTGCAACATCTACTGACTTGTTCTTCCCTATCTCTGCAGGGTCAATATCCATATGGATTATGCTCATACCCTTGCCAAACTCATCAAATTTGCCGACAGATCTATCCGAAAATCTCGCACCTACCGCCACGATGCAGTCTGCCTCTAGGATTATCTTGTTAGCTTCCGCATGGCCATGCATCCCTATCGGTCCCATAGCAAGGGGGTGATTCTCAGGGAACGCGCCCTTGCCTTTGAAGGTAGTCACAACCGGTATCTTTACTAGCTCTGCAAGGGCCTGGAGTTCGGGAAAAGCTCCTGAAAGTATTACACCACCACCTGCCATTATTATCGGTCGCTCAGCGTTGAGCACGAGCTCGACTGCCCTAACCATTTCTGAGAGGTCTGCCTCTACGTTTGGATTATAGCCTCTAACCTTGATAAGCTCTGGAAACTTCATGTCGGCTGTTGCTTGCTGTACGTCTTTAGGGATGTCGACAAGTACTGGGCCAGGTCTGCCGCTCTCTGAAATATATATTGCCTTTTTGACCATTTCGGGAATTTCGGCTGCAGTCCTTGGTTGGAATGAGTATTTCGTGCAGGGGTTTGCTACACCAATAATGTCTGTCTCTTGGAAGGCGTCCTTACCTATCATAGCAAGTGGCACCTGACCCGTAACGGCTAAAATTGGGGAAGAATCAGCATATGCTGTGGCAATGCCCGTAATGAGATTCGTGGCTCCGGGACCAGAGGTTGCAAAGCAAACACCTGCCTTTCTCTTTATTCTGGCGTAACCATCCGCCATATGGGCAGCCGATTGTTCATGCCTTACCAAGACGTGTCTGAAGTTTGCATCAACCAAGGCATCGTATATTGGCAGGTTCGCACCTCCCGGAAGTCCGAAGACTACATCTACGCCCTCTTTCTCTAAGGCTTGAATCAACGCTTTTGCGCCTGTCATTTCAACCAACTTTATCTCTCACCAAATTGATTTGCATAACTGTGCTTTCAGTAAGCAGAGTTTGCCTTAAGCAATCCTCAACAGAACCAGAACATGAATGTTGTGTCCAAAACAATATCCGTGGTCAGCTCGAGGCAATTCTGTTTATGTGGAGGGAATTTATTTATAAAGTTTTTGGGATGCATATGAGACAAAATCTGTTGAAAAAGATTTGTATCTCAACAACCAAAAAGACTATCCCATATCACATTGGACAATTTTCGTGGTAGTATTATTATAAACGAAGTTCGAAATCAATGTTGACCAGCATTGGTCAACTAGTTGCGTGCTTATATCCTTATTATTGTAATGCAGCGTGGATACGTATATACGTGCAGTTGTAAGTTGAAGATTTTTCAAATGCTGCAGTTTGCAAATCTGAGACTTTGATAGGGCAAATACATTCAAAAACGATTATGCATGATATTAACTATTATTGTTGGACTTAGGGAAGCAGCAAAAGATCGATTCCTCCACAGATAGCATTTATCACTATGCTTATTTAGCTGCAATACATCTACTTCTTTCAAAGACTGGTCAGCAATAACCCATTTCTGTTTTCACACCAGTTATAGCAAGGGTAGCAGAGCACGGTAACTGCAAGACATATCAATCCCATGTTGCTTATACTTAAAACTTGAACTATAGACCCATAGCCAATCTACTGGCATAATCAGTTTTTTGGCTCCATTTAGTCGTAGGGTGAGTAATAGCACAGTTGATACAATAAATGGAAGTATTGCCGATGCAATCATAGTCTGCCCAACAACTTCAAGCAAGAAATTCCTGTTACGGATGTAAGAGTAAGAAGAATAGAACACCTGGAATTATGATTGCGTTTGCTTGAATTAGATCAATATCATCAAAAACCATTTGATCTCGATGTCTGTTAGTGCTGACTAGCACATTAGATAATAAAAAGTAAGGATCTTGTTGAACTATTACTCTTTGGAAATACAGGACGAAAAAAGAGCTACAAAACCCAAGTATGTAACAATAGCTGTAATTTCTGACACTCAATATGTATAGAAATCCTTTCTTGGTATCAGACTTCATTTTCCTCATATATCTTTCCTACCTAGCATGGATCAACCCATAAACTACCTTATATTGGACAAAGTATTGATCATTAGTAGTAGATATGGTGGAAACAAAAAATACACGTCAAGGGGAAGAAACCAACTATACCAAAATAGAGGCTGCAGAACCTGATGAACAATACTTGAACCTTGCAAGTGGAAAAGAGCCAGAGGATCTGACACCCCGGCAACAGACGTGTAATGTTTGTGGGTTGACTGCACGCAATAAAGAGGAATTACAAGATCATTTTAGTAATGCACACGCTGACATAACTGACGTTAAATAGACTGTATGTTTTATGTGATTCTGTGTCCGAGAATTAGAGCCTGCGAGATATTTGAACATCCAAAGTGTAGATAATGGAAGAACTTTGCCTAGAATAGAGCTAGGCATTTCAATACTCTCCCTAACGGAATACTGCTTGATTCTGCATCTCGAGATAAGTCAAAGCTATAGGTATATGAACTATCTAGTGCTGGTATGTCTTTCAAAACGAATATTGTGTTATCTAAATCCAGCTTCAAAAACATCAGTCTGCCTTCTCATCGGTAACTTTTAGATGTCTGGTTGTACTTTCCTTGCATGTCATAGGTCATAATTACCTCCACAAGTTGTGTAGATGGAAAAAGTCCACCGGGACTCGAGTTTGCAAGCGCAAATAGCACATCTTTGTTATCGTTCTAGAAGAAACGGATGATTGGAGCTTTTTACTCCATTCATTACGTCATGTATTCTGAAAAATTCGTTAATCTATGCAAACTACCGCAGGCTAATCAAGGAACCTAACAAGAGATCTCTTTGAGATAGTTTCTGAAATAATTAATTCTATAAATTGTTACATTATAATAGGCCTTACTGGAAGAAATCGTAAAGCTATAAAAATATTCTATTCTCTATTATTTAATGAACATACTTGTCTTCTGCAGAATCACTTAAAGTAAAGTATTTGATTCAGAGATATTTTCAGCTTGCCCAGAGCAAAGAAATAGAAAAGATAGAGGAGTTCCTTGATCCACGTTTTACGAAGTTTGGCGATTCGCCGCCATATGATAGACGAGATTTTGAAAGAGCGCTCATGCTTGAACAATTGCACTTTGCCAGCCTCTCTGACTATGATTTCAAGATTGAAAACTTGAACACTGAGGTGATGGGCGATGTTGCAGTCGCTACTTTTTTGCTTGAAGTTACCGGAATGATAGTCGACGATTATAGCTTCCGCGGCACTTCTGTCAACAACAAGTCGAGGGCAACGATCGTCTTGCAAAAAGACAAAAAGAATCAGTGGAAGATGGTTCACCAGCATTTATCCAAGCTTGCAGGCTAGTCAAAAGGCACTGAGCGGTTGACTGTCGTTCTAATGACCTTCTGCCTTTCCTTCTGGTTTGACGTGTCATTCTCCTTTTCCTCTAAAAAGATGCCGTACGCTTCATTGGCATCAACATTCTTGTGGACTATTGCCTGCACTGCCTTTATCATTGCCACGGGCCAGTCTGACTGCCAGATGTTTCTTCCCATGTCTACACCAACAGCACCATGTATTACTGCATCGTGCGCAAGCTTGAGCGCCTCTGGCTCGGGAAGTTTCTTGCCCCCTGCAATTATGAGTGGTACTGGGCATCCATCGACTACCTGCTCAAAGTTGTCGCAATAGTATGTCTTTACTATGTGAGCCCCAAGTTCTGCAGCAACTCTGCATGCAAGTCCAAGGTAGCGCGCATCACGAGCCATCTCTTTGCCAACCGCAGTCACCGCAAGGACAGGTATCTCATATTTTTCGCCCTCGTTTACCAACTTTGCCAAATTGGCAAGTGTCTGGTGCTCATATTTGCTGCCTATAAATATTGACAACGCAAGGCACGATGCATTAAGCCTAATCGCTTCTTCAATTGAAGTCGTAATCGTTTCTTTTGAAAGGTCCTCGCCGATGATACTGGTTCCCCCAGAAACACGCAGCACTATTGGGATATCACATTTGGGGTCAACTGATGTCCTCAGGATGCCCCTTGTGAGCATGAGTGAGTCAGCGTAGGGCAAAAGTGGATTTATAGCTCTCTTCGGAGCCTCAAGACGCTCTGTAGGTCCAAGGAAGTAGCCGTGGTCAACCGCAAGCATGAGGCAACGGCCGTCTTCGGGATGAATTATCTTAGCCAGCCTGTTTTGCATTCCCCAGTCCATGGATGATAACACAAACAGGTAATTTTTATTATATATAGTTTCAGTAGTCTGTAGTAACGATTACCTTCATAGCGTTCTTTGCCTCATGAGCACATTTTACTGCCTCTGCAGCGTTGCTAATGTGAAACCTATGAGTAATAAGCGAACCTATTTCTACGCGACGCTCTGCTATCAGCTTCAGCGCCTGGTTTGTTTCAATTTCAGATGCTGCATAGCTTGGGATGAGCGAGTGCTCGTTTGAGTATATCTTACTTATGTCATATGACATTTGCGATCCTTTAGGCGGGACGCCAAAGAGTACTATCTTACCGCCTCTTCGCGTCAGATCAAATGATTGAAGGAGTGCTTGCATATTCCCTGTGGCAATGATGCAAATATCTGAGCCCATTCCACCTGTCTCTAACTTGATATTATTTGCAAAGTCATTATCCGAAATAGAGTTGAATACGTGGGCACCATATTTCTTGACAAAACCCAAACGAAAATCATTAATATCAATGACAAATATCTTGCCTGCCCCAAATGCCAACCCCAGAAGCATATGCATTACTCCAGTCGGACCTGCACCAAGTATCACTATATCGTCTCCCTTTTGGAAGCTGCACTTCTTCCACGCTCTGATGCAGCATGCAAGAGGCTCAATAAGTGATGCTTCTTCAAATGATACATTGTGTGGTAGTTTTATCAGACCGCCTCTTGACACATTCCACTCTGGAACTAGGAAATGCTCTGATAGACCGCAGGGGCTGATGTTGCTAGTCTGGTATGCGGAACACATAGTATAATCTCCATGAAGGCAAAAATGACAACAATAACATGCCACATGGTGGTGGATGAAGACCCGGTCACCGCATGCAAAGTCCTTGACCGACCTACCTACTGCTACAACCTCACCCGCAGGCTCATGACCAAGCCTTGCGGAGGTCATGCTATACTCCCCATAGATTTTTTCTAAATCTGACCCGCATAACCCGCAGGCGCGCATTTTGACAAGTACATCGCCTGAGCTAGATAGGTCTGGTACCTTGACATCATCGACAGACACAGTGTTATCTTTATTCACAAAGACTGCCTTCATACTGTTGGTATCGATTCTTGTCAAATATAAAGAATAAATCTATTAAGGCTCTGTTAACCTGGTAGCTCATCAACCCCCAGATCCTATCTGTTAACTGTCGGCTCAGATACAACATAGTCATATCAAGTTGTTTGATTGTAAATGCCGACGATATCTGTCAACATTGATACGATATAGTAATGCAATATCAGCGAAAAGTTTTTCTCCTGATTGCTGGGGTCTTGCTAGCATATCTCCCACATAATTTCCGCCGATAGTGGTAATGGGAACTCCATTCTCAGAAAATGATATATGCCTATTCACCAAAGTCATAAAATCTTCATCCTTTTGAGGTTTTAGCCGAATTTCTATTCGAGCATCGTGGATAAATCGGGCTGTCTGACCCCCCATCGTAATATCTGCTCCGAATTCATTGGCTAACTTTTCTAGAATTGCCAATGGGTTCTCGATTGATATATTACCAATCAACTGTTGATCAATTTTGAAAGCACTTGAAATTAGTAGCGAAAATGAAGACGGATGCCATCTCCCATCAATAAGAACATAGTAGCCATTGAATTTTTTTAGAAACAGAATAAGTGTAAATTCACCAAAGTGCATGAGTTTCTTTACATCTTCATGGATAGCCGTATCGTTGATTTGTTCTCGATTGATGCCAAATGGATTTAGATATCTATCTTCTAGAACAGGATCTATAATTACGTTCATAAAATGACACTTTATCAGACCTCCATATGAATTTGATATTTATCCAGTGGTTATTACACGATTGACAAGTTGAATCAAACTACAGTTTTAGAGCCATTCCAGAAACCCATGAGCCGACAGTTAACAGCAATAAGATTTTAGGTAATGAGCTTTTGAGTTAACAAAGCCTCTATTGAGAACCTTTAAATAATAAAAAACAAATTGCATTTGCATCTCTAAATGTTGCTCCCTTCAGAGATCGAAGCAAAATCACTCATTCCCGCAGTCAGGGCCATTCTTGCTAAGAAGCTGATCCGGGAATATTGTCTAAAGGAAGAAGATGTTGCCAAGGATCTGGGCATTACACAGGCCGCAGTTAGCAACTACGTGAGGGGAACGAGAGGTGATATAGAGCTTATTTCAAAACTTGAATCGGTTCGAGAAGTCATGCGTATGATAGACGACATTGCCAAGGATCTCTCTACAAACAAAGCTTACACTCCAAGTACACTTGCCAAGTTTGTGGGCCTATGCAACTATATGCGATACACGCTTATTATATGCGACGTCCATCACAGCATTGAGTCGAACATTGATGAGCAGATCTGCGAACAATGCCGGGGTACTCTGGTTCGTGAACACTAGCATTGGTTATTTTTCTTTCTAAAGAATAATTGAAGAATTTAATAATACTGCCCTCGTGGTATATTAGAGATATGACGGGAGGCGGAGGAAAACAATGGATCAATGGCGAAACAATCGCAGGTATTGCGCTAGTGATTTTGGCGCTAATGTTCATCTTGGCAGCAACTATGAACGCCATATGGGCTAGGATACTTTTGGCTGACTACCTCATCTTGGCAATAGGCGTGGGCTTCATTGTACTAGGTATAATAACTATGCGTAGGACAAACCGTATGCATTCAGAGGAAGGGCATACTCATAGTTACTAATGTGTATATGTAATGTTTAAAACATCGATCAGTTTCATGCAATACCATGTCTGACGCCTCCGACGATGTCCTAACAACATTTGCGAATACTGAGAAGACTTTCTTTGAGCTTGCAAGTGAGCAGAGATTAGCAATAGTGTTCCAGCTTAATAATAAGAGCGCGAAGATATCGCAACTTGCCAAGGATCTTGACATCACCATGCAGGAGGTTCATCGCAACGTTAGCCGCTTGCAGGACGCAGGTCTCATTGAGAAAGACCCTGAAGGGATATTTTCTCTTACTACTTTTGGCAATACTATAATCAAGCAGATCCCAACATTCAACTATCTCTCAAAGTATAAAGAATATTTTTCTGAGCATGTCTTAGGCGAGCTCCCGATCAAATTTATTATGAGACTTGGCGCACTCGACAAATGCGAATTCATCAAGGGCATTGTCGCAATACTTGAGCGTTGGAAGGACATTTATCGGCAGGCTGACCAATATATCTATGAAATTGTGCCGCAGGTGCCAATAGACCTAATCGAGCCAGCGGTAAATAGGGTAAAGGAAAAATCTGTAAAATATAGTTACGTCTTTCCGAAGAATGTCATCATCCCAAAAGGCAGAAGGGAGCTGTTGAAAAAGCTTGGTCACAGTGAACTCATGAGCAAAGGGGCGATAGAAAGAAGAATGGTAGAAAATGTGCAAGTTTCAGTCATACTGAACGAAAAACAAGCCTCAGTGCTTTTCCCCACTCAGAAGGGGGAGACGGATATGAACATGATGTTCTTCAGCCCAGATCCAATCTTCCACGAGTGGTGTCTTGACTATTTTCGCTATCGCTGGTACGGCTCTGATATCTTCGACGAAAGCCGGTTGAAAGAAATCTAAATTCTGATGTGGTTACTTCAACCAGTCTATAGCAATATCCTGGTACGTACCACTTGGCAGTATGCGTCTTATGGAGATTGGGAGCGCTTTGTGCTCTATCTCCTCAACTGCAACAGCAATCGAGCTAGTCGCGTGTTCAGGCACCTTGACAAGCGGAGGTGCACCAAGTGACAGCTGAAGTGACCTTGCACCTGTTATCCTCGCTCTCTCAAACCTTGTAAGCCAAGCAGGGCCAATCAACACTTTATTGTCCTGAGCATCGATTTCTTTTAACTCATATTCGTATTCAGCATAAATAACTACCTCGTCTGCCCTACGAGACGATCTCTTGGTGGTGCCACCTTGCTCTGCTTCTCCTTCTTCTTGCTTTTCAGTTATACCAACTTTTCTGTTCGAAGTACCACCCTTCTTGGTCGTTTTGGCAGTACTAGATTTTTTGGGAGCAGCATGTCTTTTGGAGGAATGTTTGACTACCAAGAATAATCCAAAGGATAATGGATATCTAATTAAATGTTTTGCCGTAAATCTCCAAAACTTACACTAGAGCTATATTATCTAACTAATAATAGGGGTGTCTTATATTTATATTTTCACTATAAATTTTGATGCTGTGCGGTTTTTCACCATTTTCTGCCAAAAGGTCTCGCTGTTCTAGCTCCGTATAGTCTGTATTCCCTTGTAATTTTGTCCTGACCTAATGATGATCGCATCATTAGCATCTTCGATACATTTTCATTACATTGCACGTCCATTTGATGCAGCGATGCAGCCAAGAAGCGCTGGGTCTATATCTAGATTAAAGATTACTATCGAAATACAGCATAAAGGCTCCGCATCGGCTGAGTTTGTGCGTCACCTTGCACCACAAACCATTGGAACCCTGCTAAAAAGTTTTCCGCTGCAAGATAGGGTGCATATGTATGCAGACAAATTTGTATATATTGAAACTGGACTTATGATCGGACCCGAAAAACATAAAACACAATTTCTCAGGGGTGATGTAGCTTACCTCCCCTCAAACAGCTCGATTTGTTTCTTCCTACAAGATGCTAAAGTCCATCCAATGAATTCGCTGGGTATAGTCACCTCTAACCTTGAGGTTATTGAATCAAGTCGACCTGGTGATGTAATGATAGTTAAAGAAGCTAGCGTCTGATGAGATGATAGATCCTATGGCCGCTGTAGCCGCCTTCGGCCTTGACCACACCCTTTGCTTCCAATGACTTGATGAAAGCGTTGGCGATCGAAATTTTGACTCCGATGTTCCTTGCGACACCTTGCATTGTGATTGCCTTCATGCCCTGGATTGCCTTCATGCCCTGAGATTCCTCAATTGTCACTGCAAGTTTTTGCTTTTGTTGAGGCTTGGAGCTTGTTTTCTTCTCTGTAGTGGACTTGTTCTCAGTTTGTCCCGGCCCAGCTTGGGCGCTCTTGTCGGAAGTACCAGCTGGCTTCTTCTTATTGCCTCCCATTATTTTATTACGTGCTCGACGCCCTTTAATAACGTTAGCTAGCCATCTTTAAGCCCAGTGTGTTAGCTGCCTGAGCAATAGCTGCATTCTCTCAACAAGCTCCAGCTGCTTCCACAACTGGTGTATATCTCTTGTGATGACATCACTCCCAACCGCTAGTTAACAAACCTTCCTTAATCTTCGTCCACAAAGCGGGCCTGCAGCTGTCGTTGACTTACCTACGTCTCGCTATTATAAAACTAAGTTATTATCTGTAATCTTGTATTGTTGAGCTTCTCTTTGCTCCATCCTGCGGATCATAGGCTCCTCATTTTTGCCATACTCACTCACTTTAAAGCATATCATAGATTATATTAATTCAAAGTATAGAGAGTTGAAGTGCTTTGGATTTCATTTCCTTAGTAGACACATTTGAGCAGATGGAGCAAACCTCAAGCAGAATTGCGCTTACAGGCCACCTTGTTGCTCTTCTTAAAAAGACACCCGCTGACATTATCGACAAGGTGACTTACCTAATTCAGGGTAAGCTTTATCCTGACTATGAGGGAATCGAGATGGGCGTAGCTGAGAAAATGGTTCTCAGGGCAATTGCAAGCTCCTCTGGCAAAGATGTATCAGAAATAGGGCGTATATACCAAAAGACAGGTGACCTTGGAGAGGCTACGCGGGAAGTCATGACGTCAAAGAGCCAATCAACTCTGTTTTCAGAGCTTATGACAGTCGAGCGAGTATATTCTACTTTTGACAAAGTTGCGCATACAACTGGTGTTGGCTCACAGGAGGTCAAATTGCGTCTAATAAGCAGCTTGCTGAATGATGCAATGGCTGCAGAGGGTTGCTACATAATCAAGTTCGTCATGGGACAGCTCCGGCTTGGGATTGCTGATTATACTGTGCTTGACGCTCTTGCGATCGCGTTTACAGGTGACAAGGCAAACAGGGAAGTTCTTGAAAATGCGTATAACGTCTCAAGCGACCTTGGCACAGTGGCAAGATTGCTTGCAACAAAGGGGCTCGAAGCAGTCAGTTCAAGCAAGATAACGCTGTTCAAGCCTATCCGGCCAATGCTTGCAGAGCGTGTCCGGACTGCCGAAGAAGCGCTTGAGCGCATGGGAGGCAGGGCAGCAATAGAGTATAAATTAGATGGTGAGCGCGTACAGGTGCACAAGAGCAAGGACAGAGTAGAATTGTTTTCAAGGAGGCTCGAAAAGATTACGAGTCACTATCCTGACGTTGCAAATGCACTAAAGTCCATAAAATCCGAGGTGATACTGGAGGGGGAAGTAGTGGCTATAAATATAGAGACTGAGGAATATCTTCCCTTTCAAGAACTGATGCATAGGCGACGGAAATATGGCGTAGAGGAGGCAATGGAGAGCTACCCGGTCATCATGAACTTTTTTGATCTTCTCTATCTAGATGGCAAGAGCAGGACAGAAATGCCATATCTAGAAAGGAGAAAGTTGCTAAAGAAAATAACCGATAAGATCCAAAATAACAAGTTAAGGCTGATCAAGCAGACTATCGCAGGGGAGCCATATGAGATTGATAGGTTCATGGTGGCTGCTATTGAGAATGGCTGTGAAGGCATCATGATAAAGCATCTCTCAAGCACATACCGCGCAGGCGCAAGAGAATATGCATGGGTCAAACTCAAACGAGAGTATAAAAGCGATTTTGCAGATACCCTGGATCTCGTCATTGTTGGTGCACTGCATGGCCGTGGAAGACGCGCAGGAAAATATGGAGCGTTGCTGTTAGCTGCTTATGATCGTAACGCTGACATGTTCCGCAGCGTGACTAAGGTAGGGACTGGCTTTACCGACGTGCACATTGAGCAATTCTATAAGGAGCTTGAAAGACATATTGTAAGTCAACAGCATGCAAGGGTCGATACCGACATGGAAATGGACATTTGGTTTGAGCCTAAAATCGTTATTGAAGTTATTGCGTCAGAGATCACCTTGAGTCCATCGCATACAGCTGCCAAGAATGCAATAAGACCAGGCTATGGTCTTGCTCTGCGCTTTCCAAAATTCACAGGAAAGATGAGAGATGACAAAAAGCCAGAAGACGCCACGACCGTCGATGAGATTGTGGCTGCATATAACAGACAGTTAAAGGTGATCGGCCATCCCGGCGCAAAGGAGCATATGGAGGATAAATAAAAAGAAGTTTAACGGGTCGCACGGATTAATAAGTGAACATTACAGAGAGAGGTAAATAATGTTGTCTGGCAAAACGTAGAAACCGAATATGGCAGCCTAAATTACCATGATCTAAGCATCATTGACGGTATAAAGAGTCACCATCCGTACTTTTCCTCCTATCGAGCTCTCGTTCAATTGCGCCAGCCATTTCGTCCAGCTCTTCTTGCCCTTTGAACCTTTGGTAGGTCAGCTTTTCAAGCGAAATTAGTAAACTCTTTGCCGATCTGTATTGCAGCATCTGAGGGTCATCAATCTCTGCAAACAACCCGATGCCCTGAATGTTATTCCTCTTAGCATAGCCCAGTATTAGCCCATTGAAGCCTGTTATCAGGGATGAGCCTGGAGTGGCGTTGTAACCTATTTTCGCTACTTGGTCTGTTAAGTCTTGTGAGGTCGTCGTGACAAGTGTCATTGGGTCCCTGCCATAGTTTCGATCTGTATGAAATGCACCTAGAGTATAAATTAATTGCACAGAGTACAACTTTGCAATATCGATAACATCTTGACACAATTCATAAAGTTCATTGTTGGTCTGAGGTTGTCCAATGCCACCTCCAAAAACGATAATGCTATTGATGTATCGATATTCCCATGTTTCCTGATGAAAATCAATATGGCCGCCTTTATCAACGACATAATTTGGATAAGGTGCTAAGACATATCGAAACAACTTGCTATCAAGGCTCTTATTAATAAAATCTATGGCGATGCTACCGACATTCCCCATGTCCTGCATGGCAGCAATCATTATTGGCTTGTTTACATCGGGCTCCTCAACGTTTACAAATTTCATCGCATTTTCTCTTGACATCAGATAATAAAAAAGTTAGCAGTTTGATTCCTGCAACAGCTAAAAGCTGATCATAGTCTTGTAGCTTTACCTTGTCAGGGATCCTTTGATGTCCTATGCTCATAAGATTACGATTGAAGGTTGGAAGCCCCGCAACGACGAGCTCTTAGACAGCTGGACTCAGTAACTATGATAGCTAAAAGGAGGGAAAAGTCAATATTTTGTCACTATTGAAGCAAAAGAATAATTGAAAGTAAAATATCATGTATATGCATTATTGCCACAGTGGACAGCAAGGCACTCCGGGTCATATCCCGGCTTAATAAGCAGTCAAACCTCGAAAGAAGTGGTAAAGTAAAGGTTTCACCTGATCAAGAGATGCTTGCTATAACAACTGATACTGGCATATTCTTTTCAGTGCTTCTTAGGGCAATCAAGGCAAGACGCATATTAGAAATAGGTACATCGTCGGGGTTTTCCACACTGTGGTTTGCCGACGCAATAGGCAAGAACCTTGGTACAAAGATAATAACGATAGAAATGAACCCGCAAAAAGTAAAGTGGGCGGCAAAAAATTTTAGGGAAGCTGGCGTTGATAAGATGATAGAGATAAAACAAGGCATTGCACTTGACCTGCTGCACAATCTCAAGGGCAAGTTTGATTTTGTCTTCCTTGATGCGGATAAAGAGAATATCATAAAATATTTTGACCTTGTACTGCCAATGGTGAAAACCGGAGGGATAATAGCTGCAGACAATATGATGCATCCTGACCATTATAGACCTGCTATGAGAAAGTATGCTCGCCATGTACATAGCAGGCCTAACATCCAGTCGGTCACTGTGCCAATAGGAATGGGAGAGGAGATTACCATCAAGCTGCGTAACTAATTGTAAATTTCTCTCTCTTTTTCAAACTATTGTTATGTTCACTACAAACTCTACATGCTCTAAATTGTATATTATTTTAGAAAGCAAAAACCCTCTGCTGATGGTAACTTCCCCCATTCTCCTCCATCCTCCATAGCAAACACCATAATGAGTGTCGCCTCTGAAAAGACTGCTGTCTTTCTCTTTGAATACGGCTTGGCGATATCTGATGCGATATGATGATGCAACTGGAATGGATGAGAAGATGTGTGTTAGTGCGAACCATCCATCGGAGAAGTAGAGGATCATAAGCCAATAACAAAATACTATCGCTGATTACTTAAGGAGCAAGTCGAGCTATTGAGCATAGTGAGTGAATGGAAGAGTGGACAAAACTTAGACTGATGCAATACATTCTGACATTATTCTGGCAGCAAGCATTGCAGTAGTCTCATTAATGTCGTAATCTGGAGAAAGTTCCACTATATCGATAGCCATAACATTTCCGACACTGATTGTCTTCTTGAGCATGTAGATGAGATCTATAGATGACAGGCCTCCAGGCGAAGGAACTGATACGCCTGGTGCAAATGCTGGGTCTAGGCAGTCGAGGTCTACTGAAACGTAGACCTTGGATCCGCTTGTTTGGGCTCTTATCATTTGCGCCACCCTTTTTACTCCTAGCTCACAAATCTCGAGTGGGTTTATGATCCTCAGGCTCACTCTTTTTGCATTTTCAAGCTCCTCCTGCTCAGCAGCTCTTGTACCTATTAGCAGACTTTTTCTAAAGTTGAGCGATTGTCTCGAGTCCGTAAGCACGGAGCCATAATAATTCGTAGTGGAAGAAACAAAGTCAGGATGAGCATCAAAGTACAAAAGTGATAGTCTTTTCCCAATTGCCTTAGAGACCGACTGTATTGCTTCAGTACTTAAAGAATGATCTCCTCCAATAATTATCGGCAACTTGCCGCATGAAGTAGTATCCGTTATTAGTTCGCGCAGCTGCTGCTTGTTTGACATGTTGCCTGCATCAAATATCCGCTTTCGATCAAGGGTTCCACTCATTGGGCAAGTAGGGATCATCTTTCCTCCTCGTTCAAAAAATTCAGATTTATTTGATGCTATTCGCAATACGTCAGGAGCTCTGCTCGTTCCCTTACGCATAGAGTGCGAATTGGACTCATCAGGGACACCTATAACAACAATATCTGCATCCTTCATTGTGTCAGTGTTTGAGCGGTGAAGCCTATCCATTGATTCAATCAGCTGTGACCTAGTTTTTAACCCTGGCCTGCTCGTCAAGACCAATAAGATTTTATTGAAAAGGAATGCTGCCTACTCTCACAATATGTCTACTATGAAGTACATTCAGCTTGAACCACAGGGTGACATTGCAATTCTAAGGATAAATAGACCGGAAGCACTCAACGCCATGAATCTGGATGTAATATCAGAGCTTTCTAAGATGATTGATATTGTTGGAGCTGACGAGAGCCTTAAAGTACTGGTCATTACTGGCGCTGGCGAGCGCTCATTCTGTGCCGGGGCAGACATTTCCTACATGGTTAGCATTGATCCAATGCAGGCAGAAAAGTATGCTACCTCCGCTCAAGACGTGATAAACAAAATAGACCGCCTGGAAAAGCCGGTAATCGCCGCAGTAAACGGCTTCGCCCTTGGTGGCGGCTGTGAGCTTGCGATGGCCTGCGATATCCGAATCGCGTCAAGCAATGCCAAGATCGGGCAGCCAGAAGTGACTATAGGTATACCACCTGGATGGGGAGGAACACAACGCCTCCTGCGGCTTGTAGGTCCGGCAAAGGCAAAGGAGATAATATTCACTGGCAAGATGATAACGGCGGAAGAGGCCTATCACATAGGCCTTGTTAACAAGGTGATCAACCTGGGATCTGAAGATAAAATTCCCTCAGAAGCGCCAAAAGGTGACTCAGCAAGGGAAAAGGAAAGGGCCACTGAGATCGCCAAGATACTAAACAAAAAACTGATGGACGAGTCTATTGCGCTTGCAAAGGAGATAGCAAAGAACAGTTTCATCGCAGTTAAGGTTAGTAAGAAGCTGATAAACCGGGGAATGGACACTGATCTAGAGACCGGACTTAGGCTTGAGATCTATGGTTGGGCCCTCTGTTTTGCCCACGAAGACAGAGAGAAAATGATGTCCGCTTTCCTTAACAAGAGCAAAAAGTAGCAACTGCTATACCAAAAGTCGGGCACCTTTGCTCGCCCGGCAAACAAATGTTCTGCTCTTTATGCCCTTCTTTTCGAAGCCATTGGCCATGCCTGAAGCTACAATTTTTGCATTTTTACGTGTTTTCAGAAAGGCTATCATAGAAGGCCCTGCACCGCTTATAGTGACTGCAAGCGCACCTGCAGAAATAGCGCTCTCTTTGACGTTATCGTAGCCTGGTATCAAATGCTTTCTTGCTGACTCGATTATAGCGTCATCTATTCCTCTCGTTATAGTTTCCACATCCTTTAGCGCAAAGCCTGCGACTATTGTCGCTGCTCCTGAAATATTGTGAACCGCGTCTTTCAGCGGCACCACCTTTGGAAGGACACTCCTTGCCACCTCGGTCTTTTTCTTTGGCACCTCTAGCCAGGGAATCGCAACAACAAGGACAAGGTCCTCGGGGGGCTCTAGTCTGATAAACTGTAGCCTCTCGCTGGCAATATTGCATATCACAAATCCACCCAGCAAAGAAGCAGAGACATTATCATAGTGCTTTATATTCGCGCTAGCGAGCTCGCCTTCTGCGGCATATTCCACAAGCCTGTTCTTATCAATCTCTAAATCGTAAAGTGTGTTAAACGCCATTGCAGCAGCTGCTGCTGAAGCAGCACTGCTGCCAACACCATAGCCAGGTGGCACGCCTTTTGCGACCTCGATCTCTGTGCTATCGCTGATTTCAAAATCTTGCATCATTTTTTTTACCACAAGGCCGGCAGAGTTTGATTCGGGCACTGATGGAATTGATTGATCGCTGTTTTTGATATTAATTCTTCCACCCCCAAGAGATATCCTGCTTACTTTGACTCTGTCCTCTAGTGCATCAAGCGCAAGCCCAAACACGTCGTATCCTGGCCCTAAGTTTGCAGTTGAGCATGGAGCGGCGGCGCTACACGATTTTACAGTCACCTAAACGTCCTCCCCACGATTAAGGGTTCGAGCAAGGGCACCTGCTAGGTTGACCATGCCACTCATCGTGATGCTAGAAACTGCTATCATGCTCTGGGCGAAGCCACCCTTGCTTATGCTACGGGCCAGATCCTTAGTCAAGAGAGAATATTCTGCGTCTTTTTCGCTGTTGAGAATATGTTCAAGCGCCATACTAGAACCCGCCCACTCCATGATATTTTTCAGGTTATCTATTACAAGATCGCGCTTTGTAAGCACATTTATCTGAGCCATTTTTAATCGCAGTTTAACAGATAAAGCAAGGAGTGATATAGATACAAAATTGATAGGGGATGAGACTAACATTCCATCGAAGGCAAATATCGTCGCCTTATCATCCGCATTAAGATTTATTGCAAAATATGGACCGCTTGCTCGGAATGCGAAGAGCTCTATCTGGCCTGGAGTGTCCACTATCACGTAGTCAGGATTCAACTCATCTACCTCCTTCTGGATCTCGTCCAACTTTGTTGCAATCATGTCACTTGCCATTATAAGTGAGCCGTTGGGGCCAAGCCCATAGCTCTCCATCAAGGTGGCAATGTCTACGTAATTGCGGACATCAACATCCGGTTCATAAGGCAGGTTTACTGCGCCAGGGTCAAGGTTGAGCGCTATGGGGTAGGTGCTATTGTCTCTGTACCATTGGAGTAGCCTTGAGGTAAGAAGTGATTTTCCAGCGCCTGCTGTTCCTGCTATAAATATCGCCTTCATTGCCATCAAGGGAATACGGTTCTGGCGTATATCTCTTTTATAGACTGAGAATAAGTATTTAGGGCATCTGACAACAACTGGTTACTTAGAATTAGCAAGGATTGAGGTCAGACATTTGGTCCAGTGGTGGATCTCGGCAATAACTGGGACATTGAGCACTGGCGCTACTACTGCTGCGACAACTGCTGCCATAGAGGAAGTAGAGTGGCAGTATGATACAGATAATTTACCATAATCTGCAGCGTCTTTTCTCCCTTCTCTCACTTTTCTTGTATATTTTATGTTGAGTTGGCTGAGAGAAGAATGTAATCTCATAGTCTCCAGTAAATTTAGATAGTCGTTACTCTCTGATAGGAACGTTTACAAGCTCATCTCTTAACATCTTCCTTCGTTGTAATCAAAATACGGTCCACAGGACCATAATAAAGATGCTAACTATCGCACCTACCTTTTCAACCAAGAGTGAGAATTTTTTATTCGTCATATTCGCACTTGACGCCAAGAGATTATGCTTGCACTTAACCACGATGTAGGATGATTAATCTCCTAGTGTCAGCAAGAAGAAATTAAGCAACAAACGGAAAAGGAAGATGAACCTGGATCATCAGCCATCAGAAGTAGAAGCAGAATCTGAAACAGTTGAACCACAGCTGCTTGAGGGACCATTAGTGCAGGTTGATAAATCCTTTCTTCACCTTTCCTTCTCATTCGTTCTAACCATGTCATTATACCTCTCTGCCGGAAGAAGACGCAGAATTTTCCTGAGTTACACTACACACATCATCATCATAGTTTATGATAGTTGGTTGGTTGTTGCATGTATGTATGCATACATCCATGTTATAATGGATATAATTTACAGACAATCCAACCATACTTGTATAAAATTGTAGGGGAACACGCCGTATGGATATACATTCCTTATTATAGTAGTACCTTGTATCAAAGGCAGAGTTATAGTAGTTGAACTGGCGACTTGTTGCCATCCCTGCAAGCGTAGTGCCGTTTATTATCCTGATCATTACTGCTAACGTCTCACCTCAAGATATTCTTGCTCTAGGCCTTATACCATTTTTAGCCGCAGCAGCTGCGGCGATCACCAAAATGATGCTGCAAGCATTGAGATTCAAGTATTTTATCCGGCATTTTCTTGGTTATGATGTTGCGTCTACAGGTAAGACTCTAGCTGCTAGGCTGGCAGGTGAATTCGTTACCCAGACTACCCCGTCTTATGTGGGTGGAGAATTAGTCAGAATAGCATGGCTGTCGAGAAATGGCGTTCCACCAGGCAAGGCCGCATGGGTGACTACCATGGAGATAATTGCAGATGTATTTGTAGGTGCTGTGTTGGCATTTATAGCTGGCGCCTTGGCGATTTACAGGGGTGGAAATGTGATTGGACTTACAGTAATTTTGATAACTATTCCAACCTTGGCCGTTTGGTTGGGGCTTATCCTCTTTTCTGCCAAGCGCACTCTTCGCCTTCCATCGTTCTCTCAGAAAATCATGGAAAAGTTCTTATCAGAAAAAAGGGCCGAGAACCTGATAAACGCAGCGAACACAGCTATTGCAGACCTATGTAATATGAGCCGGGAAATTTTTAACTCCAAAAAATCGATCGGTACATTTGCAGTTGGAATAGCAATAACCGTTATTGCATTCGTGTTTCAGGGAGTGTCGTTCATGGTCCTTGCAAATGCAGTTGAACCCCGGATCGGCTTATTTGACTCGTTGATGGCAACATCCGCGTCAACGGCAGTAGCGAACCTGCCTATAACGATAGGAGGCTCTGGCCTTGCCGAACTTGGCATTTGGGCATATCTTGCAAATCTAAGCGGCATACCAAGCCTTGAGGATGTCGTCAAAGACTCACAGCTGAATGTGATAATTGCATGGAGAATATCTACTTATCACGTGCCACTTGTAATTGCGTGGATCGCTCTCATGAAGATTGCTGTCTACAGAGTTTCTGCCCCTGACATTCGGCACCCACTGACAGGACCTGACGACAAAAAGCCGGAGAATGATAGCAGCAATACTGCACGATAGGAGTCTGTCCATGCAATGCCTAAAGCTTCTTCCTTACAACTCAACATTTATCACAACGCTTCCTGCGGCATTGTATCGCCAGTTGCTTTGAATTTTACAAAAATTTGTATAATGTTTTGGTTATTCGTCGTCATTATCTCCTTCTCCTGGAGACGATGACGATGCAGTAGGTAGATCAGACTCTACATCCATAAGTTGCAGCTCCTGCAATTCAAAGCGATATATTGCTTTCATATCAAGACTAAACTTCGTTTTAAGGTGCTCGACTACTTTGTCGCTCAAGCTAGCTGTGAACACTTTGATCTTGTACTCATAAACAAAGCCCTTCATAAAATCAGATATCTTCATTGATTTGGGCACGTCGAGGCCCTCAACGATTGTTCTGCCATCCGGCATTTGTTCGTAGACCTGGATATCGACCTTGTAATCATTTTCATAGATGTCAAGGAAGTAGCCGGTCCTAGTTATTACTTCGGGCTGGCCAAACTGGGCAGATCTTATCTCGTCTTCTGCCCATTTGGGAAGACCCTCTTCCTGAGAGCTATCCTCGCTCTTGGTTACCTTTGTCCTTCCCATAATGTTAGTCTAGCGTGTATCTTTGCATTTAATAGCTTTTCCAATCTGGTCACGCAAGCAAATAAGGATGTCTACAAAATATAGCTAGATGGTTATTCAATTATGACGTTTCTATTTAACCCTATTATCGCTGGCTAGTTGATATGACAAGCTTCAGCAATAACTGGATAAAGGATAATAAACCGACAATGTCTGAGATAATAAAACAGAACGTTGGCCAGGCACAACCCCTTAAACCGAGAATCGAGCTTGCCAAAAAGAAGATTCAGGCACAGAACCAAAAGCTAGAGACAATTCTGGAGAAACTAAGAGGCAAAGAAAGATCTCTCTTCAACCAAACTGTTTATGCTCTTCAGAAACATGATACTCAACAGGGCAAGATGATCTCAAACGAGATCGCCCAAGTGAGAAGGTCAACCAAGATGATCTCACAGCTCAAAATTGCGTTGGAACAGATACAACTCAGGTTGGAATCAACCATCGATCTTGGAGATGTTATGGTGGCGATGGGTCCAGCGATGGGAGCACTGACAAAAGTGAGGACTGGGATTGGAGGTGTAATGCCGGAAGTAGACAGAGAACTTGGAGAAATCAATGGCGTATTTAGTGACATTATGATGAGTGCAGGATCTCTTGGTCATTCGTCGTTTGCCTTCGACGCAAGTGGTGAAGAAGTCGACCGGATACTGGCAGAGGCAGGTGCAGTCGCAGAGCAAAGGATGAACGAAAGCTTTCCCGACGTTCCAATTGGATCTTACTCAGGCAGCAATATCCGGACTTCAGCAGGCGAGCATCCTCAATAGGAACCTATATCCTTTTTCTTTTTTTTTTT
>DATFCN010000144.1:0-13839 GCA_035253045.1 Nitrososphaera sp.
CTATTTGAACTAAAAAAATTTAATCTTCTATCCAATAAATTTGCCCAATCGTATTACACATATCTGTATGTTAATACAATATACTGCAAAAACGCTGTTAGAAAAATCGATTCTCTATTGAATTAATGGCGCTATTTATTAATGCAAATTAGGACATCCTCTTGAAGGGATACATGTGTAAGAGCTATTGTTGTTTTTTGTTATTGTCTTTTGCTTTTGCCTCTTGCTCCTCCGCCTCCGAGGCTATGTTTTCTTTGCGCTTTTTTCTTGTGTTTGCTAGAATTAGAACTTTTCTCCTTCGCTGCATTTTTGTCAACTTGTTTGTTACCCTTTGATTTTCCAACCATAGCACTGTATTCAGAAAAATAATATATAAGTTTTATCGTAAGAGCCTTCATTGGCAGCTAAACCAAAGACACAATCTGTTATTGGGAACTTTCTTAGACTCTCGGGATAGTTTCAGAAAGTCCTATGAGTTATCAAATTTTAATATGAGATATATTCAGAGTATTAAGGAAGATAATAGCACCAATAATAAAGGACTAAAGACTTCAAAAGCCTTTACTTAAACATAATTCTAGAGGAAGTCACCTCTGCGAATATAAGCATGTACTGCTCAAATAGAGGCCAAGATCTGGTGGAACTCACAACTCCTGCTTTGCTCCCCAATTCCCCAAAGCAGGAGGGCCGCCAGTCTTTATTCTAACGAGAAATCTTATGGTTCACACTTGTTACACTAAAAGTTTGCTTCGCAAAACACTCATTGTTTATAATATTATTGATGAGCATATGTTGTCTTATTTTAGAGCTAGCTGTCTTACTGCATTTACAATCTTTTTTATATAATGATCCTCATCCTATAAGCAATGGCATCCTCCGGTAAACCTCCTGGCACTGGAATTCTTGCCGACGATCCATACTTGACAGAGGTATATGGCAGGGATCTCCTACCAAGGAAGAATGTGATACTCATAGGCTATAACGTTAAAAATTGCTTCTGGCATTTGGAATTGCGGGTTTGTCCTTGACAGCAAGGATCAAAAATGAAGCCAGTACAAGTAATAGGCTAGTAGAGCCAAACGAGATAAACCATAGTAGGGGATCATTAGTAAAGATTGTGATAAAATATCCGATAAACAGTGGTCCTAATATCAATCCCCCATCTCCTATCATTCTATTAAATCCAATTCCGCGCGTAACATGTGACTGTACGCCCAGTGCCACTTTATAGTTCATTTTGCCAACCCTCTTTACCTTCTCCTCTATTTGCTCTGCAGCCCATGCAATCGACTGACCAAAGAAGCCTGAAGTTATGCCAATCAAAGTAGTGATAACAAGCAAGTGAAACATTGATGTAGATAATGGAATGATTGCAACAAGAATGCCGGAAATTAGAATGGCAGCAAAGAGGGGCTTCCGCATGCCATAGACTTGTGTAAGTCTGCCTGAGAAGAAAGAGCTGATCAGATTTGAAAGCGAAGCCATTGTAAGAATTATTCCCATATCAAACACTGATAAATTCAGGCTGCCATACCCGAAGAGTGGCACTCCTGTAGTATAAATGCCAGAACGGAGGAAAGCAAAACCAAAAGTAGCAATGGCTGCAGTGTTCAAGTAAGCTGTCATGCTTGCCTGCCTATTTTCAGCCTCATGTTTCTCGGCCCTGTTAATGTACAATTTCCTGCGTCGGCTAAAAATTGCTATGATTACTGCTGCTACAAATATCACTGCAGCAAAGGCAAAATACGGTGCGTTATATCCGAAAAACTCAGCAATAGGCGCCCCAACGACAGGTCCGACGATGGGTCCAAGCATCAATATTGACTGATAGCTTCCAATGTTTGTACCACGCTTATCTGGATCGGAAGACAGTAGCACAAATGCAATTGCGGCGCTAACGTAGATGGATGATGCAATACCTTCCAGCAGCCTTGCAAAGAGCAAGACCCAGTAGTTTGAGGCATAGCCTGCAAGAGTTGATGCACCAATCAGGATGCCAAGTCCAAGGATCATTGTCCTATTTAGGCCCAGTTTATCGGCAATGAATCCTGCTGGTACATCAAAGATCAAGCGACCTATAGCAAAACCTGCAATGACTGCACCAACAAGGAATTCATTTGCTCCTAAATCTTGCTTTGCATAAAGTGTCAAGGAAGGCGTGACCATGGTTGAACCCATCATGACTACTAGGGAGACTAGCGAAACTGCTATTATGCTTGGCTGAATATGTAGCTGCTCATATAGTTTGAACATTTTGTCACCAACGTTGCAAGGAAACGAATTGAAAGTTCAAGAAATAATGCGTGTAATGCCTAATTTATCTTTGCATGAACTCCAATAAATCCAAGATGGGATTAGTATTCTCACCTTCCATGGTTTGCATATCCGCGGAGTCATACGATGTTCCTTAATGGGGCTAAGAGGATTAGAGGAACCTCTTTTCAATTATGAAATCAAGTGCAGTTGGAACACAGCTATTCTGAGTGAATGAGTCTCGAGATCTTTCATCTACTTCATCTTTTTTTTACTTTGAACTCTAGAAACTCATAGCCACGAAGTTTGGTTCCATCCGGTGATGAGGAGCAAATAACAAACACACCCGCGCTAGCACTTTTTCCCGCCAGAACACATCAAGAGCAAGGGGTGTATAAATAAATCTCTTGTGTCCTTCAAGGCAAGATGATATTACCGCTGAGCGAGCCAAAGGAACAGATATAGACAGATAGCGAAATACCTCTCCGAGAGACATAACACTATTATTTTCTGACCCCAAGCGTAATGCAAATGCCGTGCATTAATCGGTATCCAACAAATTTCGAAGCGATCTGTATCTGCTGTAGTCTTCAGTGAGTATTTTTGCTAGCTTTCTTGCAATATCGCTTACCGACAATAGGCCAACCATTGAACCATCTTGCTCTAGTACAACTAGCCGCTTGACCTTATTTTCTGCGAGTGTCTCTGCTGCAGTGTCAATAGAATCGATGGCTTTGACTGTGACAAGAGGGGATGACATGATATCCTTTACTGCAATTTGATCTGCATTCTTGTTTTGTGCAGATACCTTACTGATGATATCCCTTTCAGTGACTATGCCGACCGGCTTCTTGTTATTACTTTCAATCACTACTATCGATCCAATCTTATGTTTTGTCATTAGTTTTGCGACATCCAGAGCAGAGGGGTTATCCTTGATGTCAACTGTGACAACCGTCTTTTGAGGCATTATCTCACTGACTACACTCATGTAATTGAGGGAACCCTCTTTCAAATAAATATGCTCGGGCACGACTGTCCTGAGCAAATAGTGGATCTAAAGGTCTTTTGCAAGAATGCATTTCTTTGATGTGTAAGAGCAGTTGATGTATTTATCATTCTAGTCGGTTCAAATGACCGTTTTATAAGCTCGACCTACTTTTATCAACAAAGGATATACCATTCGTATGCCGAAGAAGAAGAAGATACTATCTTGACTGGAACATTAGGACGACGCAAAATATACATCCGCATGACAGAAAGAGGATGAATAGTGTTGTTCAATCCGAAACTTAACAAGCCTATCTTACCATATACAGCCTATAGCTGCCTCTAGTCTTTTCATCTATGTAGGTCCACCTCATGGGATCAACATTCATTTCTATAAGATTTTGATTACCGTCTAGATTTTCATACATTGACTGGCCAACTACTATTTGCCAAGTCTTTGCCAAAGGTATCATTTTTGCAGCCATGCTGATACTCGACCCCACTATGTCAATATGGGATCGGTCTATGCTCTTACCATAGAGTACGACTTGGACGTCGCCATAGTCGATTGACATCTTTACGGTTAGTTGTGGAAGCCCGCGCGCGCTCAATTCCGGATTAACACATTCTCTGATGATCCTCTGCATGTCCTTTGCACACTCCAGTGCATTCTTAGATGCTTGGCCACTGTCGTATTCAGCAGGAAAAAGCGCAATAATTGCATCACCTACATATTTTAGCACGTGTCCACCATATTCTGAGGTCACGAGGCTCATCTCCTGAGAAAATACGTGTAAGATAGTCGCAAACTTTTCTGGGGGTAGCGACATGCTCATCTTGGTCGAGCCATCAATGTCCACATATAGTATCACTACACCCACCTTTTGGTTAACTTTCCGCCTGAGGAAGCGCTTGCACGATTCTGTGGAAAGGTCAATCTGCACCCCCCTGTCAAGTGTCTGCCTTACTCGTGCTTGAGCTGCGTTGAAGTCTTTGGCTGGCGATAACAAGCCACTATTCATATCGTATTGGTGCCACCACCATATAATCTGACGATATACTAATAGAAGGGATAACGTATAATCTCTTCCGCAACTACTAATAAAAGGAAAACATGCTCCATCTCCTTTACGGTATCAACTAATCATTGTGACATTGCCTTTGAATTGTATAGCTTATTTATCATCAAGTTACTTATACAATGCTGATCTACCGAATTTACATGTCATTAACCGACAATAAGCGAAATAAAAAGGGTCAAGCAGCGTCTACAATTGTTGATTCTGGGGATAAAGTGGCGAATCAGGTTTCTTCCAGTCGCCGAGAAGAGATTCTGGAGTATCTAAATCTGTTTGGCTACAAGCCAGAAAGAACCATATTACAAGTGCATATAGCTGGTTTTTTCAATAAGAAGCGGACCAACCCCGGGGAGCTGGTAAAGCGAGAAATTGCTACCCGAAAGTACGGTGGTACGACCTTTGTAGTGGTGGGGAGGACGCATGATCCTTCGATAATGGATTTAGTGATCAAGCCCAAGAACAAAGGAGAAAAAATAAGTCCTGGTTACGTCGGTTATCTGTGGAAGAGCAAGGATCCTAAGAAAAGAGCGCCCCATGAAGTTGTTCCTCTGGATTTTACTCCCGTGCACGTCCCGTATCCTGCAGATTGGAAAAGTATGTTCGCCACCAAAGGGTTCATGTTAGCTCTCCACGTCCCATCTTCTTTTGCAAAAGACAAGAACAAGTTAACCCGAGCCCTCTATCGCGCAGGTAAAAATACGGATGTTAAGAAGCGATGGGACTTTATCGAAGCAGTCAAAAATAACGGCTACGCTCAGAAAGCTATTGAGGACCCGTTGAGCATATTGAAAATCCACTATCAAAAGGGGATATAAGCCCACAAGAGTATGAAAGGATCCGTGAGACCCTGACTACCCGATATATCTCGCTCCCCTCCCCGGCTCTGCCTAGTACTCCTTTCATTATATACTCCGAACGTGACTACTTTTGTCCCATGAACTGGTTGAAGAACAAAAGGAAGATTTCCCGCCACGATTTGGTGGATATGCTAAAGCGAATAGACCGCGCTTATGGGATATTAGAGCTAAATGAACGAGAGCCAGTAATACTTGAAATGAACAAGAACGAGTTACTATTTAAAGTCCGGAGTAGTAACAATAAAGGCAAGTCCTATAAGGTAGATGCAGACATCAAGATATGCACGTGCCCTGACTTTACCTTCCGCTTACTAAAATGCAAGCATATCGTCGCAGCCGAGTTTGCATCTGGGATCACAAGCTAGAATTAGAAATGGGACACGGAGCAATATGCTCAAACAAAAAATGCAGTCACCGGCTTGGACTACATCAGTACGATAGCAAAAAGAGGGCGTTTTTGTGCACAAAATGTAAATGTGACAAGTACAAATGACAAAGATTTGAAATATGTTATAGAGAGCAAGAAATAAATTTCATTCTAACTCAACTTATGGCATGCAGGCAAAACTTGAGCCCTATAACGGGTCGGGAAAAAAGGTAGTAGTTTACAATACATATGCCGACAAGGGAAGGCTACACTTCGACGTATTCATACCAACGGACAAAACCCAAGCGACACAGGTACCCGCAGAAATAGACGCTGAGGCAGTAAAATATGCAAAAGAATTCCTTGCATTGATAGGGAAACCATCTGAAGACGTAGCTGTAAATATGTGCGAGCGCTGCCACATAGACGACACCGACCTGTATGCAAGTGAGTTATGGAAGCTGCCTGGCAAGGAAATATTCATTTGGCCCATGGAAGGGTGCCCAAAACCCTCCTAATTTTTTATTGAGCATATAGTGTACTTGGTTATTATCTGTCTCCTAGAGACAATGCTGAATTTTTTGTGAAATGTCATAATTTAATTTAATTTTGCTTTTTACTTTGTTCCCTAAGGAATACTTCTATAAAGAAAGAGGTAAGACGAACGATAATTCTGTGACGCCTTCGTTTTGGGGCAAAAAAAGTGAAGACAATCCTCACTCACGCTTAACTAATACATAGTGGGGAACATTAGCAAGTGTTGCGGGATATGAGGTCTTGTACTCCCAGCCTAGCGCCAGTAGTTTTCTTGCTTCGCCCACATCTATCACAGTTGCAATATCTACTATTCGCTTACGCCTAACAACATTAGGGAGTTGACTGACACCCTTATGCACGTGGTCGTTGCCGTATTCATCTACCAGCTTCCACTTGACTCTGCCTGTAGCTGGATCTTCTCCTACCTTCTCGAAGGTTATGGGTTGTTGTGGAAAGCCTGCAGCTTTGCAGCGATTGCACTCTTGCATCTTTTTTTGCGGTTTTGATGCTTCCGCTTGAATGGTTGTTGACATAAGGGCATGTGCACAAAATTACTTAATAATGAATGGAGCACTAGAAGGAGAGGGAGGGAGTGTGCAGGATCAACCGCCCTGATAGGATTTCATCTGTTTTTACCTTTTCTGCTCCTTGTATAAGGAATCTCCTGAATGAAATAAAAGCACATTTAGCAGACTGATTTGAGTAACGTCTTTATCTGTTCAGTAGGCATAACAATTTGACCTAACCTTTGAAACATACGATTGGCAATATTATTATCTATTATCCATAGGATCCTAGACTAAGCTTGATGTCTTGGGCTCGGTCATGTTGTCAACATATTTAGCAGCGTTGTTACTGGCCATTCAGCTTTTCAACAGTAACTGTCCAACTAAGAAAATAATCATTATGATACCAAGCCCTACTATTGCTGCACTAGCAGTATAAACTATAGCATTTCTTGGCATATATTTACCCGATGCTATAGTCTTATTGCTATCCAAATAATTCTTTAGGGCATAAAAAATCAAACCTGTGCCTAAGACTATCATACCGATTCCAACCATAGCAGAATAATCGTGTGCTGTTGCAGATGCAGCATTGTCTGTTAGGTTGGGGTCTGCAATTAGTCTGAATTGTTGCAGAAATATGCTGAATCTCTCAATTGCAAACCCAAGCCCGATCAGTGCTATTGAAGTTCGTACCCATGACAAAAAGGTGCGCTGATTTGCCATGTATTGTTGTAATCGTTCAGAAGTGTCTTCCTCATCATCAAACATCTCTCGCTTCTCTACATAACATTACCAATCATTGGTTATAACCCAAAGCCGGGCTACTGAGATATTGTCAATGCATGCTGAGATAAAAAAATGGATCCATGCTTCCAGCCATGTGTGTATTTTCCGCTTATTTGGCAATAAAGAAAGAATGGGTAACGATAGTCTGTATATATGATAGATTGCCTGATCCTTTGTATGATTATACCTTTTCATGGTACTATTCAACTTAGCTTATGAATTAAGTTATCAAGATTTGCCATGAAGATCCTTTGCATATAAGCTCATACAATGCATATCAATATGCCTGAGGATATCGTGGCCCTTAGACACGCATATCAACACTTAAAAACCGGAGAAAATCAAACCTACTCTATTATATGGCTGCCCGGAAAAATACCTCAAGAAAGAAAAGATTGATGAAGCGCACAAGGCAAAATAGGCCAGTGCCTACATGGGTAGTCATCCGGACTAACAGGAAGATTAGAACCAACCCTAAGCGCAGGCTATGGCGCAGGTCTGATGTAAACGTAGGTTGATGATAAAAATGGCTTCAATTGAAGGGACTACTACACGCGTTTACACAATCAATCTCGGCAAAGCTTGGATTACCGCCGAGCATAAGAGAACTGATAGAGTGGTAAATATGATTCGTGAATTCGCCGAGAAGCATATGAAAAGTAGTGAAATCAAGCTCGACCAAGACCTAAATCGTCAATTATGGTCAAGGGGCAAGACTAACCCTCCAAGGAAGGTTAGGGTAAAAATGGTTAAAGAAGAAGACGGAGCTGTCACCGTGTCGCTGTATGAAGATGTGCCTGTGGCCTCTACTACAACTGAAACTCCCACCCCCGAAGGAAAGACGGAGCCAGATATCAAAGCTCCCACCGAAACAAGTACCGCTAATACTGAGCAATCTGAAGAAAAGATAGGAACGACGAGGTCCTCCTCCAGCAAATAGCCCTACAGTCCAATTATAACTCCTTTTATGTCATAGGCTAGCCGGGTGCAGAACAACGTCTTTTTCTGGACTGTTGATACCTAGCAGCAGTAGAGCACTTGAAGGTGCCAGCAAATATACTCTCGAAGACAAATCCTCTGATTATATATTCTATGGCATCTTGAGTGCCCGTGCGGAGGCTTAGCCACCAATTTTTTAACTCCTGTTCTAGTAATACAAGCCATGATTGATGTCTGTCCTGTATGCTACAAATTCCTGCAGACCATTTATGACAAGAAAAAGATGAAAGAGATCAAACTAGTCAGCAACTCGCCGTGTAAGAGCTTATACCACAAGAAACTAGTCGATTAGAATGGATCCTCGTTACCACAACTAGAGAAGAAAATTAATAAGAACAAGAATAATGATAAGGCTCACTTTGTCATAGATTATGATAAGTTCTTCGAATCGAATCAGACAAAAGCACTTTTAAATAAATGAAATAAATAAAGTGGGTCTCCACAGTATTTCCAATCTATTTACAACGAGTGTATTTGGAGACTTGTACCACTAGTCTTGCTTGATCTCGTGTTTTTCTTTGACCTTGTTGCCAAACGAATCTTTTGACTCGCGTTCGACCTTGGCTTCGTCGTCATCGATCTTTACTTTTTCCTTATACTCTTTTTCTGCCATGACGATCATATACCCTTATACATTAAGGCTTAAAGCAATTGTAGAGAATCTTACTGCTAGATGATGAGGAAAAGAAAGAAGGTGTAGTTTATTGTGCCGAATTATATGACGAGTCATGTTGGGAATTCTTGTCGACCTTCTTAAATACTCGTACTCGACTTGTACCTGCCGTCAAAATCAAAAACTACATACAGTTAGAAATACTGCGGATAATCATGGATCCCAAATGATTAGCACACCCTGCATCAGCATCGATTAGACGTAAAGGATATCAAACGGATGATATATTTAGAAACGCATATTTTACATACTTTCTTTGAATGTCTTTAATTAGGCAATGGCTTCAAGGTCATTTTTTATTTTCCTGCTTGTCCTTCTATTTGTTTTGTCTCTTAGCATAATATTGTTTGAACTTGCATTAACACGAATCTTTTCGATAGTCTTGTGGTATGACTATGCGTTCATGGCAATTTCTATAGCCTTTTTTGGACTTGGAATTGGATCCTTTGTTATACACATTCAGAAAGACAAAATTGATAGCCTAAAAAAGAAAACTGATCCGCGGTTCACTTTTTCATCCAGAATAGTTCAATATGCAATTGGATACGGAATCTCTGTGCCTATATTCATCTTCCTAATTGGCTACATTCCAAGTGATACTTCTTACATTTACCTGTTTTATTTGATTTCTTCTATCCCCTTCTTTTTTGCTGGAGCGGCAATGGCGTTAATATTTTTGGCAATGTCTGAAAAAATAAATAAATTATATTTTGCAGACTTGATTGGGGCTGCATTAGCCACAATTATATTGGATCCAATAATGCAAGCACTTGGTGCAGCATCTTCTCTTTTACTAACATCAGTTATGGTTGCTGGAGTCTCTGCTTGTAGTTATCTTTTTGTATTGAGAAGAGCTTCAAGAGATTGGAAAGATGTAGAAACTTCATACTCTCCTCGTCCTCACCCTAATCCAGAAATAGGGGGAAAGGAGATCATCATGAAGCCGAAGAGGAAGAAGAATAGGCTAAATGTACTCTCTGTCGTTGCCTTTTCCGGCTTACTGTTATTATTAATCATAAATAGCACAACTAGCATGAATATTCTAGAGATAAAGCCGGGTATGAGTAAGGGGCTGCACTATCAGCTGAATCACCCCTCTGAATTTCAGCATTTATCGGAAGAGTGGAACTCATTCTCTCGAGTCGATGTTACTCGTAAAATAGGCCAACAAGGAGAGAACGAAAATATTGTCAGTAGCAATTCTTCGCTTGCTAGCACTAGACAGAACAATAATAACGATGCTAGTATCGGTAATGACAATACTAACGTTGGTGATGTTGTTGCTGGTGTTGTTGATTCGAATAATGCCACAACACATGAACTTGCTTCAATAATTATTGATGCTGATGCTGCCACACCAATATATCAGTGGGATGGATCACAAAGCGATGTCGCTTGGATACAAAAGTACATGGATTATTTACCTTTTGAAATGATAAATGCAAATAATACTCTTGTTATAGGTGGTGGGGGCGGTGAGGACATACTGGTGGCCCTGGCGGGTGGTGCAGATGATGTCACTGCAGTCGAATTGAATCCCCTTGTGATATCCGCAGTGGAGCGTTTTGAAACTCAATATGGAAATATTTACAACAATGGCAAGGTTGAGTTACATATTGACGATGGCAGACGGTTCATCAGTTCTACCGATGAAACATATGATGTCATAATACTAAAACTTGTGGATTCTTGGGCTGCACAACTTGCGGGCGGGTATGCTCTTTCTGAGAATTACCTATATACGGTCGAAGCGTTCCAACAATACCTTCGTCATTTGGATAAAGATAATGGAGGTATGCTTGTGATGACTCGCTGGAATTTTGAGCTTCCAAGGCTTATGCCTTTGATTCTTGAATCCCTTGCGAAGGAGACAGGAAAGAGTCGAGAATCAGTTGCAGAACATGTAATGGTTGTTGAAGATCGTCCAGGCCTCTATTTTGGACGATCAGACAATAGTCAAAAGTATTATCCTGTTTTGGTGATGCTAAAATCAACTCCCTTTGTCAACGGTGAGGTCGCAGCAGTAAAGGAAAAGGCAGAAAGAAACCAGGCAGAGATAACCATGCTGGCTGACAACTATATAGCAGCGCCATTCGACATTTTATTTAATAATGATGATACTGTCCACAATGAATACTTCTCCTCATCTGTAGTATCTAACCCAATAGTCTCAACTGATGACTCGCCATTTTACTTTGCAAGGGAACAGATTCCAAGACAGATGGTAATCTTACTTCTTACAGTTGTGGCCATTTCCGCGTTACTGTCTGTATTGCTAGTGTATCACGCCAGGAAAACAAGAGTAAAGTTCAATTCCCAATCTTCTTTTCATATCCTTTTTGCAATATTTATCGGTGTTGGCTTTATGATTTTGGAGGTAACCTTCATTCAAAAGTTTCTGTTGTTACTTGGGACTCCGATAATGGCTCTAACTGTAATATTGTTTTCTATTCTTTTGTCCAGTGGAATAGGTTCATATATTTCTGGCAAAATCTTTCGCGCAAGACCACACAGTGCTATATTGACTTCAATTCCGATTCTTGCAGGGTTTATTATTTTCTATTTTCTTTATTTACCGCAGATAATAGAAACTAACATGACTATGCAATTGCCATACCGGATTGCAATCACAGTTGGCCTGTTATTCCCTGCAGGATTCTTGATGGGATTTCAATTCCCTTCTCTTATTAAAATGGCATCATTTATTTCAGTTCAAAATAAGAGTGAGGTGGGAACATTACAGCATGACATATATCGCAATAACAAGAACAATAACACAACCTTGCTATGGGGCATCAATATTATTGCTTCAGTACTTGGGACGGTTCTTGCGGCTATATCGGCTATGGTAGTCGGCTTCAATGGTAATTTGCTCATCGGGCTTTGTATGTATCTTGGAGCAGGGACATGCGCGTTATTATCATTTTATTCTATCATGAATAACAAAACAGCAGCAGCGTTGTCGATTGGGGGCAACCTGTAAATGCTCAACAACGGACTTAGCAGGCGGAAAGCAGGTGAAGAGTTAAACAAGAAGCAAAATTCTTTACGACCACATTGTAATTTGCCCATTTAGATTGAAAATTTGAGTTAGATCGACCAAATGTAATTATTACATTTTTCAAAATTAATTCACCATCTTAGCAAGGTATTGAGTGGCAGAAGGAGGATTTGATGCTCTCAAAATGATTCTGCAGCAGGAATCCTAATCTTCAGAGCACTTTATAAGAGCAGAAATACAAAAGCAGCGATGCAGAGGATCGCCTTCTATCAAGAATTGCAGATAGACACGACATTATAAGGATAAACACTCTGAGATGGGTTTTACAAGTAATTGAAAAGTTGGAGAATCGACGCTAGTCTGGTCTATCACAAGCAGACATAAATGGTTCCTTCCTTCTCCATAATTGGGTACAAAGTCAGGTCAGCTGATTTACGCCACTCAGAGCTCTGTTCTACCCATGTGTCCTCCTTCTTCCATGACTTCATGTTTTGCAATTTGCCAGTAAAAACATCGTACTCATATCCATGCATCCAACATACAATATTATCTCCTTTCAATTCGCCTTTGACAAGCGAGGCTCCGCGATGGGGGCATGAATTGTTACAGACAAATACTCTGCCGTGCACCCTTCCAACGAGAACTTCAGTATGATCCACGTTGAATTTTTTCATGGACTTTTCCCTTATTTCATCACTCTTACAAATTGGTATGTATGACACAAAAGAAAAAAAAGAAAAAAGGATAATAAATATTGATGAGAAGAAGAAGCCCTTATCTCAGAGGTGAACAAGGCTACCCTGAGAGCCCGTATGTGGTGACTGGCCAGGGAATTTCCTTCGAAAGTGACCCGAAGGCCTCTTCGAAAGAAGTTCTATGAACCATGCTTCATGTTCGACTTCTTCCTGCATTATTCTTTGGGCAATATCGTATGTCCTTGGGTCTTTTCCAGCTGTCATATCGCATACTTCGCCCCACGATCGGATTGCACACTGCTCTGCTTCAAGAAGCACTTTTAGTATCGAATTGATATCTTCCCAGTTGTCAGGCAGATATGCATCGGGGCATCCTGCCTGATCGGCGAATTTCCTGATGTCTCTTGGAAGGGAACCTCCAAGCTCATATAGGCGAGGAACCATGGCCTCAAAATGGTTTCTGTCTTCTATTCTAGCGTCTTCAACTATTTCCTTGATGCCCTCCCCTTCAAGACCTGTACAGTGCATTCTTAAGATTGTATAGTAGTAGTACGTCGTAAATTCTGCTCCCACCCCCGCAGTAAGCAATTTTATTAGCTTGTCTATATCAATGCCGTTTTTTCTCAAAACCTCTAATGCAACAACATTTGGTACATTGCCTTTTGGACTCTGTGGATTTGACATACAACATACCTCAATTTATGGCATAAAAGGATTTCGCACTACTGCTAGATCATAAAAGCAGTCTGGATTTTTTTTGACACAGATCGTTTCACATACAGCCGATATTATTGGATGTCAAGTTAAATAATTAATAACCCTTGAAAAATATGTTGCTCACATTTAGCCTTAGAGGACCAAGTGTAGTCCATCTCCAAACTAGGGTATTCTACGACAGTTTAGAATGTCTCTGCCTGGAGAAAATATGAAATATGATAGAGCATCCCTTAGTATGTTAAAAATTGAATAGGTTATGCAAAGAGGCTGATCTTATCTTTGCAGAGATGTTTCTTGTATGATGTCTGAATTAAAAAGACACTCTGCGGGTTATGATGTCACAGAATCAGGTTTCAAAGAATGCAATTTCAACAAG
>DATFCN010000145.1:0-6810 GCA_035253045.1 Nitrososphaera sp.
TTCGAAACCCGGGATCATGTTGTTGAAGGGTTTGTAAGTCTTAGTATATTAGATTTACTGTTACTGCTTGAGAGATAGGCGAACCTCTTTGACTTACATACATACATTAAATTACCCTTTTCAAGCACAGATATAATCATATGAAGATGGAGAAGGAGATGCGCAAGTTCTGCCCTCGTTGTAAGACTCATACGGCCCAGTCTTTGGCTTTATACAAGAGGGGACGGGAGAGAACAGGCGCTGAAGGCGCTCGCAGGCACGCTGAGGACAAGAAGGGGTACGGCGGCCAGAAATTCCCCGAGCTCAAGAGAACCGCCAAAACTACAAAGAAAATGACTTTACGCTATACTTGTAAAAACTGCCAATACAAGACAATGAAACAAGGTCTTAGGATCCGCAAGCTGGAGATATGATGAGCGGGATATGAAGCGCGAAAGCATGATGATGCCAAAGCCGAGGAGCTCATTTCTTTCTGTTCAATGTGAAAAATGTGGCGAAAAAACAATAGTGTTTTCACACACAACCAGCAATATCAACTGCAAGTCCTGTGGTGAGCTTTTGGCAGAGCGCTCTGGAAGCAAGGCCAACATCCTTGGCAAAGTTCTAGAGACGCTAGATCAGTAGCTTTTCTGCCAACTCTATCTCTTCTTTTGTATTCACATTCAGCGCAATTTCTTTTCGATTCAAGACCAAATAGCGTTCTTCCACTGATTCAGTTCCAACAGCCATTGTATTGAATACAGTAATGCCAGAATAGCAGTACTGTTCCAACACTACGCTTGGCTTGACGCCAATTCCCTCTACAAATCCTTTTTCAAGCATTATTGAAATTACGGGTTCTTGACCTTGGTTGTTGCCTATGGCATTAAGAATTCTAATAATAATCTGAGAACTTAACAGAGGCATATCGCTTGGAACTGTGACAACTCTTTGTGGTTTTAACCTGGAAAGCAGTTGTGATAGGTCCTTTGAGTAACCTTCGCCAAGTGTTTCGATTGTCTCAATGCCTTTTGATCTCAGAAACTCTTTTGTCATAGGAGTATGGGACGAGACTGCTGCAACGATGCGATCAAACATGTCTGAATCGGCCAAGGCTGAAATTACACGCTCAACCATTGCGATACCGGCCACTTTCAGCAGTGGTTTTTCTATCCCTCTCTGTCGCTGCTGCATTCTGCTTGCTCTTCCGCCACACATTACAACAGCTATCAAAAAACCAATAGCCCCTGCTGCGGCACAGACGACAAAGATGACAGCACCATAAGCGAGGAGAGACGGGTTATCTCATTTGATGCGCCAAATACATCCCCCGATATGCCTCCAAAGCTCTTGCTCGAAACATACTTCAAGAGTTGTGCAAGTACAAGTGAAACTATTAGCGCAACAAAGCCAGCATAGCTGCTTGCAAGCCATACAATTGTAATCATAATGCTAGTAGCTGCAACCATCTTGTATCTGTCCTTCATTGCGGCAGTGAAGGGAGAGCTAAAGCCTTCCCAGGCAGAAATACCTCTATTGGCAAGGAGGACCATAACATATTTGGCTATAACTTCGGCAGTTATGATGCTGGTAAAGATCGCAAGACCAGAGCTAAAGCCCATATTAAACACTATTATCATCCCTACAAAATACATCACAAGAACCGCCACCCCTGCTGATCCAACTGCGGGGTCGAGCATAGCCTTATGCTTGGTTTCTTTGCTGCCCTTTGCCATCAGTCCATCAGCGAAGTCAGCCAAGGCATCAGTGTGGTGGACTCCAGTTATAATTACGAGGGCACCAGTGACCAAAAACCCGATGAGGAGAGGATGCAGAAAATTGGAAATCCCAAGCGCCATTGCACCAATGATTGTGCCTATAAGTAGGCCTACGACTGGAAAAAGGTACATGTTCTTGGCAATATAATAGATGTCTTGGTTTTGCTTGCCAACAGGCAATATCGTCAAAAATGCAAGCACCGATTGGATTGGCTTAAGGGATGCCAAGCACAAGCCTCCACCAGCCTGCCAGATAGAGAGCTGACATTATTGGGACGGATACTGCTATGCAGAAGAGCAAGGTTGTGAGCTTCATTATAGAGATTGCTTTTTTGCACTTCTCAACTGTAACAGGCTCCTGGTCGTCACCAAGCGCGTAATGCCCTATCTTTTCAAGTCTAATGCGCAATGCTCCTGCCATGGTGGCCATTGTATATCCCGCATTGGGACTGGCTGTCCTGCCATGATCTCTCAGTAAAATGTTAAAGGAATTTTTCCAGTCCTCTCTAAGTATCATTACTGATAACACCATCAAGAACGCAGTTATTCTTGCAGGAATGTAGTTTGCAGCAGTATCAAGCCTCGCAGACATCCACCCTATATCCTTGAAATAGTCATCAGAGTAACCAGCCATAGAATCAAGTGTATTTATTGCCCTATATGCAAAAGCTCCCGCAGGGCCAAAAATTGAATAATAAAAGATGGGTCCCGTGATGCCGTCCACTGTGCTTTCGCTTATGCATTCAATAGTTGCCGAAAGGATGTGCTGCTCGTCAAGGTCGTCGGTTTTTCTTCTAACTATCATGGACAAGCTGTTCCTGGTTGCTTTTAGGTCCCTGGCCTCAAGAGAATTCATGATCGTCTTGGCATGCTGCTCCATGCCTTTCATTGCTATTGTAATTTTGAATATTAATGCAGATACAATAACAAGTGCGATGAGGCCCACAAGGTATATGCTTGTATATACAAGAAAATGAACTGCTAAAGCTACTATAATTACGAATAAAATAACAAAGATTGTTCCCTTGGCTTTTTCAGAGCCTCCTTTCAGACTTGGCAGAAAAAAGCCGATCAACTGTCCGACCCACGCCACAGGGTGATATTTATTGGGCGGATCGCCAAACAGCCAATCAATGCCAAGGCCGCATGCAAGTGCCCCAAGGAGATACAGCATCTAGAGCCCCACGACCTTCGATATTCTTTCCATGTCGATGTTCTCTTTAATCGCCTTTGCGATAAGATCTATCTGCCAGCTCCATGATTCTCGTGGAACCTCTGCCTTGTCTCCCATGCTACCAACAAGGGAATCCTCTTCAGGCAAATTAAATTCGATCTTAGGGATTATACCAAGTACTCTCTTCTTTGTCATCTTTTGCACCTGTTTGATCGCTGGCGCTAAAAGCGTGATGTCACCTCTGAACTTGTTAATTAGAAAACCTTTAACGATCGCCCTGTGAGCGGGCTTTAATAGCTGCGCAGTACCGACAATGCTTGCAAAACATCCGCCTCGCTCGATATCGGCTACTATTATTACAGGTGCTCCCACCTCCTTTGCAAGCAACATGTTGGCAATGTCATATTTTGCAATGTTGATCTCCGAGGGCGAGCCGGCACCTTCAATGACTATAACATCATTTTCACTCCTCAGACTGTCAAGCGCTTTCAAGACCATTGTAAAGCCCTGCTGGAGGACAAACTTCTCATAGTACTCTTTTGCATACATCTCAGAGTAGAATCGACCATTTAGGAATACTGTGCTTCTATACTCCCCAAGAGGCTTGAGTAAAATAGGATTCATCCTTGGGTCAGGCTCTTTTCTTGATGCAACCGCCTGTATTGCTTGAACCAACGCCATCTTAGATCCTCCTGATGTAGTGTAAAAGTTAGAGGACATGTTCTGAGCTTTAAATGGAGCTACCTTATAGCCTCGATCTGAAAAAAGCCTGCATAATCCTGTAGCAATTGTGCTCTTGCCCGCACCAGACGTGGTGCCCTGTATCATAATAAGCTTGGCGCGCCTAGTCATTATAATCAAAATTCTCCAGTGCTTTTAACAATAGCATGTTTTCATTATGCATTTTAACTGCTATTCTGATATATTGAGTGCCCATTCCAGTAAACGTGCTGCAGTCTCTTACGAGCACGCCAGTCTTCTTTAGTAATCTATCTCTAAATTGTGTGGAATTTCTGCCCAGGAGACGGACAAGGAAAAAGTTAGAGTCTGATCTGATTGGCTGAAATGATTTTGATTTCTCTATATTGTCATGTAAAAATTTTCGCTCTTTTTTGACAAGCGACCTGGTTTTTGATAGATATTTTCTTCTTTCAAGTAGGGCAGCCAATCCTGCAATCTGTGCAAGACCATTTACGTTCCAAGGAATCCTATTTGCTGACAATTTCTTTGCAAGAGTTGGATTGCACAGGCCGTAACCAAGTCGCAGACCCGCAAGTCCAAATGACTTTGTCAGTGATCTTAGGATCACGAGGTTATCAAATTCCGCTATCCGCTTTATCATACTATTTGAACCGGGATTGTCCACCAGCTCGATAAAGCATTCATCAAGAAGGATTCTTGTCGAGCTATCTACATTTTCAATAATTTTAGTTATCTGTTTGGTGGCAAGTAAGCCTGTAGGGTTATTTGGATTGCAAAGAAATATTGCATCAGCTCCTCTTGCTTTTTCAATTACTTTATCGGCATCAAGCTCCAGATTATTCAGTGGTACAAATGTCACTTCTGCACCGGCCTTCTGCGAAGCAAGTTCATATTCACAAAAAGTTGGTACTGGGATAACTACCTGTCCTTTTACAAAGGCTGTCTGTACAAACCAATAGATAACTTCTACCGCTCCATTCCCAAGGATAACCCATTCTGAGTCAATTCCTAGATAGCGCGACAAGCTTTTTTTCAGCTCTCTGCATTCTGGATCAGGGTAGTTCTGAGCAAGCGAGCTAGCGTTTTCCTTGATGGCCTCTATCGAACTTCTGGGGGGACCAAGAGGGTTGACACTTGAGCTGAAGTCGAGTCGGACAAGACTGGGGTATACTGAATAAACGCCCCCATGAGTACAAGCTCTACCTTCCTTGCTCATGATAACCTCCTCTCCCATTTCCATCCTTCAATACGCCCTTGATATCAGCTATATTTAGAATGTTTATACTAGGCTCATTATTAATTTAGTCACAGCGGTCTTATCATAAAAATCTGAGTGCCTTGGGTCCCATAATCCCTGAACGCAATTTTGCACTATTGTGATAAAATTTGAACCGATTTGACTTATGGAGAAGATTCAACCAACAATGCAAAATCTGTCATCTGTAACTTCCGATAGTGTGATGTTAATTGAAAGAAGAGCTGGATAACTCTTCAGAAGATGAAACAAATGCAATATTCAAACTTACTGGTTCCATTTGGGGTTGGACTGGACATCCGTGACTAATAGGTTGAAGGTATAAGCTCAATTGAATTTTCAGATGATGGATATCGACAACAACAGTTAGTCGTGGATCTCATTGTCGATCGCCAGCCATTTTCACCCTAAAATATAGTACTATTGCAAGACTTGGTCAGTTTGCATCTTTGTTGCCTTAGGTTAACTATCTAGTTTATTCTTACAAAGTCGCTAGCTTAGGCGACACTATCATACATAACATTCAATTTCCTGTCTACCAGCGTGCGCTTTTTATCAACAAGATATTCATCTATTATGTCCAGGGCAGTACGGATATAGTCATCAGTTATCAATGATGGCATCCTTAATCGACTTGTTTTTGGCAACAGCGAATTTATTTTCTGCAACAGCGCAAACTGCTTGTCCACATCTATTTCGTAACGGCACTGTTGAATTAACAAAGATAGCGGACGGGCAACGTGATGATGAGTATTAGTCATACTGGAAGCAATAACTTATACTCCATCCTCGAATATAAAGATAGCAAAAGTTTATCCTGTAGATTCTGTTCATCATACAATATTGAGATTGTTTGAGATCGCCTTTTTTTAAATTTTATTTAGTCCATTCTCTGCTCTCCAGATAACCAATAAGTTTCAACATCTCCTCTATTCTTGCTTGACCTCCTATTCCAACTTTGCACTCCTCGTAGTGTCTTAGTAATTCTTTATCTTCTTTTTCCGATATGCTATTTTTCTCTTGTATAACTTTAAAAAATATGTCCTCTTTTGCTGTATGATCAGAGACAAAGACTGCATATGATTTTAGAAATCTTGCAACAGGTTCTCTGCTTCTATTGTTCCATTTCAATCGAAGATTTGATGATGATATTTTTATGCCGTCGTTTTCAACGCGCTCTGTGAGTTCATTCAATTCACGCCTAAGCATGTTTGCTATTCTTCTTCCAAGCTCATGCTCGATTAAGAACTTTCGGATATCTTCAGAATAGTCTTCCTTGCTTTTTGTAGAAGGAAAATATGCTTTCTCTTCCTTTCCATGATGGAAGGCATCTATAAACTCCTCAATAACAACTGAGATTATTTGAATATCTTCTATCGGTATGTCCTCATTTGCATACAGTCTATCAGAGCATCTTTGGGCTATGTTTCCTATTCTTCTTACTATTAGGTGTTCCTGCATTAGGTTTTCAGTAGAAGAAGAAGAGGAGTCCATAGCGTATTATGGGCCAATTAAGCCTATTTCAATTATCGGGGCAACAACGTTATCCGCTGCGATTATGTAAAGGATTACAGTTCATAAAAATAATCAAGATATATCCCGTCAATAGATAGCGCTTTGCAGGGCCAATAGATCAGAGCCTCCCAAACCCTTACGTAGCCAAGCAATGTGAACCCTCGAATATTCAGTAAACCGATCAAGCCCAATTCTTCATTTTTATCAAGTTTTCAATCGGCCCACCCAAAATGAGATGTCTTTGAGTCCGACTCCTGAATCGCGAAAATCTATTCTAACTTCTTGTATTCACCTTTAGCATCATAATCTATGTTGAGGGTTAGTTAGTTAGTTCAGTCGGATTGTGAATACATTGAAATCTTTGAATGTTACTTTTTCAGTTGTCATGATAATGCATGTGTTTGCTT
>DATFCN010000146.1:0-19771 GCA_035253045.1 Nitrososphaera sp.
TGGTGCATGGCTTGTGTATCAGTATGTCCACCACAGGCAATCAAAGTCGACCAATCGAATCTGGAATTTCATGAAAAGTCCGCTGGCACATTCAATGAAGCCTTGGCTAAAAGTGGTGCGCCTCCACCGCATGCGCATTAGGCGCACTTTTTCTTCCTTTCCTCATTCTTCTTTTATCTTTGGGGTTCTTGTTGTTTACTAGAAAATAGAGTTGCCTGTCATTGCAGATTCCTATATGGGGATATTCCTACCTCCCGACATTTCAGTCCGGATAAAGCAGTTCATGGCAGCCAAGATGGACTTTCCATTACTCAGAAAAGAGGATCTCTTGGCCGTATTCTACATGTTTGGCAAAGACTATAAAGTTATAGGAGAATCAGAGGTCAGTGCTGCAAGTGACTTGGCAAAAAGGACTGTCGAGCAAATGGCACGGGATATACGAGTGTATAGCACTATGCCGCAGAAAATGGATGCCCGATTTACTCGTGAGAACTATACAAAAAGATCACTTCAAATAGTTGTTGATAGCGGTGGTTGGCAACCGGATGTAGACATTAGAGTTGCGGGGGATCCAATAATACTATCGGACTGCTTTGCTCAACATGTTGCATACTACAGACAGAACTTCTTTTTTGAACTCTTTCAGCCTCTTAAAGCGGAGCAACTCCCACAAACATTACAAAACAAACTTGAAGGGAGGATGCTCTTGCTCGGATTTAACGTCAAGAATTCGGGATTATTGCCATTCAAAGGCCCGCTTTCTGCATTTTTCCAATGGATGCTAAAAGTTTGAAGAATGGTCTACGACCCGCACCATTTGTTTGACATCAAACACCATCACCTCTTTTGGTAAGTTAATCGCAAGCACACGCTCTTCTGGTGGCTTGTATCTCAATACATGAATTAGAGCGCCATCCTTACCAAATCTCTTTCCACTCCTCTTCTCAATTACTATTTCAGGATTAAATAAGGCATCAAATGGGAAAAAATAAGTCCCGCCCCATACATTGACAGAGTATTCGATTCTATAATATGGAACTGACATCCTTGGAAACAGCAGCGCATTGGCAGAGTGGAGGTTCTCTCCCTCCTCGTACATTCTGTTGTGATGAAAAGTATCAATAAAGGGTACTTTGGCGTAAACAGTCGAGTTTAGAGATTTCCTAGTGCATATTATTTTATACCGCTTGAATTCGTAGTCTGGCATGGTGGCTGGGCCATACTTTGCATCGTCATGTAACATCATTTTGCGAGTCACAAGGAACTTTTCCTTTGATTCTAAAAGACGCCTAATATTCTCTACAAACTGGTGCTCGTTGCATTCATAAAGTGGCAATTTTATCCGCCAATGCCCTTAACTACTTTTGATATCGTCATCTTGGAGCCACATATGGTGATTATCGGATCCTTTGGATAGACGTCTCCAATCTCTTCTGAGACGCTGATTGTCTCATTGTTTCTGATGTATAGCATCTTGGTCCAGAACTTGCCGTCAGCAACAATTGTAACAGTATCATCTAGCAAAAACCCAATTTCAGAAAGGCTAGCCTGCACTCTTTCAAACGGCACAAGTACAGAAATTGACTTCAGTTTTTGTCTGCCTTTCTTTTCTTGCACTGGTACTTTCTTTGTCTTTCAAGTATAAAAATTGGTCGCAGGTTAGGGAAATAGGTTTCTGCTGTATATCAGACATATTTGGGTTATGAAAAAGAAGGTTCTGTTAACTTATCGTCGGCTCGTTATCTCAATTATCATTGAGCAAACAGTAAGTTAACAGTACCCTATAATTAACATATAATAGTAAGAACTTAAAAGAAAATGGTAGCGCGGATGTGGCAGAGTGGTCTTCTTTCTGCGGGAACATAATAATGCGTCGGCCTTGAGATGACAAGTGCCGGAAAGCCGATTCGCCCTCGGGCGATCAGGAGTTCGAATCTCCTCATCCGCGCCATCATGTTGTTGTCATAATAATTATCATATTTTTCTTGGGGATTCGCGGTGCTGTCGATCCTTTACCCTCTGGTTATGCTCTGACTTGATCCTGCGGTCAAGCCGTGCTATGAGCTCCTTTGATGCACTAAGTGGATCATAACCCACGGCCTTTGCGTCTATCACACCATTCGATGTGATAAGCCGCGTCCTGAGTGAATACTTGCGAGTCCTGTGTTTGTCTGCATACACGACTATAGATCTTACATCTCCAAGCTTACCTTGAATCTTCTGTAAAAAGCGTGCAAGCTGTTCTTGAATTTCAATTTTGTCTTGTCCGTCTTCAAAATGTGCCATGTGGATGATAGGCTCATTACTCTTCTTGGGCAAAATAAGCTCAAGCGCATCCTTTGGGGTTACTATGCCCATTGGCCTTCCATCTCCGACTACAATCGTCTCTTCATTCCGTCTGAAGTGGTCTGTCATAACATTCAGCTTGGTGCCCCTTTCTACTGAAACGGCTCTTCTTGTGATATCTTTTACCTTGACATCTTTGATGCCTGCAGTTCCACCGGAAATTGCTGCAGATTTGCTTGTGCGCTCACGCGGAGTCGCAATTATCTTAGCTATGTCAAGTATGCCCAATGTCCCGCGAAGTATGCCATTTGCATTTATTACTGGAAGCCGTGAAATATTGTATCTTCTCATTTTAGAGATTGCATCAGCAAGTGAGGTATTCTCTTCTATTACTATTGCGCCAGACATAACTTCATCTACAATAGCATGTCCAAAGTCTGCAGTCGACACAAGATCTGTCTCGCTGACAATGCCTACAAGCCCGCCATTTTCTACCACTGGCATGGCGCGGTTTCCACTCCCAATTACAAGCTGGGCAGCTTTTTCAATGTCGTCGTCTCTGCTCAATGTTGATGTCTTGATGATGTGACTTCTCAATTTTGAAGAATGCTGCGCAGCAGAACTGATAATTTGCTTAGCAAATATCATGCCTACATATTTCCCGTTTTCATCCACTATGGGTAGCTGATTAATTGATCTATCAGCCATAAGATTTAATGCTTTTGCAACCGTATCCTCAGAGGTAAGAGCAACTACGTCTGTGACCATTATTTCTGAGACTTTCATTCAATAGAACATCTCGACGCTTGTTATTTTAAACTTACACATTTGCAGGCAGCATAGTTATAATGGTTCTTCTCCATTTTATTACAACGATGGATAAAGAGCGGCGGCTGGCAATTGTGGCAATAGCTGCTGTAATAGTGGCCGCAGTTGCGACTGCTTTTTTCACACCTTCCCAGACTACCCTTCCCATTCCTGAGCCCGGACAGAGCGACGGTAACAACGATACTCACTCTGGTGTTCAGGTGCTTGCCCGGAATCTTGATGTACCTTGGGCAGTTGACATTGCCGAGGATGGCAGGCTCTTTTTCACAGAAAGGACGGGCAGAATAATGGTTATAGACAAGAATGGTAGTCTTCTTTCAGATCCTGTAGCCTACATCAATGTTATGCAGAATGGTGAATCAGGGCTATTAGGGTTGGCACTTCATCCCAACTTTACTGAGAATCATCTGCTTTATGTCTATCACACCTATTCTAACGACTCATCTATTTTGAATAAAGTTCTAATGCTTACAGAAAGTGACAACAAGATAATTGAGTCAAAAGTCATCATCGAAAATATTCCTGCTGCCGACAGGAATGATGGTGGTAGGATTAAGTTTGGACCAGATGGCAAGTTGTACATTGCCACGGGCGATGCACGGCAGCCTGAACTTGCCCAAGATGCTGGATCGCTTGCTGGCAAGATCCTGCGACTCAATTCTGACGGCAGCATTCCTGCAGATAACCCTTTTGAAGGCTCACCTGTATATTCTTACGGACACCGCAATATTCAGGGATTGGCTTGGCATCCCATGACAGGGGATCTATATGCAAGTGAGCATGGGCTTGAGGGTAATGATGAGATCAATCTTATTAAACCGGGGAGTAACTATGGCTGGCCCATCGAAGATTGTAATGCCGAAAAATTTGAGAAGCCGATTGTATGCTTCAACCCCGCAATAGCTCCTGCAGGACTGACATTTGCTGCATTAGATAGCTTGGGCTACCAGAATGATATATTGCTTGCTACTTTGAAAGCTCAACACATTCGTCTAGTCGATTTAGAATCTGACATTGAAAGCAACATCTTGACTGGCTTTGGAAGAATACGCGATGTTATTGAAGATCCTAATGATGGGTCGCTTTATGTTACTACTAGTAATAAAGACGGAAGAGCAGTACCTTCGCAAGATGATGACAAGATTTTAAAGATCATCAGTCCGCAGTAGCATGAAAGTAATAACAATGGAAAAAAAGCTCCATGAAATGGGTAGAGAAGAGCGTCTTGACTACATAAAAAAGACTACTCGAATATCTGATGACATTGAAGTAATGCTCAGACCACTTCCTTTTGAAGATGCTAACAGGATGATAGAAAATGCCATTGGCATTATGTCTATCCCAATGGGTATAGCCACCAATTTTGTCATAAACGGTAGGGAATGTGTGATCCCAATGGCTATAGAAGAGCCCTCAGTTATTGCTGCAGTTAGCAAGGCTGCAAAAATAGCCAAGGTAAAGGGTGGATTTATTGCTGAAGCTAATGATTCTCTCATGATAGGTCAGGTACAAGTAGTAGGGCTTGGCAACGTCAAGCAGGCAATGACTAAGATCTTGAGAAACAAAAAGCAGCTACTTGATATTGCCAATTCAAATAGCAGGTCTGTGACTGCAGTCGACTTGCAGGTGCGTCAGTTGCGCGATAAAAGCCCAAATAGTATGGGCAATATGCTATTAGTAGAGCTGATTATCGACACCAAGGACGCCATGGGTGCAAATGCGATAAATACTATGTGCGAGGCAATTGCTCCTCATGCGGCAGAAATTACTGATGGTGAAGTTGTGTTAAAGATATTATCCAATTATAGTACAAGGAGGTTGGTCAGATGCACCGCCACTTTTGACAAGGAACAACTCGGTGGCAGTCAGATTGTCAAACGTATACTCTATGCTTATGCACTTGCATATTCTGATGCTTATCGTGCAGTTACGCACAACAAGGGCGTCATGAATGGTATTGATGCAGTTGCGCTTGCCACCGGCCAGGACTTTCGGGCTATCGAAGCTGCTGCGCATGCATATGCTGCAAGAGATGGAACCTATCGGTCACTAACTAGTTGGCGCAAGACAAAGGAAGGTGACTTGGCTGGTGAAATCGAGCTACCTTTGGCAGTAGGCGTGGTCGGAGGGGTAGTCAATACCCATCCTACAGCTAAATTTGCACTTCAAATTTTGAATGTCAAGAGCGCAAGGGATCTAGCAATGGTGATAGCCGCTACTGGTCTTGCACAGAATTTGGCCGCAATAAGAGCGCTATCTTCTGAGGGTATTCAAGCTGGTCACATGAAGCTGCATGCAAGAAAATTCAGTACGCACCGAGACATCACAAAGTGATCTTAAGTTCATACATGTAGTCCAGTTACGATCGGCCTATTTTAGTTGCTTTGGCAACAGTTTTGAGGTGCACAAGTTGCCTAGATGTCTTCTTAGAAAAAACTACTCCAGACAATTGTGGAGTCTTTGCTTAATGTCTGCATAGATATATATCCAGTAAGAGCACTTTTCTCAAACTGTCATATCACATAATGCCTACTGTAAAATTTGCTATTCCAAAAGGGAGCATTGAGGAAGTCACATTCAATCTGCTAGAGCAGGCATGGCAACATGTGAGTGGACGGGGGCGCACTTACAGAGTAAAATTGGGTGACCCTGATATTGATGTCAAGGTTCTGAGACCTCAGGAGATCCCTACTTATGTTCAGGAAGGCTTTTATGATGTAGGCATCACTGGCAGGGACTGGATACTTGAGGCAAAGGCAGACATTGAAATATTGCTAGACCTTGAAATTGGACGCGTCAAGCAAGTAATCGCTGTCCCCACTAGCTTTCCATTCAATAACCTAAGTGACTTGATCGCCGACTTTGCCCAAACTAACAAAACGTTAAGAATATCTTCAGAGTATCTAACCACGACATCTTCTCATATCAAGGCAGATGCTATATACAAGAAATATTATGGCAACGCCGATCCTATGGTTATCACCCCATGGATGAGGATAGGTGAAAACAAAAAGGTAGAGATCTTTCTCTCGTTTGGCGCTACAGAGGCCAAGCCACCAGAAGATGTAGACGCAATTTTTGATATCACTGAGACCGGCACCACACTTGCTCAGAATAAACTCAAAATAATAGACACTGTAGCCGAATCTACCGCAGTGCTGATGGCAAATAGAAAGTCTCTCAAGGATCCTGCCAAGCGAGAAAAAATAGCCGACATGATAGCCCTCCTCAGGGGTGTAGTAGAGGGACGGAAAAAGCTCCACATATTTGTCAATGTAAGAAAGGAAAAGTTGGAAAGGTTATTAAAGGAACTGCCCGCCCTTAAAAGACCCACTATCAGCCCGCTTTCTGAGGAGGGGTGGTACGGCGTTAACACGGTAATCGATAAAAATGAATTTATCATGATAGTACCAAAGCTGAGAAAGCTGGCTCAGGGCTTGGTTGTATTAGAGCCCAGACAAATACTGCCACTTGACGAAATAAACTTGGACGGATATTCCTGATGAGGATAATCTATGTAACTGACCCTGCTAGTGAAGCTAAGCAGTTTCGCAAGGCAGCTGCAATCCCAGATTCTTTGTTGGAAGACACAAGGGTAATAATGAAGGATGTCGCAGAGTACGGTGACCCTGCAATTCTCAATTACACATCAAAGTTTGACGGCGCAAGGCTCGATTCACTAAGAGTTAGCGAACAAGAGATGGCCCAAGCGTATTCGCAGGTCACAAAGGATCAGATTATGGCGATCAAGTTGATGAAACAGCGGCTTTTCAAAAGCGAGCTGACAATCCTTAAGCAGCTAAAAGGAATGGCAGTATCATCATTCAATGGTGTTAGGATTGATCGCATGGTCAAGCCGATCACAAGTGTTGGCTGCTATATTCCCGGTGGTGGGGCCCGATATCCAAGCACCGTTGTCATGTGCGCGGTCCCTGCCAAGGTCGCTAGCGTGAAAAGAATTGTAGCGCTGTCCCCTCCAAGAAAGGATGGCACCATTGATCCGCTAACATTGGTGGCTGCAGATATTTGCAGAATCGACGAATTCTACAAGATAGGCGGTGCGCAGGGAATAGCTGCCATTGCCTATGGTACACAATCAATTAGGCCCGTCAGCAAGATAGTGGGTCCGGGTGGGATGTTTGTTACTGCTGCAAAGCTAGTTGCTTCCGCCGCAGTGTCAACAGATATGGTAGCCGGCCCGACGGAGTTGCTGATATATGCCGATGCAACTGCTGACCCTCATCTTATTGCTGTAGATCTTATTTCGCAGGCTGAGCACAGCGCTGACACAGTCTGTGGCCTTGCTACTACATCTGGCATGTTAGCATCAGAAGTACAGAAGCAGGTAGAGTCTATGATTGGAAAAATTACTCGGTCAGATATTGTGAAAAAGAGCCTAGAAAATAATGGCTTTATAGTCGTTTGTAGAAATGAAATCTCTTGTATTGAATTTGTAAATGAGTTTGCGCCAGAGCATTTAGAAATAATGTGTAAATATGCTGACGCTATTGCCAAGAAGATTGACTCGGCCGGACTTGTGCTGATTGGACAATATGCGCCATCATCTGCAAGCGACTATAGCCTAGGTTCAAATCATGTGCTTCCTACTCTTGGATTTGGCAAGTCTCGCTCATCACTGTCAGTGCTTGATTTTATCAAAATAGTAAACAAGGTAAAAGTGAACAAGTCCGGATTGGCAAAGGTGGATAGATCAATTAGGGAAATTACGTCTGCAGAGGGACTCTTGAATCACTATGCAGCAGTGAAGGCGAGGATGAATGAATGAAAAAAGGGAATAGCTGGATTGACAATAACATCAAGCGTATTGCTTGGCTTGACCACTATGCAAAACCCAAAAGAGTAGAAGGCGCAATTAAGCTAGACTCAAATGAAAATTTCATACTTGATAAGAATTTTGTCGCAGGCATAGCAGCTGAAGCTGCAAAGCATGTAGATCTCCGAGAATACCCTCTCTGCCAGACAGATAATCTCTATACTGGGCTTGCCAAGTACGCCGGCGTCAGCGTAGAGTGTGTAGCTGTTGGCAGCGGCTCCGACCAAATAATTGAGTTGTTGTTATCAACACTTGGAGGTAGACACGCGACAGTATTTTCTCCGACGTTTTCATATTTTATAAACCGATGCCGCCTTCATGGTATGAAGGTATATCAGGTTCCCCTAGAGTCCGACTTTACCCTCGACAAAAGGGAGTTTGTAAAAACTGCAAAAAGGTCAGACATTATTTATATCTGTTCGCCAAACAACCCTACTGGCAATCAACTTGATAGAGGAGACATTATCGAAGTTGTGGATTCACTTGAGGATAAACTTGTATTGATCGACGAGGCATATGTAGACTTTGCAGATTACTCATTGTCAAGTGATGCAATAAAGCGTAATAATGTAATAATACTTCGGACGCTATCAAAGGCATTCGGGCTTGCTGGAGCGAGGATCGGATACATGATATCAAATAGAAAATTTGTAAAGATATTTAGATCTATAATTCAGTCACCATACCCTATAAGCACGCTTTCGCTTGCAATTGCATCTGGTATCCTTACAGATATAGATCAGGTCAAGCAGACTATTAAATCTGTGAGGAATGAAAGAGAGAGGGTGTTTGCTAGATTGTCAAAAATTGATGGCATTAAGATTTTTAGATCAGATGCTAATTTCATCTTCATTGAGGCTGGCAAGAACTATTATGCAATTTCGAAGATTCTCAATAGCAATGGAATCATAGTAAAGCTACTGGGCAATATTACCAGCCATAAGGGCTGCATGAGAATCACAATAGGTACCAGGGAAATGAATGACAAGTATCTTCAATGCATAGAACAGGTAATTTGATGTATGATTGTGCACTCTTTGATATCGACGGTGTGTTAGTTGACGTTCGCAAGTCCTACAATGCTGCCATAAAAGAGACCGTGGAATATGTGCTCAAGTTTATCACTGGTAATTCTTTTCGAAGCTTAGTCACCGATGAGATTATTTTGAAGTTTAGGCAGAGCGGTGGCTTTAACAACGACACGGACACCAGCTATGCTATAATTCTTGCCGTCCTTGCCAATCCTCCAAAGAATATCTCACAGGGAAGAAGATTTCTTGCCCAGGTGGCAGAGAACTCTGACGAGAGCGGCTATCTCTCAGTAGAAAAGTTCATTGCTACTATCTGTGACATTGACAAGTGGAAAAAAATCCTAGCCTACCCCGCACCAGTCAAAGATAGCATGCTTGCGCGGGTATTTGATGAAATATTTTATGGATCAGACCTGTTCAGAAAGCAGGATCATTTAGAGCCCAAATATTTGACGCCTAACAGGCCGTTAATAAAAAATGATAGGCTCGCAGTAAGTACCCGAACTATGAATAAGCTCAACAAAATATTCCACGGCAATCTTGCAATAGTCTCCGGCAGGAGCAGGATCGCCGCAGAATATTCGCTCCAACCAATAATAAAATATTTCAACTATGATGCCTGCGTCTTTTTAGAGGATAAAAGGCGAGAGTATGCCAAACCAAACCCTTATGCAATCAAGCACGCGATGAAAGTAATGGACGCAAAAACTGCAGTGTATGTGGGCGACTCTGCAGAAGACCTATTTATGGCAAGACGTGCGCAGAAAGATACAGGCGCAAAAATTGCATTTGTAGGTATCTATGGCAACAGCTCTGAGCCGGACAAAACAATAGATAAGTTCCAGCAGGAGGGTGTGAAGGTAATTATAAGGAGCATCAGCCAACTACCGAACATAATAAATAAAGTACAGACTTGTAGATCAAAACACATTTGGCTTCTGCCAGAAGAAAGGCGAGAATTGAAAGGGTCACAAAGGAGACGGCGGTGAATGTTAGTATTAATCTTGATGGCACCGGTAAGACCCACATTCAGACGCGTCTTTCATTCATCGACCACCTGATCACATCAATAGGTAAGCATGCCATGATCGACATCACGCTCAATGGCAAGTCAAACGATGGTATAATACATCACCTAGTAGAAGATGTTGCGATTGCATTGGCGCAGAGCATAGACAAAGCACTAGGTGATAGGACGAGGATCGCACGATTTGGCTATGCACTCATACCGATGGACGAAGCACTGGCGTACGTATCACTTGACTTAGTCAAGCGACAATTCTATAATGTACAACTGAAACTTACCCGCAATAGCATTGAAGGAATACCTAAAGAAGACATTGAACACTTTGCAAGATCATTGGTTCAGAACCTGAATGCATGTACTCATATGATAGTTTACTATGGTGAAAACGATCATCATAGAGTTGAAGCAGCGCTTAAGGCGTTTGCAGTGGCGCTTAGGATGGCCAGTAACATCGACAGTAAAAGGAAAGGTATGCCAAGTACCAAGGGGGCTATGCAATGACAAAAATAGCAATTTTTGACTATGGTGCAGGCAACCTTTTCAGCCTCAAGTCAGCCCTTGAACGCAACGGCGCAGAAAGTGTTGATATAATTTACAATCTAAAGGAGCTGCCAAAATTTGACGGGCTGGTACTTCCTGGTGTAGGCAACTTTGATCCTGCAATCCGATCAATAGAAGATAATGTAGGCTCTCTTGATAAGGCCATTGACAATTGCCTGCCATTGTTGGGAATCTGCCTTGGTATGGAGATACTCTTTAACAAGAGTGAAGAGGGGAAGATGGAGGGCTTGAAGATATTTGATGGCGAGGTAGTAATGCTTCCAAAGGAGAAAGTCAAAGTTCCCCATATGGGATGGAACAACCTCCAAATAAAAACCCAGAGCAAACTGCTAAAGGGAGTCAAGGATCAGTCGTGGGTATATTATGTGCATTCTTACAAGACGGTACCAAAAAATCGTAAGTTAGTAGTGGCGACCTCCGATTATGGTGTCAGCATCCCTGCTATGATTGAAAAGGATAATCTGATCGGGGTTCAGTTTCATCCAGAAAAGTCGGGCGATGTTGGAGCACTTATGATAAAGAACTTTATCGCACTGTGCAAAAAAGAAGCGAAATGAAGGTCATAGCCGCACTTGACATCATGGGCGGAAGTGTAGTCCGACTTGTCAAGGGGAATCCTACTAACAAGGTAGAATATAGCAACGATCCTGTTGAAACTGCAAAAAAGTGGGAAACTGTAGGTGCCGACATGCTGCATGTAGTAGACCTTGATGCAGCGTTTTCGACTAGCAATAATTTCGAGCTAATTGCAAGAATCTCAAAAGCAGTAAGAATTCCCTTGCAAATTGCAGGTGGCATTAGATCAGTGCAAAAAGCTGAAGAGATGTTATCAATGGCATCAAGGGTTGTGATTGGCACTATGGCATATAGAGAACCTGAAGTCATAAGAAAGCTTGTCAAGAAGAATACTGGGAGAATAACAATTTCAGTTGATCAGATGGGTGGTATGGTTATGGTGAAAGGCTGGAAAGAGTCTACTGGGACGACAGTTGCAGCTGCGATTTCCCAGTTTCTTGCCACAGGTGTTGATGAATTTTTGCTGACAAGTATTGATCGTGATGGGACATTGCAAGGTCCTGATATCAAAACATTGGCAGAAGCTGCTGCGTCTGCAAGAATAATTGCAAGTGGTGGGATCTCTAGCATAGAAGATGTGATAAGAATCAGAAGTGCAGGTTGTAGCTCTGTCATAATTGGAAAAGCTATGTACGAAGGAAAAGTGAGCATTGAAAAGGTGAAGGCGGTAGCATAATGACTCTTGCAAAAAGAATAATCCCTTGCCTCGACGTCGATAACGGCAGGGTCGTCAAGGGAGTGCATTTTGCAGAGGTTAAGGACGCTGGTGACCCTGTCGAGCTTGGCAAAAAATACCGTGATCAAGGAGCTGACGAGCTAGTTTTCCTTGATATCACGGCTTCGCAGCAGGGAAGAGATACAATGGCAAGTATCGTGAGAAATGTCGCAGAAGTTATCGACATACCTTTCACAGTTGGTGGTGGCATCAAAAAACTCGAAGACGCACGCGACATCTTACTTTCTGGAGCTGACAAGGTCTCGATCAACACTGCTGCAGTCAAGAACCCTAAATTGATTACGGAGCTTATGTCGATCTTTGGTAAGCAATGCATCGTAATAGCAATAGATGCAAAGAGAACTTACAACATTGAAAAAGACAAGACGATAGTCAAGGATAAGGTTGGAAGAAAATTTTGGTTTGAGGTCAGAATCTACGGCGGCAAAGAAGGAACAGGACTTGATGCTATCAAGTGGGCCAAGGAAGTCGAGCAGCGCGGGGCGGGAGAAATCTTGCTGACAAGTATTGATGCTGACGGGACTGAGAATGGCTATGACATAGAGCTGACCAAATCTATATGCAAATCAGTGCCTGTGCCAGTAATTGCCTCTGGAGGCTGCGGAAAGGCACGCCATATGCTCGATGTTTTTGAAAAAACAGATGTTGATGCTGCATTAGCAGCATCGATATTCCACTACGAAAAGTCAACAATTGACAAGGTAAAAAAATATCTAAAAAGAAACGGTGTCAAGATCAGGATATAATAATAAAGAGGATATGAAACTACAGTCATATATTATGTTTAGCACTAGACCTGGTAGCATTACATTTGAAAACCACTTGGAAAAGTTAAATGAGCCAATTAAACCAATAATGGTTGACTTACGAAAATTTGTAATGTCACTTGGCAGCAACGTGATAGAGGAGGTAAGGCCCCACAGAATAGTGTATTCCAAGACTCTCACCTTTAGAACCTTTCTTGACATAGAATCAACTGATGGCAAGTCTTTGAGGCTTTCAATAAGATACGGCAGAGGCAGTCCTCCTGCATCTCTCCTGGTCATGAATATCGAGGACTCAGAGAGTGCAAAGAAGCAGATAGCCGAGGCATACCATAAAATTCAGTAATTAATTATTGTTGATAGCAAAGTTGACAAAATCTCCAGTATACCTCTCAAATCTTACGTCCACATCATCCACTCTGGAGTTTGAAGGGCCCACTCGACACCAGTCTAGTACTTTATTGACATCGAGCTTGTCACCTTCAAAGACTGCTTCTACACGACCGTCCGACAAATTGCATACCCAGCCAGTGACTCCATATCTTGTCGCTACTTGCTTTGTATTTTGTCTGAAATAAACTCCCTGCACTTTGCCTCTGATAAATACATGTGCGCGAGTCTTTTCCTCAGCATCGTTCACTTATACTCCTTGCAAGTCTTTATATAAAAAATGTTCCCGTCAGCAAAAAACATCCGCGGCGGCGGTACCTGTCACTCTAGCTCTCCGCCTTCTTCGCGGAACAACTGTTCGTAGGTAGTCCCCTTCCTTACCAGCCTAAACTTGCCGTCACTATCTTTCATCACAATAGGGGGCTTAGTCTGACAGTGGAAGGGCATGTTAAATACAACAGAGTATGCACCTACGTTGTAGAACGATACGTACCGCCCAATATCTGACTCACTTAAGTTTGACACTTTAGAAAGCGGGAAGACGTCATACGTATCGCATAGTCTTCCTGCTAGATGAGTATTCTTTACTGTAGCAAGTGTGGTTGCCGTCTTATCTTTGCCGCGCGGTACTGCTGGCACTACTTCTTGTGGATATTCTTGCTTTAGTAGTGCAGCGTCAAGTAGGATGTGGTAGCCTGCGTCTACAATCACTATCTTGTGCTCATTATATTCTTTGGTATTTACTATCTTTGAAACAAGTATTGATGATTCTGCCACTAAGAAGCGGCCGCTTTCAATCATGAGAGTAAAAGTGCCGTGCGTCTCTGCCATTTGATTCAGCTTGTTGATGTGGTTTTCAGCCATCTGTGTTGGCGATGGCACGGGGTCATTGTAGAATATTGGTGTACCTCCGCCAATGTCAAATGTATTGACTTGAAAAGCAGGGTTTTCCCTCTTCATCTTAGTTATGAATGCATCCATTTTATCCAACGCATGGGTATAGCATGAAAAATCTGTAATTTGAGATCCAAGATGAAAATGAAAGCCTTCAAACTTCAAGAGGTCGCTTCCCATTAAATACTTGACCATCTTTGCTGCACTGTCTATGGTTCCACCGTTCAGTGGCACTCCAAACTTGCTGTTTCTATATGAAGCGCGAACTTCTGCCTTGACTCCTACCTCCGGGTTCACGCGTATCATTGTCAGTGGCATCGCTCCTCGCCCTACCTTGCTTGCTGCCTTGGCTAAGTTTGCCATCCCATTAAAGGAACTGACTACAACCCTTCTAACACCGCTTTGAAGGACTTCAATGTACTCTTCTAGCTCTTCTGTGACACTTGTATAGATTACATTCTCCGGATCTGCTCTGCATTGCTTGATGAAGTAGAGCTCACCAAGCGATGTTAGATCAAATGCCATGCCGTCTTTCATGAATGATTTGACTACTGCAGGTGTAAAGTTGGCTTTAATTGAGTACGCTACTTTGACTTGGCCTTTGAATTTTGAATACGCTTTGTGCAACTCTTTTGCTTTTGCGTGAAGTGTATCCTCGTCAATCAGATAAAGTGGCGTGCCATACTGTGCAACTAGTTTGTTGATGTCAACGGGTTTGACGAATCGATTGAGATTAACTGCTGTTGGTTTTTCTACGAGTTGGATTTGAGAATTTTCAACCAATTTCTTTTAGTTACGTGTATCATAAAACCAATAACTTAAAAACATTTGCCCCCTTAGCAAAAGTGTTCTTTCTCATTTTGTACGCATATTGGAAACAAATAAACTTCTAGAAATCTAGAACTAAAAATAGAAAAAAGAAAAAGAGTTCAGCTGACTTAACGGTAGTATGGGACTGCCTTTTCTGTTGGTTTTCCTTCTCTCTGTGTTTTAATCTTCCTCACAGCTTCTTCAAAATGACGTAACATCACATGTGCTTCTGAGGCGTGTTTGGCAGCTTCCTCTGGTGTAGGGTATTTTGCTAGGTATTCATGTAGCACAAGTGAGACCGCTGTATTTGCTACTGCGCTTGTATCTGCTCCACTAAAGCCTTCTGTCATCTCGGAGATCTTAGCAAAGTCCACATCTTGCCCCATGGGTTTGCCTTTTGCGTGTATCTCCAATATTCTTTGCCTCGCTAATTTGTCTGGCATCGGGACGAACACTATCTTGTCAAACCTGCCCGGCCGCAACAGTGCCGGATCAATCATATCCGCTCTATTAGTTGCGGCAATTACTACTACGCCTGAAAGCGCCTGTATGCCGTCAAGCTCTGTCAGAAGCTGCGATACCACTCGCTCTGTTACCATGCTGTCGCCTCCCATGCCTCTTGTTGGAGCAATCGAGTCGATTTCGTCAAAAAACACGACGCAAGGAGCTGCCTGCCTAGCTCTTCGAAATATCTCTCTGATACCGCGCTCTGACTCGCCAACCCATTTACTCAGCAGCTCGGGTCCTCTCACGCTGATAAAGTTAGCCTCAGATTCTGTTGCCACTGCCTTTGCAAGTAATGTCTTGCCTGTTCCTGACGGTCCATGCATTAGGACGCCTTTTGGCATGGTATGTCCAAGCTTTGCATACAGATCAGGATATCTTAGCGGCCACTCAACTGCCTCCTGAAGTTCACGTTTGACCTCTTCTAAGCCACCAATTGCAGACCATGGAATGTCTGGCGATTCAAGGTATACTTCTCTCATAGCAGATGGCATTACTTCCTTGACTGCATTTTCAAAGTCGCTCATCGTGACTATCAGCTTGTTTAGCACTTCTGGTGATAGTTTTTCGTCTTCGAGATTAAGCTCTGGCAATACCCTTCTTAAACACTTCATTGCTGCCTCTTTGCAGAGATATTCTAGGTCTGCGCCTACAAATCCGTGCGTCACTCCTGCAATCCTATCTTGATCTACATCAGTGTCAAGTGGCATGTTGCGAGTGTGTATCTGCAATATCTCTAACCTGCCGCGCTTATCTGGAACTTTGATTTCGATTTCTCTATCAAACCTGCCGGGTCTTCTCAGAGCAGGGTCAATTGCATTTGGCCTGTTTGTTGCCGCAATGACAATGACTTTTCCCCTTGCTTCAAGACCGTCCATTAGAGAAAGTAGTTGTGACACGACTCTTCTTTCTACTTCACCTGTGACCTCTTCGCGTTTTGGAGCAATCGAGTCGATTTCGTCTATAAATATAATTGATGGTGCCTTTTCCTTTGCTTCTTTGAAAATTTCTCTCAGTCTTGCTTCTGATTCTCCATAGAATTTGCTCATGATTTCTGGTCCAGATATACTGATAAAATGGGCATTACTTTCGTTTGCTACAGCCTTGGCCAGAAGTGTCTTACCAGTGCCTGGAGGGCCATACAACAATACTCCTTTTGGTGCTTCTATGCCAAGTTTTTCAAATATCTCTGGGTGTCTGAGCGGAAGCTCGATCATTTCTCGAACTTTTTGGATCTCCTCTTTTAGGCCACCAATGTCCTCATACGTTACCTGCGGAACTCCTCTAAGCGTCTCACCCTTTTCTGCAATGTGAAATATCGTCTTCTGTGTGACTAGAACGGCATCTGCTGCCGGTGTGACACCAATTACTTGAAATGTCAGCCTGCCACCAAAGTATGGAACCATCACATTATCTCCTTTGATTAGCGGCACGCTTTCAAGAGCATCCGCCAGATAGCGCTCGTCTATTGGCGGTATAGCTTCGAGGGGTGCCACTATCACCTTTTCGGCCGGAACTGCTTTTATCTTCTTGACAATCACAGTATCGCCTATCGCAATGCCGGCATTGTTCCTGACAAGGCCGTCAACCCTGATAATGCCTTTGCCCTCATCAGAAGGATAAAGCGGTAGACATTTAGCAACCGTCCTGCGCTTGCCCCTGATTTCGATAACATCTCCAGTTGATGCGCCCAGAGAATCCATTGAGTCATAGTCGATTCTTGCTACTCCCCGACCGACGTCTCTGGTATATGCTTCAAGTACCTTTAGGGATAGGCTATTCTGGCTCACACCAACACCTTGGAAATACCGCTCTTTATACCTTTGTTATCTTTCACCCTATAAGTGATTACAAATGCAAGTTTTACAACAAATTCCATCCAAATATGCCAAATATTTAGTTCACTAAAGAATTATAACTTTCCTCCAAGCTTCACTCATTCGAATCATGATAAAAGATAACAACAAGCCGATGCTACCCGGCGAGCACATTGCGTCCATCGAGGAATTTGAGGGAGGCAAGAACACTTACATTGCTTCCGATGGAACAGTACGGTCCGCAGCCGTCGGAACAAAAGTTTATGATCTAAAACGCAGGATTGTCAAGGTTGACCAAAAGAACTCGCCGATGTTGCCAAAGGTGGGTGATGCTATTGTCGGGTATGTTGATATGCTTTTTAGCAGCATGGTCTCTGTCAAGATCCTATACATAAATGACAAGAGATCTGAAGCAGGATTTTCCGCCATTGCATCAGCAAGAGTTGGAAACCGCGGAGACCGAGATCGAAGAGGTGGTGATAGGCGTGCAACCTTTCACACTGGCGATATTGTGAGGGGTAGAGTCGTCAGCCTGCTCAACTCGACAGTGCATCTTACGCTTGCAGAAAAAGAGTATGGAGTGCTCTATGCTTTATGCTTCATGTGTGGCGGAGATACTGTGCGCACCAATGAAAATACGATAAAATGCGTTGAGTGTGGTGCATTTGAAGAACGTAAGTTGACCCATGATTATGGTAAGGAAACATTCCGCCTGATACACAAAGCCGGCAAGTAGAGTGGAGTATTACTAGTGCGAGTAATACCATAACAATAATAGAATAACATGGCACCAAGGGTTGCCTTCCAGGGGGAGCGAGGAGCTTATGGCGAAATGGCTACTCTACAGTATTTCCCTGATGTCAAACTGCTGCCGCTCAAGTCATTTCAGGATGTATTTGACGCTGCCGAGGACGGTAAAGTAGAGTATATTGTAGTACCATTGGAAAATTCCATAGAGGGAAGCATCAATGAGATTTATGATTTGTTGCTCCAGACTAAAATGAGTGTCGTAGGCGAGATCTACCAACGGGTCCGACACTGTCTTATTGCAAATAGAGGCGCAAAAATGATAAGATATGCGCACTCGCATCCGCAAGCGCTAGCACAATGCAGGACATATCTTCAAAAAAAGCAGCTAAAACCTGTGCCCACCTATGACACAGCTGGAGCAGCCAAGATGATAAAGGAAAAAAAGATGACAGATTCTGCTGCTATAGCGAGCAAGAGAGCAGCAGAATTATATGATATGGAGATACTTGACGAAGGAATAGAGGATAGGAAGAACAATTATACTAGGTTCTTTGTGCTTTCAGCAAAAAAGAAAAAAGGTGGAAAAAACGATCCGCATGATAGTGGTCATGATCATAAGACGTCGATCATATTTTCAGTCCAGCATATTCCTGGCACGCTCTTTGGCATCTTAGGTGAATTTGCTATACGTAAGATAAATTTGACCAAGATAGAATCGCGACCAACCAAAGAGACACCTTGGGAATACAACTTTTACGTAGACTTTGAGGGTCATCTCCAGAGCAAGGTTGTGCATGAAGCACTCTTGTCGATAAAGCCAAAGACTTCTTACATCAAGGTACTTGGTTCTTACAAAAAGGCTGAATTTCGCTAGTGGCTCCTGAAGCGCAAGCCTAGGCCTACAGTTATTATGCCAGTTACTACAAGCATAAGCGCACCACTCAGGCCCAGGGGACTTGATTTTGTTTGCACATGACCCGCAATTGTAAGATCTGCGGTACCCGTGTTGTTGATCGTTATCCTATATTGGCCTGCCTTTTGCGCAGTCAAATCATAACTGAAAGTAGAATTGTCACTTCTTGACTCAATTACTTTGCCGTCTGGATCTCTAATCTCAATACGGTGTGTAGTGCCACTAACTGAAATACTTGCAGTGTTCTCTACGTTCATATCCGGGGTGATTATGTCTACTGTTCCTGGCCTGATAACGTTGTCAAGTGGAACATCTACTGGCACATTGGAGTAGACACTTGATGCTATGCCGATAGCAATGAATACTACTCCCGCTGCAATAGCTATGTAAAAGACTTTGCTTCTAGGCATACAGAGTGCCGAAGCTTTTTTCTATATATAGTGCTTTATGATATTATAATTTCTAGTAGAATCAGCTATCGTAACTGCCAATGATCATAGTAAAAGTTAAAGATTGAACTCTAGTTTATTTGATACTATAGCAGTCCCGCTTTCGCCGATGTTCATTCTTTCATTCACCTCCTGTATTATCTTCCTCTCTCTATCGTAACTGCTTCAATTAGGATAAGGTCTTTCATTGGTCCTTAGCAGCCTTCCGCACTTTTGCACCTAAACCTTACTTGATTGTTATTGGGCATATTATGTTACTTCAGAATAATTGCTCATATGCATCTGCAAGTTATATGGAACAACGCCTACTTATTCTTCCATTAACGGAGATAGTGAGCAACAACAACTGATTTTTATAAAAACAATATGCAAATATTACTTCATAAATTATACCCTATTCGTGCCAACTCTCCTGAAATTATAAAATAGATTACAGTCCAAGTATCATGAGGATGCTACTATAGTGCGCATAAGCATCAGGGGTTTACTTCCCTTCTTTGTAATTGTTGGCGCTTTCTTGGTGATTGGAGCTGTCCTTATCACTTCAGGAGTTCTCCCTGAAGAAAGGGCGCGAGAATTTCGTTCTCTTACAGATATAACA
>DATFCN010000147.1:0-6326 GCA_035253045.1 Nitrososphaera sp.
AAGTCTGTTCTGAGGATAGACAGAAACCTTGCAGCAGAAGATCTCAGTACGCAGGCCCTTTCAGAGACAAAAAGGTGATTCTGTTCGATGATTAGACACTGTGTAGAAGAATCGAACGTGGATAATGATATGAATGTAGTAGATCCAACTATGATAAGACACGTAACAGTTGCCGGAGGCCGGATAGCACTGATCTCTGGGTTGATAGATCCCGCATCGCATCTAAATCTTGACTTTCCTGACCATAGAGCTACAGTCTGCATAATTGCAGAAAAGTTTGAAGTTGGGGCTAAAGTAAAGATGGATAGTGATGGGCTCGTTTTTGCCAACGTTCCAAGGGCTTTACATGGACATTATGGGTATTTTGATTACACCCAAAGGTTGGTAGAAATGATTAAGGCAGTTAAGACAAATCAGGCACAAGGAAAGCAAGAAAAGGAAGCTGGAAGTTCTATAAAGGAATCGTTGAGCGAGATGGAACAGAAATGATCACAATTAATTCCATAATAGGAAACATGTATCATGATGAAAATCTGAGAAAGCAATACGAAGAGATGTCATCTCGCTCACTATGGGAATCCCTAAGGATAAACAGGATGGAGGCGCAACGCGTAAGAATGCGCAAGACATCAAGCAAGGGAACAGACATCGCGCTTATCCTTGCACCCGGCACAAAGCTGAGGCATGGAGATGTTCTCATGACTTCAAATGACAAAATGATAACGATTGAGCTTGAACCAGAGAACCTTGCAGTGATAGAGATCAAGGCCAATATCCACGACCATGATGCTGTTCAAGTGCCAGCGGCAATTGGACATGCAATAGGGAATCTACATAGACCCATCAAGCTTGAGGGAAGAAAGATCTATTTCCCAATTCAAACTGATTCAGAAATCAATATGTTCAAAAAGATATTTGGCCGGCTTTTGGGTCATCTAGAGATAACTACTGCTAAAATGGTCTTTGAACCAGAAGAGGGGGCAGATGTTCATGAGCACTAGTAACGGTGGCGTCCTCAACATGGATGCTGCAGACTTGAGCATGCTGCAATTATCGGACTCTTTTTTTCCAACAGGCATGTATTCCATGTCAAATGGACTTGAAGCGATATTTTATAGTGGTAAGAAAATGAAAGCAGAAGATTTGCATGAGCTCATTGCAACTTTGCTTCAATACCAAATAGGTCCGGCAGACTGCACCGCTCTTGGAAATGCCTATGATCAGGCGGCAAAAGCAAATCTTCCGGGTTTGCTTGAAGTGGATAGAGCAATATTCTCAATGAAACTTGTTCAGGAGATAAGGAATGCATCCATCAGATCTGGTACGCAGCTTGTACGCTGTATACGATCCTTTTCCAATAACAAGATCTTGATCCAATATGACGATGCACTAAGGAATGGTCAGGCCTTCGGACCATATCCTGTGGCACTGGCAGTTGCTGCCAACGCCTTTTTGATTCCCAAGGAAAAGGCTGCGCTTGTCATGCTCTACTCATTTTCTGTAAGCATAGTAGGCGCAGCCCTGAGGCTTGGGATGCTGCAGCATTTCGATGGTCAGAAGGTTATCGATGATCTCAAACCTACCATACTCAAAGTGATACAGGAAAATATCACTAGGCCACTTGGAGGGATGTGGCAATTTGCACCATCGACTGATATTATACAGATCTCTCATGAGGGAATGAATTCTAAAATGTTTATTACATGATTTGGGTGGAAAGTCTGATGATGATGCATACTGAAAAGCGAATTCCGAGGCTTGGGATTGGAGGTCCCGTAGGCTCGGGCAAAACAATGCTGATTGAAAAGATCGTGCCGCTTCTCGCTGCCAAAGGATACAAGGCAGGAATAATTTCAAACGATGTCGTTTCTAGAGAAGATGCCGACAGGATGCGACACAACTTGGCAACACAACAAGGGCTTCTGTCAGAAGACTTGGTGATCGGTCTTGCCACAGGGGGCTGCCCCCATACCGCTGTCAGGGAAGACCCGTCAATGAACATATCCGTAATTGAAGAAATGGAATCAAAATACAGCTACCTTGACTTGATAATCATTGAAAGCGGAGGTGATAACATCACAACAACCTTTAGTCCAGCGCTAGCAGACTATTTTATTTACATAATAGATGTGTCTGGAGGAGATAAGTACCCTCGAAAAAGGGGCTTGGGAATAGAGACATGTGACCTTTTGGTGATAAACAAGATAGACCTGGCGCCCCATGTTGGAGCAGACCTTGCGATAATGGAAAGGGATGCAAAAGAAGTAAGGAGAGATAAGCCATACGTTCTTGTAAATTGCAAGACAGGCCAAGGCATAGAGCAGGTTACAGAACACATCATAAAGGATATATTGTTTGAGGCTATGCCAAAGACTGTTGCTAAGACCTGAAAAAAGGCATGGAATCAGCAGCTGAGCTTGAGCACTATACTCCAAAAGTTGTTCCTCCAGAGGTGCTCGCGTACGGCTCAACCTTGGCTCAGCTTGGTGTGGGTAAGGCAGGAAAACTTGGAGCGCTTGTTCTAAGGCTTGAAGAGGACAAGAACAGCGGGAAAACTTCTGTAAAAGAGCAGTATTCTCGCGTGCCTCTTTACGCCCAGCGTGCCCTTTACCTTGAAGAGGCGCTGCCAAACATGGCGTATATGTATATAATTTCGCCCTCGGGCGGGATATTGCAGGGAGATAGATATAGGATGGACATAACTCTTCGAAACCGCGCGTTTGCCCACATTACGACACAGGGGGCTACAAGAATATACAGAATGGAAAGAAATTATGCCACACAGGTAATCAATATCCATGTTGGCGAAGGCTGCTATTTTGAGTATATTCCAGATCAGGTCATCCCCTACCGCGACTCTCGATTCTACCAAGAAGCCAATCTCAATGTCCATGACAATGCAACATTGCTCTACTCTGAGATCATAACACCTGGCAGGGTTGCAAGCGGAGAACATTTTGATTATGATATATGCTATATGAAAGCTATCGCAAAGGACCATACGGGCCATATAAAGTTCACAGATGTGGCAATGTTAGAACCCAAAAAACGTGATATGAAGGTATTTGGAGTACTCTCAAGTCATGACGTTGTAGCAAACATGTACATTATCACAAAAAACAAACCGCAGGAGATTAACATCCAGGTAAATGAAGCTCTTAAGGCCATACCAAAAGTATATGCTGGAGCCACAATTCTCCCAAGTAATTGTGGTGTAGGTATACGAATGCTTGGAAATACTGCAAGCGATCTAAGAAATGTGATTTATGAAGTTGTAAGGATTGTCAGAAGGATTATCTTGGATGCTCCTTTCAGCGGGATCAGGAAAGGATAATAAGATTATAAAATTAAAATTAGTGTTGGCATTATCAACTATATTTTTTATTATTATTTCCTGCCCGTTATCCAAAACTCGGTGATTTTTACTTTGTGATTTTTTTCTTCTTCATGCTTGTTAGCATGCCATCTTGTATCAAAAACACCGTCGCAATCTTCGCACCAGGCGGTAAGACTCTTGCGATGCTTGTCAAAGGCGTTCATGTCCGAGCTGCTATTATATTTGAACTATCTGTAATAAATATCATTTATCCTGGACATAGCTTATCAGCGGACAACAATTACTGCGTATATAGCTCGATCAGCCAAAGAAAACTCTTTTAGAAATTCCACCAGGTTTAAGTAGCATTCGGGGCCTTCAAATGTTTTCTTTGTAAGTACGCCTTCAAACATTGACGCATTTATCGTGATGGACTCAGCGGTCATCAGTAATTGTATATTCGGTTCTACCATTCTGCTAGCACTTTTGTTACCCGAGTTTATTAGTTATTATACATGAAAAATTATACAGGCTTTAGACATCGTGGTGCTATAGGAGTTATTGCGTTTAAGGTATTGCAGAGTTAACCTTTCAGATGCGTCTTAACCGTTGCAATGCTTTTTTATATTTCATTGTTGAAAACGAGAGGGAGGCACGTAAAAACAGACAGAAATATACAGTCAGACAGCTGATTTTATCTATTATGTTTTGTGTGTTTCATTACATGATGATTCTTGTTCTGGATATTAGTTATTATCTGGAAAAGTAAGGCCGTAGGAATTCTTCTCTATCCATAGATCATTGATACAAAACATTTCATTAGTAGATATAACTTCAAGAGACTCCGTATTTAATTCACAATTCACAACTCTTACACTATTATGTTGAATGAACATGGATTGAGATAGTTGGCAGTACCTTAAAAAAGGGCAAGATACACCCAAAGTTCCGATGTTGGAAGGCACCAGACCGTTGTTTCGGGCCGGCTCAATAGAGTTTCAGACTAGACACCTGCTAATTATAGCCGTTTTAGCTCTTGCTTTTAGTTCTGCCCTCATTATGAGGTTTTATCCGATAAAGTATGGCTACTATCTCAACGAGTTCGATCCATATTTTGACTATCGGGCAACTAAGTTCATAGTCGATAACGGTTTAGATGCGTACTGGCAGTGGCATGACACGATGTCGTGGTATCCTGAAGGCAGAGATGTACCTGGGACATCTCAAGCCGTACTGCACATAACAGCAGCGTATCTGTACCGGGCCTTTGGAGGAGCGATGTCTCTGATGGACTTTACAATCGCATTCCCTGCAGTTATGGGCGCACTGACTACTATTGGTGTATTCGCCTTTGTAAGAGTGCTTGGAGGAACTTCTGCAGGGATGTTCTCTGCGCTGTTTTGGGCGTTTAGCCCTGCCATTATTCAAAGAGGCAACCTTGGATGGTTCAAGTCAGAACCACTGGGTCTCTTTTTTGGAATATTGGCTATCTACTTATTCATATCTGCAATTAAGCACAAAGAAATCAAGTACGCTATAGCGAAGGCAATAGCGGGGGGATTCATACTTGGTCTAGCCAATGGCGCTTGGGGCGGCATACAATACTTTAGCATCCCGATATCGCTATTCTTTATTGCTCTTCCTTTCTTTAGAAAGGATTTGACCATACCTATGTACGTAGCAATTGCATTTACTGTATTTTCGCTGATAACTGCTGCTGCGTTTCCGAGACCTGGAATATCATTTGTACTGGGCCTGCCCGGCTTAGCAATGATAGGTGGTACCGCCTTTTTGGTGATTGGGTTCTTTCTAAGGAAGTACAGCAGACCCCCGGTACAGACAAGAAACATCGCCTTCTTACTTATTGGGTTTGTTGCAGTAGGTATTGCATTCATAGTGGCTGGACCCTACGTATCTCCTAGCTTTAGATATCTCAATGCGATCAACCCGTTTATAGGCTCCATAGATCCGCTTGTGGAATCTGTTGCCGAGCATTTTACCCCTACCGTCGCTGACTACTTCACTGACTTTTCTGTGCTCTTGATGTTTGCAGGGGTCGGCGGATGGCTTGCATTCCGCCGCAGGAACGATACTGCGGTATTTGCGCTATTGATCGGTATTACGGGAGTGTATGTGAGCGCCACTTTTGCAAGACTGCTTGTATTTGCATCAATTGGCATAATTGTCCTTGCAGGACTCGGATTATATGAAGTGACGCGTAGTATTATGGCTTATAGAGAAACAGCTGCAACAACACCCGCTGCTGCAGCATCAAGGCTAACTGCAGCCACAAGGGAACAACGAAGAAAAATGGAATTTTCCAATAGGGGACATTCTACATCTGGACAGATAGTAAAGATAAGTTATATTATAGTCATGATAATGATGCTTTCAATTCCTCTGTTCTATCCTTCTAATTCCAATTGGGTCAGCTCTGCAGACGTCCCAACTGCGATTGCAAATGGCGGAACAGGGTTTCGGCTTCAAACCGAGGACTGGATAGATGCCATGGACTGGATTTCAAAGAATACTGAACCTAATGCCGTAATTGCATCCTGGTGGGACTATGGCTATTGGATAACTACTCTTGGAAATAGGTCTAGCTTGGCGGACAATGCAACTCTCAACCATACACGCATCCAATCGATAGCAAAGATGTTAATTTCTGACGAGCAATCCGGAGTAAGGATGGCACAAGACTTGCAGGCCGACTATATCTTGGTATATGCAGTTGGACAAGTGCGGTTCTATGGCCAAGTCAATAATACAGGAACAGATGCCGCTGCATCCAATAACACTGAGAGAATCGCAGTGTACACACTAGGACAAGGCGGAGACGAAAGCAAGAAGCAGTGGTTCATGAGAATTGGAGGTTTTAATGAGGCAAACTACGTTGAGGAAGACGGGTCTACTCCAAAACCGGAGTTCTGGAATAACACACTCATTGGCAAGTTGTTCCCATTTCAACCTCTTTACTACGCAAGATTTGGTCCAGAGGGCCCAACGGAAA
>DATFCN010000148.1:0-13877 GCA_035253045.1 Nitrososphaera sp.
GATAAATGCAACCACAACAATTGACACGGCTAAAATAGCCTTGATCAATATTGAGAAAAATTTTTACATCTTATTCTAATAATCTTTTGCCTAATTGAAAAATTGCAACACGTGCGCCTATGACAACTACCATGTTACTACGGTCTGCAGACGTAGGGTGCACTTAACTCAACTTCAGGGTCTTGTCTTGTTTCTTCAAGAAACTCTATCAAGCGCGTGTAGTACTGCAGAAATTCCCTTCCCTTAGTAGTGGTTCTATATACTACTCCATCAGCAGAAGACACATCCTGCATTATCAGCCTCTTTCCAATTAGCTCCCCAAGGTATAGGTGCACCTGCTCATAGCTGAGATTTGCTTTGTACATTATGTGGGTCTTTTTTATTCCAGAGGTGGCAAGCGCTAGCACGTCACCCATTATCTGGATTTTTCCTCTGTTGTTTTTGCGTTCATACATCATTTCTATATTCTACAGATTGATTGATAGATTAGGAGTATGGTGGAACAGTCGTTCCAGCCTCCACCGTTCCGCCTATTTTTACAAATTTTGCTGTTAGTAATTTATGCTAGAGGATTTTGATTACGGGTTATAGTATACTTTCTATCCCTCCAACTAACCGCCCCTTTCTTCCTTGCGTCGACAATTGCCGAGGTAAAGCTGAACGAAATAAGAGCGCCACTCAATGGAGCAGCAAATGCATATAGAGAACTCTCAAATATGGCCAGCCGGCATTGTATGGCAATCGTAACCATTATCAAAGCAATGGCTGATAGTTGTAGTCCAAACAGTATGGTAAACGACATGTTTCCAGCGAATTTGGCTATTGGCAGGTATGGCAGCGATGCAAAAGGTGCAAACAAGATAAAAAATACAGCCATGACCATCATATACGCATCCGCTTTGTTTTGAAAATATACAGGTATCATAAAGCGGCGAAGACCTTGCCAAAGTGTTGGAAGATCCCGTGCCCATACTGCATCTATCTGGGACTCACCTCTCATCATCTTCATTCGGAACTTGCTTGCCTTGACCTTACCGCCAAGTGCCCCGTCCTCGACCAATTCTTCCTTTACTCCCTCGTGGGTTCCGATGGCCTCATAAGTACTTCTTGTGATGAGGAAAAACGCTCCAAAAAAATAGCCGGTTTTAGTATTTGAATCATTTACACGGATCGGCGAAAAACGTGTATACAAAAATGTTGCAAGAACGGGAAGGGTCATCTTTGTCCAAAAGTCATTACATATAAGCCGAGGTACTGCGGTCAATGCATCAAGATTCTGGGATACGAGATGTCCAGCTGCAAGAGACATTGCAGAAGGCGAATGTTTGCTATCAGCATCTGTAAACATCAAGAGTTCACCTTGAGCATGCAGATATCCTTGATAACATGCCCAGTTCTTGCCAGTCCATCCCTCGGGTTTAGGTGATGCATCGATGTGTATAACGCGTAAGTCATTAGCTGCATAATCCTTCATTATTTCACCGGTCCTGTCGGTGGATGAATCATTGATTGCAATTATTTCGAAGTTAGGATAATCCTGTCCAAGTAGGCTGTCAAGGCAACGTATAATGTATTGACCTTCATTTCGTGCAGGCAAGATAACACTTACTTTGGGGAAACGCCTTATGCTTGTCTGATTTAACGATTCAAGCATCGGTGACTGCCGGAATGATTTGCTCATATATGTAAGAAAGTATACCCAAACACCAAATATGCCAGCCATTATGCCAGCCATTACCAAGTTTGTTATTGTAAGGACAAGATCCATTGCATCATCTAGCAAGAAATAGGGCTATTTATTCGACTGCTTCAGCAATGCGTGCAAGCGCCTCATCAGTCCCTTTCGAGATGTGTCCTTTAATCAAGCCTGTGAGTACACCTAGAAACCCCGTTAATTTAATGTTCCATACTACATCAATCCGTGTCTTATGATTATCTAAAGGACGAAGCATAATTTTCCTGGTGCCCTTAATGGGACCCTCTGTTATTATTATTTCGACCGACTGTTTTGGATAGAGCAGGACTGTCTGACGGCACTTTGAGTCTTTAAATGCAATAGTAACCTCGCGCTCGATCTTGTTGTCAACCCTTTTCATATTTTTAACAGTTTTAGTACCGCGCCAGTAATTGGGCTCATTGTCAACATCTGCAATAATGTTCCATATTCTATCAATGGGAGCATACATTTCCCGACTTGCATTGATAGTTATCATTAGCCTGATGATGAAGCGCTCTAATAATGTATAATAATGTTGTATCTTTTACAAGTTCATTCATGGTTGGAGGTCGTTAGTTTATTCTTAGAGGAAAAGCATTAGCCATGGCGAAACCTAAATGTTGATTACAATGTTAATAATGATGATGTTGTTGTGAGTGATCGTTTGAATGTAGGCCTGGTTTATTATTACTGATGTCATTGGGGTGGTACTACTGATTCTTTCCACTTCCAAAAGTTCCAACAGATCTATATATCATTTTTGAAGGGTGCTTATTTGTGTAGTCATCAGGATGAAATTTATCCCAAAAAAGTACCAAAAATGAATCCGAGCAGACCCCAGAAAATGCTTAATGAGATTGTGTTCATTATTCTAAAGCCTATGACCCAGATCAATTGGTGCGTTTATTAGATCAGAGTTTGAAGGCATTACCACATATGCTCCTGCAATTATAGCGGCATATGCTGCAGGGGTTATCGCCTTTTGGGTGTTCAAAGATCTCGTAGTCTGCATGATATATGACATATATACAAGTCTCTAAGTGACCTTAGTGCAGATTTTTGAAAATAAAAGCCAAATTTTTCAATCCTTATATCTTTCATAATCCATAAGTGTAGCTATTGGTTTTTGCCAGGATACTTGTGTGCGTGGACGGTTCAGAGTCTTCTATGAAAGCGGCAGAATATGCTACAGAGATCGCAAGAAAACACGAAGCACAGCTTATCTCGTTATATGTTGTGGTATCGCAACTTGGCTATGCATATTCATCAGGCGCTTTTGGACTTGTTACACCAAGCGCAATAAATGAGCTTTTAGACAAGTCAAGGCAAGAAGCGCGCAAGTGGTTTGATGAGATCGAGAAAAAAGCCGCGGCTAAAGGAGTCAATGTCAGGGCAGAAATGGTTGCTAGCCCAACTTCTATAGTACCTGCGATAGTAGACTATGCGGAGAAAAATAGAGTAGATCTTATAGTAACAGGGACAAAGGGTCGTCGCCGGTCCGGTTTGGCCAAACTTCTTCTTGGCAGCGTTGCATCAGGCGTAGTAACTTATGCTAATTGTCCTGTCATGGTGGTGAAGTAATTATACACCACACTATTTTATCACCCGTCTTCCCTTTATCCTATCAGAGGTGCTTGGCTCTGCATTGTTAGGCGCAGGGGCGGAAGATTTGCTCACCTTTCTAGTAGGCAAGGGCGTTTCATCTAACTCTAGATCTTTGGCTTGCTTGGTATCTATGGGCGACTGATTTCTTTTTTATCACTCACTTAAGATGCTTGATTTTTATGTTAAAAAAGTTAACATCAATGATAAAATTAGGTTGTCGTCATTGCGGGATAATCATTAAAGCAGTATTATCACCGTCAGAACGGCGTTCGCAGGAACAACAATCAGTCTGAAGATTATTCCACATACTTTATCACAGATTATGCGTATAGTTATAGTTATCAGTGAACTGCATGTCTACAGCTGATCGCAATTATACAGATATTGAGCAATCAGGAATTGGCTCCAAAGTCGAGCGTGCAGGAGATATTACTGGCGAACCTCTAACAAATGAAGATACAGTTCGCAATAAGGCCGCCGAGATGGCAAACTTGCTTGAAGGCCTTGAGTTTCCAACAACAAAAGAGAAAATCAGGAATCATCTTAACGCAGCCTCACCGAGTATGAGCAACAGAATCAATGACGTAGTTGAAGCAATCGAAAACAGCCTCGACGACTATAGAGAATATGGCAGCGCTTATGACGTGGAAGTTGCAGTAGGTCTTGTGAGGAATAGAGATAAAAGCCAAAGATTACATGCTAATGATAGCGGACCAAACACAATAAACCGTAAAAGACAGGACACATATGGCCGCCGCGAAAGAATTTCGGGCGCAAGCGCCAAAGATGTCTCACCCAATACTCCAAAGGGCGAAGATGTATAATCTTACTTTTGTAATGTGTCCACACTATAAGCAACTTTCTGCCTTTTAGGGTCACAACAAACATCATAGGCTTCATAGTTTCCTCTGAAGATCACAATGACGAAATATGTTGGTTGGTATGAATGTCGTCGATAGAGCCAGATCACCATATATGCTGCTCGGATGTAAGATTTAGAATTTCTTCATATTGTCTGAGATATTCTCAGCACTCAAAACTTTTCATTTGTAAGAGTATTACAATAACCAAAAAGTGTTTGTGCTCTACCGACGGGGTATAATTAGAGCGCTAATAGCATTATAGAAGAAATTTTGTTGACTGCAAAATCCCTAGTCAGTTTTTAGATCTCCCTTTAATTTGGCAAATTCCCTTGTGCTGTTAAGCTGAATATCATCACTTCCTGTCACCATCTTTGAAAGTGTGGGTCTAGCATCCTTGCCAAGTCGCACAGCCTCCTTGCCTTTTCTAAAGAAGGAAAGCGTTACCCCATTGTCAGATAACTTGCGGGCAAACTCTGATGCGGTTTTTAGCTTGTCAAACAATCCAGTTTCATCTTCGGGTATTCTAAAGATAGTAGGCTCTATCAGATCCACTGCGAGTGTGCTATTACTTATCGCTATTTTCACTGCAGGCTGATTTTCAAAGCTAATTGCAAGTGTGCCTTCTCTTGCAGATCTAAGCGCTTTACCTAGCCAGTCGGTCAGCTGATCGTTCTTGTCAATGTGCAGGTGGTTATCACCCAGCATGGCAGCTCACTAAACCTCTAGGTTACTGTTGAGACTGATGCTCTCTGGCGTGCTTCCTCAGAGGTCTGATGCGCTTCGCCGGTGATCACAATCCTGCCATTAATAACCCATTTTGCGGCTCCCATATCGCGCCCGCCAGGTCCCTGCGCTCGAGGAATGTCTATGACAAGGTTGTCAAAATTATAAGTTACGGAAGCGCCCTTGCCCGTCAGTCTATCAAAAAGTTGCCCGATTACCTCAGCCCACTGGGAACTAGCTTGGTGCATTGCACCCTGATCATTTGTATTTTGGCTCATATCGCGGCTTTAAGCAACTTTGGATATAGCAGGTTATGCACATTTGCGAGGAATCTAATTCTAAAACAATAAACTATAAAACATCAGGTAGTCAGACATTAATATTAAGTCAAATTCTAATATACGAATTGTTCCTCGATGTCTATTGAAATAATGGCAACGGAATGTCTCAAATTGTTGTAGCGGTAGTGGAATCAGTATTATATACAGCACCGGATCGGCATCGATTACTAGAGTTAAGAATCAGTATACAAGTCACTTCTACATGCGTGCTTAAAGAATATCGGGAATTTCTGGTGGAAAATGACGATTAAACATAATAAGGTAAGCGCGAGTTTAAGAGTGGTAGAAAAGGCAATCGCATGAGCACTGTCAACAGTTATTCACTGCCTGTCCCAAAGGAAAAGTTGCAGAGAATTGATAAAACATCTTCTCCAGCGCATGTAGGGAAATTAAGAAATGCAATTGATTTTATAGTTGCAGAGAAGACCCCTGTGCTTGCTGCGGCAGATGGTGTTGTTACACTCGTTAAAGATGATTCACATATCGGGGGCCCAAGCATAGAGTATTGGCATCATAGTAACTTTATAGTTATACAACATCCGAATAGAGAATATTCTAGGTATGACCACCTTGCGCAAGGTAGCGCAGTCGTCGGAACCGGACAGTATATCAAGAGAGGGCAGATTATCGCGCGTGTCGGTATGACAGGATTTACATATCTGCCTCACCTTCACTTTCAAGTGTTTGTTTTTACAGGCAGCAACATCTGGACAGACTTTGATACCCTTTCTATTACTGAATTCTCGTCGTAATTGTACACGACAACCTTCACTAGAATCGATTTGAAACTATGTAAAGAGATTGGAAGAAGAATGTACTTTGTAGACAGTTAGTTTATCACACTCTACAAGCGCCCACAGAGAAAAAATGGGAGAAATATATAACAGAAGAATCGGAGGCATGACGGTTTAATCAAAGAAAATGTAAATGATTGTCCCACGTTAAGATAATAACTATACCTTATCTGGGATTTTGGCTAGCTTCGTTTTATGCACTCTGCAATTGTGAGCCCTTAGAAGTATAGACTGAGGAGAGTCAACAGGCATCTAAATGGCATTTTTGTCAACATAAATCGAAGAAAAATATTAACATTTTTTACAGTCTCATTAATTATCTATCAACTAGCCTAGTTGTTCATGTCCTTCGCTGTGCAAAAGTTGGTAGGGTTCTGGCACAGATACGAGAATCTGAATCTAAAGATAGCATTCGTATTGGTTTCGCTCCAACTAATTCACCTCTATTGGCTTACCGCTGACGTAGTCATACAGCGGATAACTGGAGAGAGCATCCTTGGCGTGCAGCAAGGAAGCCCGCTTTTTATATTCTTCATAATTATAGATTATGTTGAGATCCCAGCACTGATAGCTGGCCTCACATATTATGCCGTCAATTTGTATAAGCATGAAAGAGGCTCCACAAAAAACGCCCTCTTGTTGTCAATGTTGGCCATTCAGGTATTTCACATATTCTGGATTACGGATGATGTAATTTACGACAGCTTTTTTGGGGTATCATCAGGCCCGGTAGAAATCCCATATTATGCTGCATGGGTAGCAATACTGATTGACTACCTAGAGCTGCCAGTCATCGTCGATCTTTTTTATAGAACAATTGTGAAAGGTGAGCGGAGATAGTTGACTGTATAAATTATTTGTTTATCCAGCTTAAAACTTGAACTATTGAACCCTTGATTTCATCATGAGGGTTTGTTTCTCTCATAGAGGCTTTGATATGTTAATTAGCTTTAAAGTTTTCCTATGTGTTTGAACCTTGTAATACAGTTGGAAAAATAAGAAAGTAGGTGAATACTTTCTCTTCGGATTTTACATCCTCCCTTTATTCAAACTGTCTCTTCTGCTTAATCTCTTGTATACAGCTGTTCGTTAGTAGGTTTGTCTATTCTATATATCTAGAACAGCCGTTCAAGATGGAACAAATGGAGAAGATTACCTTTCTGGATCAATCTCCCCTCATGGTTTACTCCTTCTAGTCCACTGTGATTGTTAAAGTGTTTCAAATACATCGCAACTTATTGCAAATTGCTCTGTCATTCTCCAATTATAGTGATTTAGCTGATAATTTTTTTGAAATAGTCTAAAAAATATATATAATTTCTATCAGTGTAATAAACCCATAGATGTCCTCCGCTAAGACAGGGGCAGAAAACCATTTCTCAGGAGGCAATCAGGACCTGCAGGAAGATACGCAACATGAAAGAACAGAAATGTTGCTTGGAGCAGAAGCTACCACAAAACAAACATGGAAATTCTTTTCAAACGTATCTAGGAAAGTTGATGGTTGTGCCAGCGCAGCAGCTACAGCCATTGTTACCACAGCATTTGCTGATGCTTATAAAGAAATGAAAAGAAGAGGTGTTAGGATAAGATCTATTACTGACATTACCAAACATAATCTTGAGCATTGCAAGACTCTAATGCAATTTTCTGAGGTGCGTCATATCAGTCACTTGAACGCAAATTTTGGAGTTAGTGAAACAGAGTATATAGTAGCTCCCACAATGAAGGATGGACAACCTCTACCAAAGCTAATCTACAGCAATTCCAAGGAAATGATAGAACAGCAGCAAAATATTTTTGATATTTTTTGGAATAAAGCAACACCTGCTGAGCAGAGGATAATTGAGATCGAAGAGGGAAGGGAGGAGGAGGAATTTTTCCAGGTTATTAATAATTCAGAGACCGCTGCTGAGATTTATCTTAACTTAGTTAAATCGATAAATAGTAGCGCGCTGTTGTTATTGCCAAGTTCAAAGGCATTAGTTAGAGAATACAAGTTAGGCATTCTGGACCATTTAGTACAGATCTCAAAGAATATGCACTCACAAAATATTAGAATAAGTTGTCCTATTGATGATAAAAATATTCAAATTGTAAGAGTGCTAAATGAACAAGCACCAAACATCAAAATTCTAAATAATACAATTAATCTAGCCACCAAGATCTTCATTGTAAATGATGATACGCTGTTTAGAGTGGAACTAAGAGACCTAGAAGCAGATACCTTTTCTAATGCTTTTGGTTTTGCTTTATACTCAAATAACAAGTCTACTGTTAATACTTTCAGGTCACTTTTCGAGTTAGTTTGGCATTCCTATGAAACCAGTGAGAAATTGCTGCAAGCAGATAAGGTGCAAAGAGAATTTATCAATATAGCAGCCCATGAGCTGCGTACACCAATAGTGCCGATACTTAATCTCTCTGAATTAATGTATTTCAAAATAAAAGAATTAAAGCAAGAGAAGTTTGGAGAGCAAGGAGAAGGAGGAGAATTAAAGCAACAGGATGAATTACTAGAAATGGCAGAGATTATCCTCCGCAATGCAAACAGATTACATCAACTTACAGAGGATATACTGGATGTAACAAGGATTGAAAGCAACACACTAAAGCTGAGAAAAGAGAAGTTCAATCTAAATGACGAAGTATCACACATTGTAGAAACTTTTAGAAAGCAAATTGAAAAGACTACTGGAAGGATAAAGGTGACATATGAACCAGCAAATAAGGATTCAAGATTTGCATTGGTAGAGGGAGACAAAAGACGTATTGCGCAGGTCGTTTCTAATCTGTTAAACAATGCTATAAAGTTCACGAGCGAAGGCGCCATAACCGTTAGCTCCCGCATATTAAAAAGAATAGATATTGACAGTATGCGGGGAGAAGAAGAGACGGCTGAACTCATTGTTGCTGTAAACGATACAGGTAGTGGTATAGATCGTGAACTAATGCCAAGATTATTCACCAAGTTTGCTACAAAATCATATGAAGGGACAGGACTTGGATTATTCATATCTAAGAGTATAATTGAAGCACATGGAGGCAGGATCTGGGCTGAGAATAACAAGGACCAATATAACAAGGCAGGACACAATGGAGCGACATTTTACTTTACGCTTCCTGTTGCAGACAGATAAATAGATGAATTACTGATGACATGGAAGAGAGGCTTTTATAGTAATTCTCATCGCTGCTAGGACATTCCCGATAAAATCATGCACGACATTATGTTTACTATAGTCTTTCTTTATTTTTCTTAGAAAGGCTCCTGTACACTTTTTGAACTACTTGGCTCACTTCGATATATTGGATATTAAAGACTGCAAAGACCATACACAGTTGTTATGTATGATGATGTTCATGCTCCATTGAACTAGATGTCTTCATTATTATTATCATCATCATCGCCCAACAACCAACAACTGTCAGTTGCTGTAGTTACAGGAAGCTCAAGTGGAATAGGACTCGCAGCCTCTCTTGCACTAGCAAAAAATGGCTATCTTACCTATGCCACAATGCGCAACCTAGCCAAGCAAGGCTCTATACAGTCACTCGCAGAAAAAGAGCACTTACCCGTTAGAGCAGTCCAGTTAGATGTGACAGATGAAAATTCCGTCAAAAATGCAATACAATCGATATTATCTGAGTCAGGAAGGATTGACCTTCTTGTAAATAATGCAGGATATGGGCTGACGGGAGCCTTTGAAGATATCGGAATGGACGAAGTAAAGTCACTATATGAGACCAATGTGTTTGGCGTGATTCGCGTAACGCAAGCAGTTCTACCAATCATGAGAAAACAAAGGTCAGGCAGGATTATTAACATCAGTTCTGGAGCAGGTAGGATAGGCTTTCCGGGTAGTTCTGCATATGTTAGCTCGAAATTCGCACTTGAAGGTCTGAGTGAATCAATGGCATTTGAGGTAGAACAATTTGGAATAAAAATAGTTTTAGTTGAGCCTGGATTTATTAGGACTAACTTTGCTGAAAACATAGCTATAGCAAAGAAAGCACAAGAACCCAAGTCTCCATATTCACAAATGATGCAAATTATGTCCTCCAACCGAGACAGGATGTTTGAAAATGCGTCTGATGCCGACCTTGTAGCCGCGGTTGTGGTTGAAGCGGCAACGGCTAAGGAACCAAATCTTAGGTACCTTGCTGGAAAAGATGTACAGCAGATGGTAGCGGCTAAGAAGAATATGTCTGATGAAGAGTTTCACACGATGGTGAAACAAGGCACAATGGGAAAATAATAATAATTGCTCTGTCAGTCTAACAGAAGTTTACAACTTATGCGCTACTCTGGGCACACCTTGAGGGGGGGGTTCTATTTGTAATTTATTGTTAGCATACTGCTAAATTTGTCCTACATTGTCCATGAATATACTTGTATCCAAATCGCGAACTATCATGGCTTTTTTGACACTATTTGACACTGTTTGCAATAGCCCCCCTCTCTATTAACCCAGCTTATGAAAAATAACAATTCCTGCAGTGCGCGCCTAATGTATCAATTTCATTTACGCTCTAGCGTTCAACAATGAATTTGAAAACTAAGAAGTATCAAGGACAGCTATAACACAGTTTATGCTAACGTCTTTGCCAAACGCATGTAACAATGCGGAGATCGGAACCCTATGATTGGCGAACATGACGCATTTTAAAGCATTTTTTGCGCTCCAGCTATAAACGATAGTGGTGATCCCGTAGTGCAGAGCGATGCGGTGTCTTTATTTGTTTATTCTGCTTAAAGCTTTAACAATTGGACCTTTTCTGGGCAGATAACCAATCCGATTAATAGTAGGGTTATGGAATTTTCAAGTTCACGGCAGTGGTGCGTTAGAACGATTTGAGGGCTCATGAACTCATGTGATTTTTTTAGATAATATTGGTCAAAATAATAATTCGTATAATGAATATATTAAAATATCTCTAAATTTACGAGCATAATGTACCAAAATATTTTTAATGACCATCGAGTATCCAAATTTGGATACTGTAATGACTTTTCTTCGTGAAAAGGAACGCGCTACACCATATGCTTCAAATGATTCCAAGATTACCGAAAGCGTAACTCTACGTTTTGATAAGGACCTTGTTGATAAGCTGAGAAAAGAAGCAAAAGAGAAGCAAATTTCACTTAATAGTTTGATGGGGCAGATAGCTATACAGCATTTAGATTGGCATGCACATTCTATTAAAGCTGGATTTATCACCGTTAGGAAAAACAAGATCATAAAGATGCTTGAGAAACTATCAGAGAGTGATATCATAGAGATAGCTGAGTATGTATCAAAAAGAGAATCAAAGGATTTTGTCATGATGCTCCGAAATGAGTACAACATAACTTCAGCGTTAGATGTGATTGAGACTTGGATAAAGATAGCAGGATACTCTTATAGACATGATGTTAGAGGCTCAGAGCATTCATATATTATACATCATGATATGGGTAGAAAGTGGTCCTTGTACCTAAGAGAACAGTATCGATTTATCTTTGAAGATTTTGGGCTACCAAGAATTAATTTTGATTTAAGTGAAAGCATGTTGTATTTTAAGGTGAATATGGATGCAGGCTTCCTTAGTTGATAACCATCACCTTCTCTGAAGAGCAAAAGGAGAAGGTGCTAAAGGTAACTGTTCGATATTATGCGCGCGCCCATCCTTCAAGTATTTGTGGTCCAACCAGTGCCAGATGATACTCACTCCCTTTGGTCCAGACACCGAAATTTTTCTTTAGTTGAAGGTTGATATCTATTCGACCTTCAAATAGACTCCTTGATCGAGTATATGAAATAGTTCAACCAAATCGGATTGTGGCAAGCTAGGTGATGTTTTCTGTTGTCGTTGTCGTTGTTTTTGTTGTTGTTCCTTCTGAACCTCTCACTATAACATCATTATCCATACAATTATGCCGATACGTTATCTGAATGCTCTTCTCTCCAGTTGTGCTATTTGTATCAATATTAGAAACATTTGAGGGTATTCTGTCAACCACTAAAGAATATGGTTCTTGGATTATCTGATCAATGTAGATTATGGTAGTACCATTTGTTCCGGGGTTGCCTGCAGCTTTAAATGAAATTTCATTTCTAGTCTGATTGAAGCTAAACTCTGTTATATTTTCTGATGTACTCTCGATAGGCATAGTTATTATTGATTGGTTACCAGCAGCGCTGTTGCCAACAATGACCTCCTGTGTAAAATCTTTCAATTCCAAATCTGTAGTAGTAGTAGTAGTAGTATTTTGATGCTGTTGCTGCTCGTTTGTTGCTGCTGTGGTCATTGTTGTCGCATTGTTTTGGGCTCCTACTACCATGCATAGAATCTTGGATACTCCTATGTTTATTATAGTAGGACCAACTTCTTCACCCGCCTCAATTGCAGATATGGTTGGAGTCAGTTCTTTCTCCCCAGTATAGTTTGCAGGTATGCTCACATTTACTGGCACATAAGTAATATTTTCTCCTGCAGTCAGTGTGACATTTTCTGGAAAAGAAAGGTATTCCGCTCCTAAACCATCTGTTGTTATATTTACTGCACCTGTGGCATTCTTATCTGATATTAACCCCAGCTGAAAGTTTCGGTATCACCAGGCATAGTTTCAATAATAATGTTTCCAGCAATCTGCTGAAGCGCATAACTATGTCCTATTGTGTTTAGAGGAGAAATAGTAGTAGAAGCTAACGAAACAACAACAAACAAGCCTAGCATATTCATAGCTTTAAGTAAAATGCGCTGTGTTTTCAATTTCTCTAACCCCGTACGGCTTTTCTTATAATAAGGGTTACTATTTGGCAACAATATCAATATTTACCTTTATTATGTAATTCGTGCAATTGTGTGCTTATAATTGCAATTGGCTGCGATTATTTCCCTTTAATTTGCAATCTTCATATATGAAATCGTCCTGGGAATTATGAATTGAAGACGAAGTTAACTGCTTCATTGGTTGCAGCTCTTGCAGCTGCTACTCTTGTATCAGTTGCAATACCAAACGCATATGCTCAGGTGAATGTTCCAAGTTCGGTAACCGTTAACGCAGTATGTGGAATCAGCACAAATCCAGCGGGAGCAACACTTGCCTATGGTACTCTAACACCAGGTGTTGAAGGTGACCGGGGGCAGCAAAGTGCTGATCAGCCTCTTGTAGTCAGGAGCACTGGAAATACACCCCCACAAGTCGTGGTACGTGGAACACACTGGAGTAGTACAACACCAGCCTATTCAGATGCAATGTTAGTTAGTGCAACTCATTACACCACTACATCTGGAACACCATATAACTCTAAGACAGCTTTGACACTATCGAATACACCGATCATTAACAGCTTAACCCCTGGAAGTCCAGTAACCACTTACTGGCAGCTAGAGGCTACTCTGAACCAGGCTGATGCTACAGGTACGCTGAGACAAACAGTTACTCTTACAGCTGTGTGCTGAACCTAATCCTGAAATCATCATCTCTTTTTTATTTTTGATAAAAAATATGTGCTATGCAACTATCAAGAGTTTTTTGCATAATAACATTGGCATTTATCTTTGCAACAATCGGTAGCAACAATATTCTCATTAGATCAGACAATGATACCAATACAAGTGCTTCTGTTATTAGCAGCATAAGTTTTTCCTCCTCTCTTTATGATATTTCAGTTCTTCCTTCTTCTTTGCTGCAGCCAATAGATGCACAAGAACAAGAAGGATCTAAAGTACAGCAAATAGAAGAGGCACAAGAGACACAGGGTGATGAGCAGCAACAACCAGCTGAAGAGCAACAACCAGCTGAAGAGCAACAACCAGCTGAAGAGCAACAACCAGCTGAAGAGCA
>DATFCN010000149.1:0-6865 GCA_035253045.1 Nitrososphaera sp.
TGTATATGAATGGCTTGAAACTCCCGGTCATCCCGCATCGGACAAAAAAGCTTTCATGATAAGAGAAAAGGACTGTATATTCTGTATCGCCTGTGAAAACGTCTGTCCGCCTCAGGCAGTCAAGATATTCACAAAGGGTTAACTAACATTCTGATGTAAGTATCTATAAATATTCAAAAAGACTTCATTTCAAAGAGCTATAGTAGCATGTACGGCTTGGGAGCATTTCTTTACGTCATATTCTTGGCCATTGGTTGGATATTAATGGTTTATACACTGAATTTTTACTACCTTGCATATTATTCTCGCAACAACGTTCGTCATGAAACGAAAAGGCGACAAAAAGTAATTCTTCCAACCAGTCTGCCTATAGTGACAATACAGCTTCCACTATACAATGAGAAGTATGTTGTAAAACGCCTCATAGACTCTGTCTGCCGGATGGACTACCCTAAAGATAAGTTTCAGGTCCAGGTGTTGGATGACTCTGATGATGATACAGTCGACTTGATAAAGTCTATCGTCCATGAGTACCGCCTTAAGGGGTTTGACATAGTCCATGTGCGCCGAAAGGATAGAATAGGTTACAAAGCAGGCGCATTAAAAGAAGGAATAAAACATGCCAAGGGCGAATTTGTGGCGATATTTGACGCTGACTTTATTCCTCCCAGCTGGTTTCTAAAAAGTGCTATTGGACACTTCTATGCAGACTGCAAACTCGGTCTTGTACAATGTAAATGGGGCCATGTTAATGAAAGTTATTCTAGCCTTACAGAAGCACAAGCAGTAGCACTCGATCTACATTTTCTGATAGAGCAAAAGGCTAAGAGCCTTACCCACCTTTATATGAACTTTAATGGCACAGCCGGTATCTGGAGGACCTCATCCATTAAAGAGGCTGGAGGATGGCATACTAGCACACTGGTAGAAGATCTTGATCTCAGTTATAGGGTTCAAATGAAAGGTTGGAGATGTCTCTTTCTCGAAGATGTTGTTGTTGATGCTGAACTACCGGTGCAAATGAATGCTGCAAAGCGGCAACAGTTCAGGTGGGCGAAGGGCTCAATACAAGTGGCACTTAAACTGTTGAGCTCCCTAATGTTGTGTCGTAACATCCCTTTTGAAACTAAGACTCAAGCATTCATACAACTTACAAGGCATACGATAAATCCGCTTTTCCTCATACAGTTTCTGATATTTCCTATGCTCCTTGCCATGAATTACGAGCTGTATACAGTATCTTGGGCCCCCCTGATCTCAATATTTATGTATTTAATGATGGGGCCGGGCGGCTATCTTATTATAATCAACAAGACGTGGAACGGCGAAAAATGGAGAGAAAAGGCGCAGCAGTTCTTCTTCCTCATGTTTTACTCAACGGGATTATCCGTCAACAATACCGTAGCAGTCTTTGATGCAGTTTTTGGCAGGAAGAACGAATTTCTGAGGACTCCCAAATTTGGAATTGTCAGCAAGAGTGATGACTGGAGAAACAAAGAGTACGTATTACCGTTCACCAAAACTACACTTTTGGAAATATTTTTTGCGATATATGGTTGCATGGCGGTTTTAATTTCAATATTCACAGGAAATTCGCTGTATGCTCCGATGATTGCAATCCCGACTATTGGGTTCATTTATGTTGCGTACCTTAGCATCATGCACTCGTCTTTTAGGAAACAAAATAAGACTGCAGGTCGAGACCCTAGGCATACAATAACAACACACAGACACCCTGCAGGCGCTGGAGCTGCAATTATAACAGCTTCTACAGCGGCTTCACAAGGTGATGGCCTTGCCAAGAGGATGTCAAGAGCTTTGGTCCAGAGGTTAGTTCTCGCAGGGATGCTTGCCTTTCTTATAGTCGGTGCTAGCATTGCTTATCTGGGGTATCGGGATACGATGTATGTGCTTGACGAAGCTGTTGGATATGTTGCACGCGCCGAGACGGCCCAAACACCCGCGCAGTTAGCAAATTACATCAAGCTGACCCAGCAATTGATCCCCTCAGATGGCAATCCTGTATGGCTATTTCCTACCTCAAAGACTGATTTTGCATTGATTCAAAATGATCTTGATAGCATATTGCTTCGAGCCAACATGGCCGCGAGTATGAATCCTCTCAGCGAGAGCTACAATATAGCTATAATAGATATGCATATGTCAACCACGGCTATCAGGAGTAACCTTCTAGACATAATCCCGTACACATACATCACTCTAAGTAATATTGTGCTAGCAAGCTTGTGGGTCTCCGTGATAATTACTATATTTGGAGCCCTGGGAAAAGTCAAGACCGCTAGAAAAGCACCCCAATACGAAACTGTTTAAGGTCAGATACCCTAGTGCTTTCATCATAGTGCAGATAGAATTATCATCATCCCGTGAGACAATCAGAAGGGCCTGTAATAATTCTTTCGAGCGTTAATTCTTGTATAAGCTTTTTTAGTAGAACTGTTCTAAACTATTACATTCGCATTTATATTAAAATTTAGAGCCTCTACCCCGTGTCCGTAGAGGAAAAACTTGTCAACAGGATCCTTTCGGTTGGGTCGGTAGGTATAAAGAAGACTGATCTACGAAGAGAGCTTGGAGATATTGAAACTCACCTAGAGAAACTGATAAGCCAGGGTGATGTTTTTATTGACAAGCGATCTAATGCATACTTTTGTTTCCATAAGACTCATTATGTTCAGAGCCTGCTGAATACAGATGCAAGATTCAAGCTAACTTATGATATGATAAAATCTATCGATGATTCCATTAACCGCTCAACTAAGGATCTGCTGGATGCTGTTGAAACTATGAAAAACAACATCTCAAACCTCGCGAGCATTATTTTGGAGATGAAGACAACTGACAACCAGTCCCAATTCATACAAAAGCATCCTCTGACCGAAGCACAAGAGGAAACTCTGAGCGTCCAAGATTTTAAAGAACATTTTGATATCGCATTGTCAAACTCGGCCTCCTCATCGATGGGTTGGACGGAGTTAGCTGATATACGAAACCACGTCTGCACCAGCCACAACATGTCTTCAGAAGAGTTCTACAGGCTGGTTGGAGAGTTAATGAGTATGGACCAGGATAATTACGAGCTATCTACTGGCGGTCGGGAAGGGATAATGGTTAGAGGGCTGTTGCATGGATTCGTGAGGTGTATCTAAGACTTGTATCCCTATGCTTTTGACCACAATCCCTATCCTAGCAGCCCCACTCCCTCGCCCACCGACGCAATGATTCTCGGTGGAAAACGGCACAAAGAAGCCAAGGCTGCTTTGATGTCATGCATTTCTGAACTTCAATCTAAGATAAATAATACTGGAACTGCCGAGGAAAAGGATTTTAGACTCGTAACTATGATACAAGATGTAGGCTCCGGCAAGACTCATTTGGCACTGCATACTCGAGGGGTCAAAGAAGTTTCGGATAGCGCGATTGTCTCGTACACGGATCTTTCGCAGATTTCTCCTCGCAGCATGCACAGTCTCTACGGTGCAATGCTAGCTGGATTTACAGATCAATATATAACAGTCTTCCGAAAGACAGTCGTAAATTATTTACTCGAGAGGGCCCAGCAGGATGTGCCGAGTGCGAGAAGGATTTTCAAATATGGCTTTATTGATTCCCTAAGAGGAAAGGACTTAGCCGATAAGGCAGCCGACCTCTTGCGTAATGATATTGTGCCAAACTATAGTGCCATCGATCAGACTCTTCAAAAAGAATTTTCACCGATCGAAATCGCAATATTAAAGCGTATTATTGAAGGCAATCTCAAAAATGACTCACAAAATGTTGCAACCCTTGAAGACATTATCGATAGCTTGACAGCTCTTGCAAGACTGAATCTAAAGTTCTTCCAAAAGATAACGCTGTTCCAGATAGACGAGTTTGACTCCGATAAAGAGTCGATAGAATTAGTCAAAGGGGTAATTAATGCACACTTGCCAGCAACAGTCCTCATGCTTATTTTCACACCAGCGTCGTATGATGAGATTCGCAGAACATCGATCCCTGTCTTTGATCGGCTAGAGAAGGCCAATTACAAGATAGACATTGCTGGTTCCAACACTCTAGAGGAGATAATAGACATCGTGCTCGAATACATAAGGCACCATGATACAGGCAAGATCTTTACTGAAGATAAAGAACGCAACCTGGCCGCAAAAGTCAGGGTTATTTATGATGAGTTTCCGGATTTTCGCAATGTGCGTTCCATGTTGAACATAATGTACCACGCTACTGAGACTGCAGAAAAACGCAGTCTTGATACAATAGATGAACAATCGATAGATGAAACCATACAGAGCGTTTACCCTGGCCTCCGCATAAGGGGTAGCATGATGTATATTCCAATATCCGACTTTATCAAGATTAGGCGGAATTGCGATGATATTCATGCCTTGGAATCAGGTATCAGAAATGCAGTAAAAGATCTCGTAAAGTATGCTCACGAAATAGGAGTGGTAGCAAGACCCCATGCCGCTAACGGCGACGGAAATGGAATTGATGTAACTTACCATGATTTGTATGGTACTAAGGTTGCAGTAGCTGTAGTTATTAACAAAGATCATGCCAAGAGCTTTGAGCAAATTTCAAATACACTAAAGTCGACAAATTTCGCAGACAGACTAGTAATTTTGACTAACGCTAACACGACGAGCGGTACAAGGCGAAGCTTATTAGTCAAAATTGACCGATTCAAGATGATAGATCTCATGTACTTTAGCAAGAAATATAATAATAATGAGATACAGCAAGATGACTCGCAACGAGCAATTCTACTTGCAAAGTCTATGAATCTGTGTTAGTACCTTATTTCTCCTCCTGCTCTCTGCTATCAACAAAATTTTTGAGTATTTCCAAAAAAGTGAGCAAAGCTGTTCTGCTGTGGTAGCGTAAGGAAGAATAATAGGTGATACAAGAACGCGCATCGGCACACATTCTATTTCTTCCCCTGACCTAGCCTTGGGAGAATCTCTTGACATGGGATTTTTAACTTAAAATCCCTGGCTCTGCATTCTCCTGTAAATATAGTGACGTTATGTGCCGACTACGATGCACTAAGCATTTGCGTAATAGAACACAAATCAACAAACAAGTGCTTACAAACTCTTTTATGAATGAACTAACATTGATCGTGCAGAGAGTAGGGATGGACGGTGACCGCAGGGTTAAATGTAACATATGTGGGAATAGCGCCGACTTCATAGTTCAACTCGAACTTGTCAGGCCAAGAAGGGGATACGATGCCCTGCACTCTCAGCAAATGCCATTCTTCCTTTGCAGGCATCATGAATACCTCTACAATAGGATGCAGCAAAACATAGATCTGAAAAATTATTTTCCCGAGACCATTAGAGAGAATCAGTAGATGCCTAAGAGAAACTTTAGAACACTAGAAGAGTTTAAGGCTCATCTTCACACAGAGGGAGTCACAGTGGTAGAGTTTGCTGGCAGTAAGGTGCCCTGCATTCTTGTGGGTTCAAGAAGCTATGAGCAAACATTTTACAACGTTCGTGACAAAAAGGTGCGAGTAGACACGGTATTGGATATATTTTACGACGGGAAAGACGTATTCGTTGATGTCCAAATAAAGCTGGTTGATACGGAAATCGATCAGAATTTTTTGCTATATGCAAATGAAATGGTTGAGTTCTTTGAAGCATTAGCCGAAAGCGGACTTATTACATTTGCACCTACGCCGCACTCCCAAGACCACCTCAATCCCCAGAGCCTTTTCATGATCCAGTTACCAAAAAGAGATGCCGCCGAGCGCGCACTTAACATAATCAAATCCAATTTGAGAAAGCACAGTTAATAATCCCCTTAGCGTAATGAAAAATGATGTCACGTTCGCGTCATACAAGGTGGAAGGATGACCAGGGCGTACCTCTTGAGATAGATACCCATTACCAACTCTATGGCAAACATGCGTGGGAAGTAGAGTATGGCGAACCGTGCCCATGTTGTAACAAGCGAATAGATGAATTTGGCTATTGTGCATGTGGAAGTGCTCAATAGCTTTTATGAGATTTGTGAATGCGCTGCATATAGAGGATTTTTGTATTGCCCTTATAAGAAATGTTAAACAACAACGAATAACATGGCATCAATGATTTGGACCATTATCATGGTTGTGCTGGGCATAATAGTACTAATAATCCTGCTAAGAGTACTCTTTGGGCTGATCTAAATGCTCGACAAAATTATGGAGAAGATGATCGAAAGCGCGACGTCTGCCTATGTACCCAAAGTGGAGGAGAAAGCAAAGGTGAGGAAATCCGAGCTAGAGGAGATGAAGAAAAAGGTGAGGACCAACCCTGAGGAAGTAGAGGACTGGTTCGACAGAGAGATCGAAAAGTTAACAAACATCGATATAAAGGAAATTATGAAAAATGCGACGGCCGGGATTTGAACCCGGGTTACCAGATTGGCAATCTGATGTCCTAGACCAAACTGGACGACCGTCGCCCGAAGACTATCGAGACTTTAAGGTTATTTAAAGCGTACGCGTTTACAAGAGCAGTATAAGGGTCGTATAGCCTCTGCTTTCCGTTACATGCTCATCCACGACCTCTTCTACCACTGATGTAAGGGAAATGAGATCAGATCCTTGGCAATCGTTGGCTTCAATTATGATGTAGTCATCTAGAACGTCAGCAGATTTCATACTTTCCTTGCTGATGCTGAATCTAACCGGTGAACTTGAATTCATGAGCAACAATTGATCTTTCTGATAGTTGCCGATCCGCACTTGTCTGCCAGCCCTTGGCATGGCCTTTATGTTGACTTTTATTTCGCCGACCGGGTGAATCGTAAAGCGTCTCATATTGTTTACCAGGACTTCCAACTGGAAGGGGTA
>DATFCN010000150.1:0-7514 GCA_035253045.1 Nitrososphaera sp.
AGCAGCAAAAGTCCTCATCAAAACAATCATATGAACTTATCAAATTTGTAGTTCGAAGTTAATAAATTTCTAGGGAAAATTACCACCATTATTATCTTGCTCTGGTCTTCAAATCTTGTTATTTCCTGTCTAGGGCCCTGAGATAATACACGATAGACTAGCTTGACAGCAACCATCTTGTTCCAGCAAGGGAATTAGCAATTAGGACTTCTTTCCTTTTTCTATATCATATCTTCAAACATGAACAATTCACTCTGCAGACATAAAATAGCAAAAGGTATTTTGTACTTAAATGTAGAGACTATCGTACCGTTTTTATCTCAAATTCTGAGCCATTTTTTCAATCAGCAGCATATGAAAATGTTCACTTTGGACTAACAGACTATCTCCCCTTTTCTGTTTATCAAATACCGTATAACTCTCAATACTTCAATTTCTGCAACTAGACTTTCTATGTTCAGTACATAATTAGCCTTCTCGCACTCCTTTACTTTTTGTTTCAAGAGCCTTTCGAGTTTCTTTAAGTCTCGTGGTGCATTTTGCAGAGTATTCATTTTCTGTTTCAAATACTCGTTTGCTACCAGATTGTTGTATTGTTCGTCCAAATTTCGTTGACATTCATCTATCAGTTGTTGAATGACTACTTCTGTGGTAGAGTCATAAATTGATGAGGAAGAGGAGGAAGTAGATATCAAACCGATGATGGTGTGAAAGGAGATAGTTAAAACCCGGACAGCACTTTAGGGAGAGAGGGGTTAGGAGATGAAAGAAGCGTCTGCCATGCAAAAAGAACATTTATAGGAAAATTCAGTTTTAAAAACCAGAGACCGGTCGACATTTTATGGCTAGAGCAATGGGCAGTATTTTTCAAAAAGTTAATCAGTTCTAATATTATGAACTCAAGCTCTGAATGAATATAACATAAAGTATTAGAAACGCTGCCAGCATGTTAGTTAGAGCATTTGTAAGATAACTTAGCTACGAACAACTAGAGAAGGTTATTTTAGATAAGAAAAAAGAAACAGTTCTTGCAGTCGTCGATAGTAACCCTAAATTCAGTGCTTCCTTAGCAAAGTTAGTATGTATGTCGCTTTTCTTTCTCAGCCCTAAAGCTCACAGTTGACTTCGGGGTCTGGGTCAATACGACAACGGTCGTTGCCTTCACCGCCATCTAACCTGTCATTATTCACCACGTCGTCAACGCTGTTAAGTGCGTCGTCACCATCATCCCCACGCATATGGTCATTACCAGCGTCGCCATTAATGGCGTCATTATCTTCCATTCCAAACATGACGTCATCCCCCTCGCCTCCATTCATTCTGTCATTACCTTCCTCGCCAAAGAAGGTATCATCATCATCGATTCCCTCGAGTCGGTCATCACCAATGCCACCTGCTAGGTAATCATCCCCCTGACCGCCAATCAGAAGGTCATCATCAGAGTCACCATCTACGATATCAGTACCCTCGTCGCCATTTATGATGTCATTACCTGAGCCACCACAGATAAGGTCGTTTCCCCCAAATCCTGATATTCTATCGTTCCCTCCAAGACCTGCAATAATATCTGTACCTTCTGTACCAGCTAGAATATCATCTCTAGGAGTACCAACAATAGTGGCAGTTCGTCCATCGCAGGTAGTAGTAGCCTCATCATCAAGAGAGGGCCTCAGTGGTGATGTAGTTGTCGGCAGTAGTTCAGTTATCACTCCATCCAACAACTCTTGTGTGAGTGGATCAATGTCATTGAATGTCTCTGTGATTATTCCGTTTATGTCTTCAGTTATCCTATCTGCATCTACAAATTCGCCATTATTATTACCGCCGTAAGCGGTAGCAAACGCAGCAGGTGTAATTGAACTAATTGTACCGAATATAGTCATCGTCGTCATCATCATGGCAATCATCAATGTCAAGATAGTTGAGCGTGGAGTCCTAGTTGTCATAAATAGGTGCAAGAAGTATAAAATGTATCCTTTATAAGGAATTGCTAAAGCGCTTGTTGCTATGATATAACGTTATCCATTCTTTTCCTGCAAACCGAAAAAAGCGGCAAGAAGAAGAAGAAGAAGGAGAGTTCACCGTTAAACAAGCAGCCTGATGTCCATAGCCTGTTCTGATTTGTGGTATAGTCAGTACAGGCTCAATCCTGAAGCAAAGCATCCATTATATATATTAGCTAACCCACAACAAAATGACTAGCTAGCGTATGCGTACTGGTTGGCTTTCATGGGTTAGGGCTAATGACAAGACTATTATTGATATGCTGGAAAATCAAGGCGCTAATTTAGTCAAGACTACATCGTCACTTGTTGAGCTGTTATCCTATTATGACACTGTAACAGAACGCAAATCGAAAATCAAGGCTCTAGAACATGAAGGCGATAAAATTACCCATGACCTATTTACCATAACGTCTCAAACGTTTGTAACTCCTTTAGACCGAGAAGATATCTCAAGGCTTACAACTTCTATAGATGAAGTTGTAAACTATACTGATGAAACTGCTGATAAACTTGTATTGTTCAAAATAAAAGAACCAACACAGTACATGATTGAGCTTTCCAAAGTACTGCTCTCAGCATCACAGGAGATTTATCTACTAATGAAGCGACTCAGAAAATTCAAAAATGCTAACGATTTGGTAGGACATTGCCGCACTATAAGGAAATACGAACATGAAGGAGACACGATCTATAGAAATGCAATAGCAGAACTATTTGAAACAAATACAAATGCTATTGAGATAATAAAATTGAAGGATATCTATGAGAACCTAGAAGACTCTATCGACAAATGTCAGGATACAGCAGATATCGTAGAAGATATCGCTCTAAAATATGGTTGAAAGCTCCCCATGGTAGAACAGGGACTTTTCAGCATAGTTGTAGGCGCAATAGTAGCTGCATTATTTTTTGATTTTGTAAATGGTTTTCATGATTCAGCTAACGCAATTGCTACAGTTGTTGGAACAAGGGTTCTAAAACCACTTCATGCTGTAAGTATGGCTGCCGTAGCGAACTTTGCAGGGCCATTTATTTTTGGTACTGCTATTGCTGCGACAGTTGGTAAGGGAATTATACAACCCGAGTTCTCAACTGTGTATGTTATACTTGCAGGACTAATAGGTGCAATAACGTGGGATCTAGTTACTTGGTATTTTGGTCTGCCATCTTCAAGTAGCCATGCGTTGATAGGTGGTTTGGTTGGTTCTGCATTGATTGCAGGAGGATTAGAAGCAGTCGTATTTGGAGGCATTGAGAAAACATTGGTCTTTATGGTAGTTTCTCCAACACTTGGTTTTGTCCTTGCTTTTGCTTTTGCCATTGCAATAATGTATTTTCTACGAGATTCAAAACCAAAGTTAGTCAATGGAGTGTTTGGAAAGCTACAGGTCGGCTCTTCAATATTTTTTTCACTAACACATGGTGCAAACGATGGCCAAAAAACAATGGGAGTAATTACAGCATTGTTGATTGCAGGTGGATTCCTAGATTCAGAATCATTTGTGGTTCCTGTATGGGTAATATTGGGGTCGGCTGCTGCTATTGCAGCAGGGACTTTTCTCGGGGGATGGAGAATTGTAAAGACTATGGCTTTCAGGCTGACCCAGCTAAGACCATACCAAGGTTTCTGTGCTGAAACAGGTGGTGGAGCAATATTAACGTCTATGGCTTGGCTGGGAATTCCCGTCAGTACAACTCATGCAATATCTGGTGCCATAATGGGCGCTGGAGCAACAAAAAGACTCTCAGCCGTTAGATGGGGAGTAGGAAAGCGTCTTATTTACGCATGGATAATAACTATTCCTGCAAGCGCTGGGATTGCTGCTATTGTGTTAGTTGTTATAAACCGTCTTTTTGGTATATAATTAGGAACTGAACCAACAGAGGAGGGTAGAATAGTAGTAGTACACTAACGCGTTACTTTTTGAATACAGTCGGAGCAAAATCTTCTCAAAAAAGAAACATTAGCAATACCACTGTCCACATATACATCATATGAGGCCAATTTTTCTTGGCACACATCGCACGATATTGCTTTAAGATTTTTTATGATATCCGAAAGAGGTTTGACCTTTGGCACGGTGGTAACATTAGACTGTAAAAGGCCGGACGTAGTGTCAGCCATTAGGAATCACACTAGCGCCCTGCATAAATCTACTTCCTCAGTATTCTATATGGGTACCAATAAACTATATAGATTATGTCCCAAATATCCTATCTACAATAAAAAGTTAAGGCCAAAATTGTCATTCATTAGCATGAATTGCGGCAAGCCTATCTGATTGCTCTCTTTGGGATTGTTATAAATTAAGAGTCATGCTCTTTGAAAGGAGAAAAGAAGGAGTATCGTCTTGTTTGTGCCAATGCATGATAGTTAGATAAATAAAAAGAAGAACGTCTATCTTATTCATTAGATTAAAATTGCACTCTGACAGGGAAGTTTTCGTCGGATAAAGGGGGTCGTTGTCTAGCTTGGTATGATGCCAGCCTTGGGCGCTGGAGGCCGCTGGTTCGAATCCGGCCGACCCCACTATATGATATTAAATTACCGAAGGCATCCTGTACTTTTTTGCTGAATTCGATGCGATCAAGTGGGTGTATATGAGGCGTAATACATGCAAACTGTCCAAACCTATGGGGAGATTCACTAAAGGACGGCCCCATCCTTTATCGAAGTATGTTCCAGAGAGCTTGTCTTTTTCAACTTTCCTTAGATCCCACATCAAATGAGGCAATATTCCCAGAAAGTATTCCCATCTAGTCCATCTTGATTTCAGTCCTGATTCTGTGTATGTACTGTCGCATAATACCAAAAACTTGGGTCATACTTTTTAACTTCTCAAATCCAGGGAGGTGGGGATATGGATGCGAGATAGCTCCCCAGAAAAATCATGGCGACCCCTCTAGCTATCTTGCCGGCCGCTATTGCTATCATGAATTTCTTTATCTCATATCTTTTTGCACCAGCAATAAGAGGAATGATGTCTCTAAGACTGGAATCCATGGCGACACAAAGATTACCACCCATCCATATCTTTCCAGAAGTTGACGATATCTGCTATGCTTACTCTCATTGTCTTTCTTGTGGCGAATACCATGGCCAGTAACGTCATTATGAATTTCAAGGTTGTTTATTGATAATGACTTCTCCTCATCATTACCAGCCCAATTCTCATCTGCAATTTTTTCTGTTTCTTTCCTTTTGTGTTTGAGGACAGCGACTATCTGCTTACCATACAATCCTGCATAATAGCCAAGTGCTGCTCCAATAATCCAGCTTGTTACCAGTATTACCAATATCTCAAGCCTTGAGATCCCTGCAAGTATCAGGCTTATTGCAGTGACCTCTGGGGGAAATGGAATAAATGTTGAGAAGACTCCATTTAGAAACAAGCCTATCCTGCCATATTCTGCAAAAAGAGGGTTATTGATGAAGCCGTTTACTGCGTCAATCATATGAGCAAGCAACTCCTGCGGCGTCTCTTTGATTACAAGGATGCTAAAGAATACCATCTCAAAGATTCTAGGCAAAAAGGTATCATTGATTCTCTTTAACCTTTAGAGCATTTTTTATTATGCAAGCCTCACTGATTTGTCGTTTCTTCTTCAATGAGGGTGGTGCGAACTGTTGTTCTCTCTTTTCCAACTATTTCTCTCTCTTTTTTGTTCAAGACAACTTCGCAGTCTCGGACCTTTGGTTGTTGTTTGTCATCAGATCATCATGATCTTTATACACTAGCATATGCTGGGTCAAATCAATAATATAATTATCAGTCAATCACCCCAAGTCCTTACTCTTTCTTATAAATCGAGATTTCCAAAAAGGCTCGCTTTGCAGACTTTATCGAATCCTTCAGCATTCATTTATGTGGATTGCCATTTCGCCTGAGAAAAGGCCATCATCGACCTTGACTTAACAATTTGGTTGTTGATTATCAGTCTTTAGCATTATTAGAATGACGGTTAATCCGACTGACCTATTGCCAGATAATAGGTAGGGCAACATCTAATAGTTCAGTAATCTGGCGGTTCACTTTAGCTTGCCCAAGCACTCAATGAAATTTGGAATATGATTGGCTATGGTTCAAAATATTTTTTATCTTTCGCTAGAGCTTACTTGAGCGGGTTGAGGTGATTCTTTTTTGTAGACTATCTTGAGCCATACAGGAGTAATTATCGTAGTAGCAGCAACCATGATTATTACCGCAGTATAAATGTCATCAGTTAAGGCGCCGGATGATACGCCTACACCAGCCACAATCAGCCCTACCTCTCCTCTTGATACCATGCCTATGCCAACTCTCATTGATCTTGCTTTTTCTCTGAGGAAGAGAAGCGAGGGTAGCGCACATCCCATCAATTTCGTTACAACGGCTATTGCTATTATAATTCCTGCCAAGAACAGAACATCTAAATTGACTCCTCTCAAATCAACATGAGCACCAATAATAGCAAAGAATAGCGGTGCAAAAATTATTTTCAGCTTGTCGACATAATCGTGCACTTGATTGATTATCCTTGTACTAGCCACAGCCATGCCGATTGCAAATGCTCCCACAATTGGGGATAGTCCTAGAAAAGCTGCAATTCCGGCTGCAGCAAAAAATGCAGCAGTCACGATGCCTTCAAGGCTCCCCTTTGACTTCCACAATCTTTCAGTATGAAGTACCCTCGGAATAACTAATACAGAGACAATCAATATTGCAGCGAAAGTACCTAGTACCTGCATTATCAAAACTGTGATGTCAAAGATGGCAGGTTGAGTATTACCCGTTTGAACCATCGTTGCGACAACAGAGAGTACAGCTATTGCAAGAATGTCATCGACTATGGCAGCACCCAAAATTAATCTAGCCTCTTTTGACTGCATCTTGCCAAGTTCAGTCAAAACCTGAATAGAGATCGCAATGCTAGTTGCTGTAAGAGCAGTCGCAATCAGAATCGACTGCACTGCTTCAATCCCAAATGCTGTGAATGCATAATAACCAACAAAGAAAGGTATAATGACCCCGATAGAGCCAACGGTAAATGTCGCAGCACCGCCCCTCAAAAACTCACTGGGAGTAATTTCAAGCCCAGCGATAAACAGTATTACAACTGCTGAAATCTCCCAGATATGATTGACCGTCTCGTCAAGGACTACAAGTGGTTCTCCGTCGACCAGGGGAAGAGCTCCTAGTGCAAATGGTCCGACAATAATTCCAGCAAGCAACTCTCCCAGTACTATTGGCAGTTTTATCCTGTGAAACAGCTCAGCCATTAACTTGGAGGCAAATAACAATATGCCAAGTGACAGCAGCACGTGAAGAAATGCTGATTCTGATTCTCCTACAGCCATATCGTGGCGACTTGTATCCTGAAATTTAACACTGTCGTTAGGTTAGCTACCAGTTAAGCTCAATCTATTTGCTTATTCAGCGCCGATCGAATAGCAGGTTAAATATCTCGTCGGAATGCCATGTCAGATAATAACGCTAGCAGAATTCAAAGTGCAAGGAACGTTGAGTA
>DATFCN010000151.1:0-11762 GCA_035253045.1 Nitrososphaera sp.
TGAAGTATCAGGTGTATATGGTGTTTATGATATAATTGCTAGAATAAGCTCAGATTCTATGGATAAACTAAGAGAAACAATAACTTGGCATGTAAGAAGAATAGATAAGGTGCGCTCTACATTGACTATGATAGTGATTGAAGCGCAAGGGCAGCAGCAAGACAAGAGTACATAAGAACGAAAAGGCGAAAAATAAGCATAATAAGAAGAAGAAGAAGAAGAAGAAGAAAAGATGAGGAACACAAAGTAATCTGACCTCTCAAACTTTTAAAGAAAGATCATTTGACTGTTCTGATGAAATGAATGCAATTGAGGCTATGCAAGCGGAGATAGAATACCAGGTCCAAGACTTGCACGAACCTGACCTATTGTCTCCTCTCGGTGAGCCAGCCTTGTTTGTAGGCTCCGGCGATTCCTATGTTGCTGGACTTGCAACACAATATTTTTCCTGTGGCCGTGCTATTTGCTGCTACCCTACCGATATTATCAAAAATCCTTTAATGGTAAAGAATCGCAATTTGGTTATCGTTTCTATTTCTGGTAATACTCAGGCGAATATACTTGCAGCCAAAATTGCCAAGAAACATGGTGTTAATACTGTTACTGCTCTTACTGCAAGACCATCAAGCAGGCTGGCCAAATCATGCGATCAAACAATCGAATTGAAGTACAGAAACACAGGTGTTATTACTGCTGGAACTATCAGCTTTACCGCCAGCATGATCAAATGCATCTCACTTTCCACGCAACTACACCTGCCATCTGATCTTGGAAAAACATACACCAACGCTGAAAAACAAGCTAGGCAAGCACTTAGCAAAATCGATAACAAACAGGGGAAAAGGAGCAGTGATAGAAGCAGCAGCAGTGGTAGTGGTGGTCATGATCGTACTACTTGCTATTTCTTACTTGGCAATGGTCAGCTACATGCAATTGCCAAGTATGGGGCACTCAAGTTTAACGAAGTATTTGGTACCAGAGCCGTGGCTTATCCTGCAGAGGAGTTTTGCCATTCTCCATTATTCAGTGTCAAAGAAACCGATCGAATAATCGTGTTGGGAGATAATAATAATAACAATAATGATGATGATCATGATGATGGCGATGACGACGACGACAACTACAATGATAGCAGCAAGTTGAGCAAAAGATTGAACGAAGAAGGGTTTTCTTCATTATCTATAGGATTTAAAAGCAAGGGAATTGAATTGTTGCTACAAGCCACGTTTTTTATGCAACTGTTTGTGCTCAAACTGGCTAAAAAAAACGGCCTGACCAGCTGCCATTTTCTACTAAACAAGAAGTTGCTGAAATTGAGCTCAGATTTCATTTACCTCTAGACGGTATCCTTTGCTTTTTTTCTACTGGTAGATCTAGTTTGTTTCCCCACTCACCCCAAGACCCAAGATACATTCGTACATTGTTGAAGCCCAGCATCTTGAGCGCGATGAAACTGTTTGCGGCACGGTAGCCCCCTTGGCAATACGTTATCACTTCCGCATCCTTTGAAATATTGTTATACATCTGCTCCAGCTCGTCACGGCTCTTGAAGGTACCTGTTTCCTGCTCTAGGTTAGCATTCCAGTCAACGTTGATTGCAGTGGGAATGTGACCGGTGCGAGATGCCCTAATCGTAGAGCCATCATACTCGTCTTTCGAGCGAGCATCAATTATGAATGACTTTTTCTCCTTCTTCTTTTTTTTGCTATTGATAACCGAGTGTATATGAACAAAGTCAGCAAGAACGTCAGGATTTGGCTCTCCTTTGAAATTTGAAGGCATAAATGGGTTAGTTTTAGTCTCAACATCGTACCCTTCTTCCTTCCACTGCCTGAATCCGCCGTCTAACATTGTGACTTTTTTATGTGAAAAATACAATAGGAGCCAGACGCCTCTTGCAGCGGACATGCCTGAGACGTCATCATAGAAAATAACAAACTTATCCTTGGTAATTCCTATATTTGAGAGTAAAAGTCTGCTTTGCCTGTTGAATTGCACGATACCAGATTTTGAGGTATCGATCCAATGAAATTGCATAAGGTCAATATTGACGGCGCCTGGTATGTGTGACTCTGCATAGCTCGAGAATGGCCTCGTATCTATTATGAGGTTGTCTCTTTCTTTAAACCTAGAATGAAGCTGAGATGTTGATATAACAAAGATCAATACGCTGCAAGTTTTTTAACGGTGCTATAATAATATTTATTGTTATATATAAGGCGCGGAGATAATGCAATTGACAAGGAAATTGAAGGACAACGCTGATGGTGCAGTTACGGGCGGCAACGGAAATCGCCTCGAATTCATTCGTGATGCGCACAACGCTCAAAAAATTGGCAGGACAACCCGCATGGAGGACTATCTTGAAGTCATATATGAGTTGATAACCCGTAAGGGCTATGCTACTACAGTAGATATCTCCGACTACCTAAATGTCAGCTCACCAAGCGTGACCAAAATGCTGCAAAGGCTCCATGAGAGCGGCCACTTAAACTATGAGAGATACCGCGGTATAAGCCTTACAGAATCCGGGGTGGCTATTGCAAAGAGCATGCATGACCGACACGGCATTCTGGCTGACTTTCTCAAGATGATCGGAGTAGATGAAGACACAGCCAACCGAGACGCCGAAGGTATCGAGCACCATTTGCATCCGGAGACCCTCAAAAAACTTGAAGAGTTTATCCGAGTTGTCAAGGCTCAAGGGATCAAAGGTAATAATAGTAGTCGTCGCTAATGTTTGCTAACGAATACTTTGATCTCTTCTTGTCCTGCAATTACTGCATTTAGGATCTTCTTTCCTTGTTCACTGTGCTTGTCTATCTTTACTCTCGCCTTCTTTCCTATCTGGCTGCTCATGATGTATTCATCTTCGATATACACATCAACCATATGACCGATAACCGCGTCATCGACTAGAATATTGATGGATGAGCCAGTTTCCGATATATCAAACTCGATCTCTTTACCTAGAGTGGGAATCTTGGCTTCAACATCTATCTTTACACCTAGCATTTCTTCCAACTCAGAAACAGTGGAGCCGCCTTTGCCTATTACCCTAGGTGCAGCTTCTTTGCTAACTCTTACCTGCACTTTGTTATCTGAAATGACATTTACCTCAGCACTTGGATCAAACCTGCGTACAATGTCCATTATCTTGGACTGCGCTAGCTTGCGAACACCACTTGCTGTAGTCTTTTCGTCCTTGATCAGCTTTGAGACCGGGACGACTACGTTTTCATCTCCAAATGTGTATATTTCATATTCTATTACACCTGACTCAAAGTCACGCACTTCGACCAAAGGCCTTGCAAGGTCTTCCTCAGTCATACCACTTGGCACCTTGACAGTTAGGGTCAATTCGTAGACCTTCCTTATGCTACCATCTCGCACAAAGATTATCGTGTCCAAGATATGAGGAACCATACCAAGCTCCACTCGCCCCATGAATCGCTGGATTGCGTCAAGCGGACTGCTTGCATGGACTACACCGACCATACCTACCCCCGCAAGCCTCATATCTGCAAACACTTCAAAGTCCTGTGCCCTTCTTACTTCATCAAAAATCGTATAATCTGGCCTTACTAGGAGCAAAATGTCTACTGCTTTTTCAAAGCTGCCCTCCAGTGGGCCGTACTGTGTCACTTCATCAGGGACCTGTAAGTCACGTGGCGATTCAAAGGTCTTTACTATCTTGCCTCCTTTGGTATAGAATTTCGCCATACTGCTTGCCAGTGTGCTCTTTCCGGAGCCCGGCGGGCCAGCTATTACTATTCCCTCTGCCTTGCCTAAAAGCCGCTCCATCAATTTGCTGCTTGGATTATAATCTTCAAGCTCAAGTCGAACTATTGGTCTGACTAGTGTCACTTCTAGACCGTCAGAAAATGGTGGCCTTGTTATTGCAATTCTAAAATTGCCGAACTGAAGAACTGTTGCACCGCTCCTACTTATTTCTACAGAGCCCGTGCCTGTAACCCTGCTTGCCTCAGATACTTCCTTGATTATGTTTAATAGCTTATGAGATGTGATTTTTTCCTGCCCTATTTTGACAAGCTGGAAGTCACCTGGCTTTCCTCTCTTTGCCATCGGAAATGTTCCTTCCTTTAAATGGACACTCATCGTCGAGTCATCGAAGTATTTTTCAAACTCTAGGTCTGTTGTCTTGGTAGGTGTCCGGATATGCATTGCTTCGATGCCCTGTGCCTCTGCGACTAGCGCCTGCACATAGTCAGCAGTGATGAGTTTAGCCGATTCATTCATAGCAACATCTTTAATTATTGCGTCTATTCTGCCATGCTTTGCAAGCCTGATATCATCAAGGTCAGGCCGCTGACCCACAAACCGCAGTGTGATGTTTTTAATAAGACAAAGCTCTCTAATTTTCTTTATCTCTTCAAGCCCTACAAAGCCGTGTTCTTTGTTGGTAGATGCCTGAGATTGGAGTTCATCTAGAACTGCCAGAGGTATAATAATATCGCTCCCCTGCTCAATATTGCCATCTTCAAGCATCTTCGTTATCTCGCCGTCAATTACGATGCTGGTATCAAGGACGAATTTCTTATTTTTCAAATGGCTTACCTCTATTCTGCCAATTTATAAAGCATTTTTGATAAAAATAGTTATAGAACAATAGCAATTTATGGTACACTTGTGCCATCTGATGTTATATAAATGAAGAAAATTGAAGCCATGATTAGGTCTGAAAGGATGCCTGTAGTTAAGGAAAAGCTAAGGCAGATGAAGATTGGTGGTATGACAATTACTACTGTGTCAGGATGGAGTAAGCAGCGCGAACTCCATTTACAATGGAGGGGTCAACCAGTCGCATACGATCTGTTGCCTAGAGTGAAGTTTGAGATAGTTGTTCCAGATGATCATGTAGACAAAGTGGTACAGGCAGTCATCGAGTCTGCAAGAACAGGCGAGCATGGAGATGGTGTGATATTTGTGTCAACAATAGAGCAAGCATTCAACATAGCTACACTGGACAAGGATGAAAAAGTAGTAATCTGAAAAATGTGCAAGAAACTGTCAGCTCTTACACATACAGTGCTTGTGTTTTTTCTACTTTTTGTTGTTTTTAATTTTCCTTCAGGATTCGCTGCAAAGTATTATTCTGAGCAGACCGACTTCAGAGATAATTTTGTTCCTATGACAATGCACAACTGGTACAAAGACGACATAGAGAGTTGCATATACCTTGAAGATGAAGTTGAAAATCCATACTATGTTTGGACGAAGCTGTCAGTTCAAAAGTGGAGGAACGCGCTGCAGGAATACACTGGCAACCTACAAGACTGGAATATTACTGCAAGGTTTGTTAAATCTGAGGCAGAGATTGAATCATGTGACATCAAGGTATACATTTACTACAAGTACAGCAGTTTTCCAGATTATCCTACTCAGACGGGTGCATATACATCTGTGAAATACAAGGGCGGCCCTGGGGACAATGATAGCCTTGATGTGCGAATCTATCTTTCACCAATTGTGCTACATGGAGACGGCGAGACTGAAATAAACCTTCCTCCCTATGCTTTTAGGAACTCTGCAGTACATGAAATGGGACACGCGCTTGGGCTTGGACACATGCAATTGCAAAAGGGATATTTGATGTCGCCTCAGTTTGACTTCTGGGAAAGAAGTGAACAGCTTCCTATAACTACGCTAGAGCTTGATACGCTAGTCAAAGCCTATGGAACCGATGGCTTTGGTTGAACCGCTATGTGATCCTTTCTGGGATTAGGAGGTGGGAATGAAAGGCCAGTTCTTGATGGGAGAAGACACATTTAGCTCCAAGGAGTCGGAGAGCTGAATTCATCTATATAGTAGGTATCTCTGTTCAATTAACGAAATCTTCTGCTTTGATAGACTCACAATATGTTCTTGTATCTGTCTGTGGTTCGGTCAATCCGGAAGGAAGGAACAAACCATTAGAAGTTGGTGGTGAGAGTAGTGCCATCTATGAAAGACAAATCAAGTCGTATGATGCCGTTGCTATTGTTCTGTGATAGTTCATTTTCCGGTCAGTTCGCCGCATAATCTCTATATAGGAACGGCGATACAAAACCAGAATAAGATGAATCTCGGATGCTATCTACAGGCCGGTAAGATAGCAGCACAGGTGAGAGAGACTGCACGCAAAAAATACCATGTAGGATTAACACTTTTTGAGATCTGCGAAGCAGTTGAGGCGCAGATTCGCAGTCTAAATGCCGAGCCGGCATTCCCGGTTAACACAAGTCTCAATGAGATAGCGGCGCACTATACTGCAGAGCCAAATGATGCTACCATGGTAAAGGAAGGGGATGTGCTTAAGATAGATATTGGAGTCCAGATCGATGGTTATATCGCAGACACAGCCGTCACAGTGTGTTATGACCCGAGATATGAAGCACTTGTCAGCACTGCTGAAAAGGCACTTGGAGAAGCGGTAAGAATTGCAAGAGCCAATACTAAGGCAAGTGATATAGGTAGAGTCATAGAAGCCACCATAACAAAATTTGGCTTTAAGCCAATACAGAACCTAAGCGGCCACTCACTTGAACAGTACACAATTCACGCCGGCAAGTCTATACCCAACATTTGGACGAGAGGGTCTTCTTTATCTCTTATGGAAAATGAAGCCTATGCTATTGAGCCATTTATCACAACGAGAGATGGGCAAGGTATTGTCTACGAAGGCAAAACGAAGAATATCTATGGAATAACCTCACGCAAGCCAGTGAAGGACAAAGAGGCAAATGATCTTTTAGACCTCATCTGGAGTCGCTACAGAACACTTCCCTTTGCTCTGCGATGGCTTACTGACAAGTATGAAGAAAAGGATCTACGGCGACTTGCAGACACTTTGATTAGGAAAAGGAACGTGCATGCATACCCTATACTTGTTGAAGGACACAGCAAAATAGTTGTTCAAGCAGAGCATACTTTAATTCCTAGAGAATCCGGGATAAACATCATCACACTTTAGTTCTTGTCTCTTCCTCTGGGTATTCCCCATAGATTGCAGTGACCAATGTATCGGAAGACATACACTTCTTACATTGTAAGCCTAAGCCATACACATAATCTCTTTCTTCATAGCGGCGCTTGGTTATTTCACTGCACGATTGACAGGTGTCTTCAGAGTATATTTCCGGGGTAATCTCCTTCTTCTTGCCAAACAGCATCACTTTTACTGTCCCACTCCTATTGTGTTTCCAACGCCTATTATAATGACTGACTGGCCCTCCAATGTTCTATCTTCGATAACTGAATAAACGGTCTTTGTCACTTTTTCAAAAGCGTCTGCTATTTCCTTGCGCATGATCGTGATTGCCTCCTGCACGGATTGCTTGACTATTACTGCGTATATAGGGACGTCAAACCGGGCTGCCACTTCCTCTATTTGGTACTTTTCTACGCCTATACCGCCGATAGCAGCTCCAATCCCTTCAGCCACGTCGCCAGTCTTTTCGCCTTCGAGCTTGAGGGCTGCATCAATCATAATGACTGTATCTATCTTGATCCCCATGTCGCCTATAAGGCGGGTTATAGCTTCCCCCGGCCTTCCAACGGTTCCAGCAGGCCCTTCAGCTTTAAGGAGATATATCTTTCTACCTTTGTATTCGTCTTCACTGTATATTGTTTCTCTAGCTGCAATCTTCTTTTCCTTTCCAAACATCATTTTACCAACAACCATCGGTCCTATACTGTCGCCTATTGGTTGGCCGCGCTTGAATGCGCCTATGGCCTTTTGTAGCGCTTCAGCTTCCTCAAGCAGGAGAGGCATGACCATTTGGAGCTGAACAAGAATGAACATACTGGTAGTACGCTTGCCCATTAGATAATAGTGCCTTACAACCTTGTAGATTAAGTTCAGAGCGGTTGCAGCCTCGAGAATATTTTCTATTTTCGAAATTTCTTTGTCGCCTGCACCTGAGCACAATTTCTTGATCTCTGTGCGGACTCTGTCATCTCGAGTTCGCATGATATGATCCAGCTTGCGCACTAACCCACTTGGGTCAAGGTCGACAGGTAGGATGGTAAAATACTCCAGGAACCTGTCGACTCCTGCTGCTGGATCGCTTGGCGTGGAGGGGATATTTATGGTAGTTTTCACATAGTCAATTGCTTCCTTCCTTGCATTTTCCCTCATCGTTTTTAATTTCGCAAGTGATTTTGATATTTCGCCCATAATTACTCTGGACTGAAGCTTTTGGGCATACATCATGAAAAAGGGGATTATGGCAAGCGATACGATGGAGACCCACATCCATGGACTGCTAGGATCTAACCCTTCTCCTCCAAACAAACCATTAAGCTGGGATAAAGATGAAGAGAAGTCTAGCATTTGATTGACTTTTTCCAAATCGAAAAAGCGTACAAGCTCAATTAAAGGTTGCGTTATGTCGATATTGCAATATAATGCCATCGGATCTAAAACCGCCATCATGAAAAAGATGCTTACGCATCCAGAGTGCTAATGTATGAAAGTGGAACTCTGATGTTAAAGAAAGATAATAGTGTAGGAGGCACCGCAAAGACAGTTTTTCTCTCTAATCCAATTGGCTCATCAGACAGAAACTAAGGCGAGGATGATTTGACTCCTATGGACAAAAGATTTCTCTGCTCATTGATCCCACACACCTTATTTCTGTCATTCATTCTTCTGGTGTCTTTGTTTGAGATAAAACATGAAGAGTCAGTTTCCTTCATGGCAAGCGCACTGGCATTTAACTCTCTCCAAGTCAAATGAGCAATCGTGATCGGGTCCGCATGCACTGCCTACTGGCCAATCGCCTGGGCAGTCGCCGTGGCGATTGCGCTTACAAAAGAATGTCTGCATATATCCTGCTAGATGGGATTAGAGAAGATTTAATGTTTTAGATCATAGTTGGATGTTAAACAGCTGAGGAGCGTAGATTGAGCCCTCACGAACTCGCTTGACCCTTGCAACCGACAAATAGTGGGGCCACACTGTCACCATTACCGACCCTTCTGGGACACCTTCGGGAACTTCAATGACTTCAATGTCATTTTCGCTCACGCCATATTCGCTGAGCTTTTCCTTTGTATACTGAATGTGTCCAGCCGGCATGCCACTACTATAGACGTAGACCTTCCCACTGTATTCAATTCTCTCTGCCATCTCCAAGGGCAGATTACTATTGTCTATCAAAAAAACGTATCTCAGTCAGAGGCCGCATCACCAAATATCAACTTCATCTCGTCAAATGTGAGTTTTTTGCCTGTAGTCATCTTTTGGACTGCCACTTCCTTTAAGGCGTTACGACGATCCTGATATTCCTTGTCGCGCTTTGCCCGCTCTTGCATTGCTTCCTGTCGTGCCGCTCGTCTCTCTCCAGTCTCTTTCTGCCTTCTATGCCTGTATTCTGCGGCCTGCAGGCGGGACTTTTTGAAGGCAATAGCGTTAAGCTGAGTTTCAATCATTTCAAGTTTAGCGGCAGCTTCTCTCACAGTGTGAATTACCTGCCTACGCTCTTCATAAAGGCCCTCCCGGAGATTTATCAGATTGTCAAGGCTCTCTTTTAGCTTGCCTATTTTGGTACCGTACTCCTCTTTCAGCCTAAAAATCCTCTTGACTTGATCTCTTGACTGGTCATACCGTACGGAAATAGTGCGATATTGATCCTCCTTTTTGTGAATCATCTTAAGTGTGTGTAATTTGGTTGCGATCTCTTTAGATCGGGCAACAAGTTTACGCTCTTCGTCCTTGGAAAGTTTCTTGGTTTGGATGTCTCTCTCTATCTGTTCAAGTGCTTTCTGAAGGTTGTGCATGTCGCTCCGTTCCTTTCTCAACTTAGCTGCTACAAGGCCAACTTTGTCATCTAGACTCTTCATCTGGTTCTTAGCCTGCATAAGGCTTTCTCGCAGCTCTACAAACTTTGGATATTCGATATCCTTTTCCTCGTTAACCTGCTTTAGCTTGGCTCGAAGATCATCAAGCTGGGTTCTCTCTTCATCTATCTGCTTCTTGATAGCGTCGAGCTTGTTGTTTATCTCTTCTATCCGTTTATCTCCTGTCTTTTGCTCTTCTTGAACAGACTCCTTAAATTCCAGTAAAGTTTTGCGGTTAGGATCTAACTCATCGTCGCCAGAATTACTATTTGTGGCTGTTGCTGTCAATACAGCACTGCCACCAGCGTCACTGTCTCGTACCACGTCGCTTACGAAGTGTAAGAACATCAAAAATATATTTTTTGTCATTTGTAGAACCCCTATAGGCGTAATTAACATTCATTTTAGCGTCGCTTACCTTATACAATTAGAGATTGTCCTACATCTTTATAAGAGTAGAATACATAGTATATACTCGCGATGGATGATTTTGAAAAGAATTTTCCAGGCTTTGACTGGAAAAATACTCCTGCCTATAAGCATCCTGGCGGAAAGGACTGCCCTTGTCCCAAACATGAGTATATTAGAGAACAGATTAATGTAGCCAAGACTATGAGTGAAAATAACAAGGAGACTTCGCCAGAGTTTCGCCAGAAGGCTCAGGTGACTCTTAAGTTCTGTCCTGACCATTATGATGTTTATTTCAAGGAAGTCATACCATCTATGCCCCTCAAGTATCGTCTCATGACAAAGGTGGCGGTTAAACTCGGGGCGATATCGATACAAAAGTTAACCTATATGCAGTCTGATCAGTGCTTCTACTGCAAGTTTGGCTCTGGCGGCTTTGACAAGAAAGCAGAGCTTCCACCAATCTAGAGACTAACCAAGCTCCTGGAGTCTAGCAGCATGTTCCTTAGGGTTGTCTTACTGCATGATGAAAAGCCGGCTGATAAAAGGTTACGGATGACTATTGAGCGGTAGGAGAACTCGCAGGCTGTCTCAGATATGTAACCGTCATGAAACGACTTGGCAATTTCGTTGTATCTATCCAAGTCCATTACACTTGCAAGGAATGACCCTATGTCCATGCTTTTTGAGTAACGTGAATTGGTTTTTTTCATAAAACTCAGGTCTGTTCTTAGCACACCCTCCTCCTTTACAAGATAATTTTGTGCTTTGTTATCTATGAAGGTAAAGCCCGCCTGATGAGCTCTGCCTGTAATGCAGCCAGCCTTGTAGGCGAGAATAACGTCGCCACCAGATGCAAGTACCCTGTAGATGTCTCCCCCTTCAATATATTCCTCTATTATGTCTGTATCGGACACTGAAAGCAAAACTGGTGTGGATATCCCAATTTTTTCCAGACTCTTTCTCATCTCATAACCTTCATTATTATTTATTTCGCTAAACGCAAGTGGAGCAGAAGGGCGGAAAAGCAGTAGCGAAATTAGCGAATATGCATACAGTATGAGAAACTCATGAAATTGTTTTGTGGGTTTGTTTCTCTTCACCATCACCTTCTGGCCATTCAGCATCTCCTGTGATACCTGCCGCTGCCAGTTTACAAAATACAATCAAACCTCTATTGGTTCAGGGCATTAATTACTTTTCAATACATATGATTTTTTTAACCAAAAAACTAGGAAGGAAATTCAAAGGTGGCTGGAAACCACAAGGTAGTATACTGCATTATTAAAGGGACTAGAAGAGGGTAGTACTGGTAGTAAAGGTAAGAGAAGAAGAAAAGAATCAGCACCTAACAAAGCCGTGCGCTTGACTCAACAAGAAGGAAGATTAGAGGAACAGTAAAAGATTGATCACTCAAAAAATGATGATGATGGTGTTGAGTAATAACAACAACAATAGTAATAATAATGATTAGTTATGGTTTCAAGTTTCTGGAACTATTCTGCGACCTT
>DATFCN010000152.1:0-8783 GCA_035253045.1 Nitrososphaera sp.
TATCAATTCCAAGCTCATCTTTCAATCTGTCTGTAATTATCGTAAAACCGCCAGATACTGCAATCATTTTCCATTCCGCCTTCTTTAGTGCAGAGCAAAGCTCTTTTGCGCCAGGCATGATGGGTAGGCTCTCCCCGATCTTCTTTGCGTCATCGTAGCTAATCCCTCTTAGCGCTCGCACCCGTCGCTTGAGCCCCTCTTCCCAGTCGATATCTCCTCGGATACCAGCGTTGGTGATGTCCCAGATCTCCTTCTCTTTTTGTGGACCTATGACCTGAGCTAAAACTGGAAGATACTCAGCGTTAAGCAGAACACCCTCCACATCAAAGATAATCAGCATAGTATTTGCTTATCCACAACAAATTCTCGTCAGTATATTAAGCTTCTCCAAATATTTTTATTCCCACTAATGGGCCTTTATCGTCCTTTGTCTCTTGTTCTTAAGATAATCTGTCAATAGTACTTTGTCGATGTCTGCCGGGTTGATGTAGTATGATCGCCCCTTGACATACTTTTCCATGTCATTGACATAGCCAAGCAAAGAATCCTCTTCGCTAATCATTATAGTATCAATTTCGATATTTCTCGAGTGAACTTTTTTTGCCTCCACAATAGTACGTTCGCCAATATATTGGTCGACTTGTCTATAACGGTAGCAAAGGTACACGAGCTCTCCTGATGCAATGTCGAGATTCATACTATGATTGTGCCTGACAGCATCGATGGTCTCTCGGTCTGGTGTGTAAAAGTGAGAATAGGGTCTCTGTGACACAATTTTGTCTTGCTCGCTTTTGTCATCTATGAAACATGCGCTAGGATGACCATCCGTCACAAGTACTAGGCGTTTGTTAATTGCACCGTCCTTTTGCAATAGCTTGTTTGCAAGACGGAATGCAGCCTGGTAATTAGTGTAATGTAAAAAGTCAGAGCCGGGTTCAAAGGTCTTTAAATAGGGTATGTCATGAGGTGCCACTTTTGATGCAAGAGCGCCAAACCCTACAATATAGACAGAGTCAGAGGGAAAGAAATTACGGTTCAGCAGATAGAGACTCCAAAGTGCACGCTTTGCGGCTTCAATTCTGCTCATGTCTCCATACATAGATGAATACCGCATAGTAGAGCTGAGATCGATACAGTATACCACTGCCACGCGAACATCCTGCATTGTCTCGTATTCTTCAAAGTCATCAACATCAATTTGTAGAGGCAGCTTTAGATTACTACCATCCTTTACCGTGCGCTGGATTGTGTTCAATAGCGACTTTGGAACGTTAAGCAACCTAATGTCATCGCCCGGCTCATATTTTTTTGTAGCATCCAGCACAAGTGACCCCGATCCAAGGTTCTGTGATTCGTGCATGCCGTATTCTCCAGCCTTGAGTGCCTTCATTACGTCACTAAGTATCTTGCTTCCTATTGCAGTAAAGCCCTTAGCGCTAAGCCATTTTGGAGAGTCCTTTAGATAGCCCTTTTGGATCAGATACGCAACCAAGGGCATGCCAGAATCGTCTCGGCCTTCCTCCCTTGAATCGTCTAGTGATCCGCTGCTCTGCTCTTGTTGGCTGATTTCCTGTTGCTTTGAAATTGACGACATCACACCCTGCAGAGTCTGCTCAAGCTCCTGCAAATTAGGTGTCTTTTCCTTCAGCGCCTCTCTTCCTATCGCCTTAAACAGCATGTCCAGCATATTGCGAGAAAGTTCACGTCCACCTTGGGTGTCTTGCCTTTGATCTTGACCCTCTTTATTGAGTGGAAAATATATGAATTTCTTGCTGCCGAGGGCACGGTTATGCGAGGTCATAGATTTTGTTATCCTTTTTGTCCAAGAGTGGAGGCTGGGTGTATCGGAGTCCTTCAAGTATGACCTCGGTCACAGATGCAGTAAACTCCCCGTTGAGGTCCTCGCTTAGAGAGATATTGTCTGTTTTTATTCCAAGTTGCATTGCTTGTTCGATCAGCTGTTTCTGCTCTTCCTTTACTCTCATGATTGTTTCATTCACCACCCCTTTGAGTGCAGGAAACTTAGAAAGCTGAGACTCATAGTCGGAGTCGACTCTCTTGTCTTTGCCATCCCCAACTATTTCTTGCGAAACCTGGAATGTCTTGTTCTTTGCAAAGTCGTTTTTTACTTTTGTCAACTGTTCTGGCGCTATCTTTTGGACGTATTCAAGTGATAGTTCCTTCAGCGCGTTTTCAATGATAGAATCAAGCACATTCTTTCGGTTCTGACGAGTATCTTCCATTTCTGCAAGCTCAAATTTAGATGATTGGTGGATGCAGTGAATGTCACAGAAGCGCGGGATTGCCTTAATGCCATATATAATGGAACGGGTACGTTCTGCTTCTCCTATCATCATCTCCATAGAATGTACCGACATTCTAACGCTGACGCCCTTATCCTGACTTACATCATGGTTCACACGAGCCATCTGAGTTATCTTAGCTATCGTTTTTATCATAAACACAGGCAAGATAACATTCTTAGCATCTGCGATCCTTGCTTCTTGAATAATGATAAGCATCTCATCCTGTACTGTCTGGGGATAGTGAGTGTCAATGTGACTTCTCAACCTGTCGAATAATGGCTCGATTATCTTGCCGGAATGTGTGTAGTCGATTGGATTTGCAGTTGCAATTATTCGTACATCGGGTTTGAAAACAACCGGATATGCCCCTGTAGTAAACTTGCCCTCTTGAAGGACACTGAGTAGGGAGACCTGCTTTCGTGGATCGAGTACAGGCAATTCGTCTATACACAATATGCCATGCCTTGCCTGCAATAACTGACCTGCAGAATATGACTCAATATTGTAAAGCTCGACTCCCTTTTTGGCTACCTTGATTGCGTCTATTTGTCCAACCAGATCCTTGACTGAAATGTCCGGCGTCGACAGTATATACTTGTACCTGTCTGCACCACTTAGCCAGTCGATTTTGGTCTCTAGCTTGTTTGCTCGTATTATATCCTCGCATTCCGGGGACACCATGAATTCTGGCTTGGTTCTCGAGATTTCAATGTCGGTTAAAAGCGCAATTAATTCATCTTCTGGAATCAATATAGGAATATCGCTTGTCAATGTACCCCTTACTATTGGGATTGGGGAGAGGAGGTTCTGTGCTATTGCTTCTGCCATCTTGGTCTTAGCCTGCCCTATCTGGCCGACTAGCAGAATATCGTGGCCAGAGAGGATTGCCCTATTGATGGCAGGAACTACATCATCGTCATATCCTATGATGCCAGGGAACGGGTGCTCCCCTTTTTTCATCTTGGCAATCAAGTTGCTTCGCATCTGCTCTTGAACAGTGACATGTTTGTAGCATATGCTGAGCAAATCTCCAAGCGTTCTAATTTGTTTATAATCCTCAGGTAGGCCTGACATTATTTCGCTGTACTTTGGTTTTGAATTGTAAGAATGATGAACGATTTCCTGTATTTTGTAGCTCATATCAAGATGGAGGTTTCTTAGTCGACACAAATTTAAAGATTGTTAGAAGTCAATTAAGAATTTTGATGGCCAATTCTAGTATTTAGAATGTTCCTCTATGTTTTCTTCATAGCAGTAAAAGGACTTCAGCATCATATCACTTACCCTTTAACAGTATTATTTACCTATCAGTTATAGATGAACTGTAAGTTATGCAAAGCATGAATCAAACCCTCCAATAATCAGAATTTGACAGAATTAGTTTGCATGTTTGATATTAGAGATTGAAGGACAGACATAACAACAGCATATGCATTACAAAATCCCAGTATATTATATCCAGTATGGTTTTTATTGAGGAATATCGTTTTGTGATTTTGGTTTGTCTGCATCAGAGTATAAGCACATTCTCAGAATTGCGGGTAAAGACATCGAGGGCGGTAGAAAATTGATAGTTGCCCTTAGTGAAATTAAAGGTGTAGGCTATAATTTTGCTCAAATATTGATTCAGTCTCTCAACATCAATCCTAACATGCGTGTAGGTTTTTTGACTGAAAATGATATCAGGGAAATCGAGCAGGCCATCTCCAATCCTGCTAAGGCCGGGATCCCGCAATGGTACCTTAACAGGAGGAAGAATATGGATGACGGTTCGAACTCCCACGTTATAACTTCGGATCTTGATTTTGCTGCTTCAAATGATATTGAGCGCGAAAAGCTAGTAATGAGTTGGCGTGGATATCGGCATATGTTTGGACTTAGAGTAAGAGGCCAATGTACCAGAACCACTGGCAGAAGGGGGGGAGCAGTAGGGGTCAAGAAGGTTAAGGCGATGCCGGGAGCAGCACCAGCCACAGCAGCTGCTGGTGCTCCTGCTGCTACTGCTACTGCTACTCCTAGTGCTGGTGCCACGAGTCCAGCTGCACCATCAAAGGAGCCAGCCAAGAAATAGAAAGTGGTGCTAAATGGGAGATCCTCGTAAGGCCAAAAAAACCTTTAACAGGCCCAGAATGATCTGGACTACAGACCAGTTAAATGCAGAACTCTATATTATGGGCTCTTATGGCCTTAGAAACAAGCGCGAGCTCTGGAAGGCAGAGACTGAGGTAGCAAGGATCAGAAACCAGGCCCGAGCACTTCTTGCGCTTTCAACCGAACTGAGGGCAGAAAAGGAAAGGAGACTATTGAACTTTTTGAACAGGCTTGGTCTGGTAAGAGAGGGCGCTACGCTTGATGACATATTGAACCTGAAAGTCGAAGACCTGCTAGAGCGTCGTCTTCAGACAATAGTCATGAAAAAGGCGGGTACCGGTTCACCCTATCAAGCAAGGCAGGTAGTGAGTCATGGCCATGTTTCTATAGGCAACCGTAAGGTAAACATACCAGGCTACATAGTGAAGGCAGAAGAAGAACATCAGATATTAATACACATGGAGATTCCAGGCGCTGCTGCAGTACAACCAGCTCCGGCATCATAGATGCGGTAAAAATATAATAGCCGTTATCAGAATGGAAAGCTTCGGCTACTTTAGGGTAGGATGCCGACCTGTTATGGAGATTGAAATAATACAGTTTGTATTGGTTTTGATGCGTTGAGAAATAACAGAAGAAGAGGAAAGAAAAAGACCTATCACCTTCACCATCATAATAACGAGAAGAAATTGCACACAGTATTTTTAGAAATTCTCTAATACGCGCCTATTCAACATCTCCACTGAAAGATGCAGTCCAATAACACCACAGACTACTACAGAAGCTTAGTGCTACATCAAGCTAATGGTGAACCTGACGTCGTAACCAAGTGTCCAGATACAAAGGTATGGAATATGGTTAGGTCATTTTGGCGCAACAATAGTTAAATAAATACTAAGCTTCAAATCATTTGCAGAGCAGATCAGAAATGAAGTCTAATTTGAAAAGCAGCGAACATAAGGCTGAACCGCTTGAAATTGATGTAATTAAGCTCAAAGAAAAATTAGACAAAGGTGAAGATGTATTTATTCTGGACGTACGAACACCAGAAGAGCACAATGCATGGAAATTTTCCTATGATAGGTATCAAAAAACACCAGTTATTCCGTTAGATAAGCTAGTGGGTTCACAAAACGTTGTATCTGAACAAATTCCAAAGGACAAGGAGATCGTGACAGTTTGCGCGCATGGACAGAGATCACAGATGGCTGCGCAGATGCTCTCTAAAATGGGTTACAAGGTTAAAAACATCAAAGGCGGAATGGCAGCTTGGAACCAAGTGTATGATGTAGCGAGGTTGCCCAAGAGCAGCAGCATTCCTACCACTACAACAACAACTCATAGTCAAGAACAAGCAGCGATATGGCAGTTGAGACGTGTCTCCAAGGGTTGCATGGGATATGTAATTGCCGTCGGAAATGCGGCAACTGTTATTGATAGCACATGTGATTTGGATAACTCAGCCTTACGACTTGCAGAAGACAATGGTCTGAAAATAGTAAATGTAATTGACACGCATATGCATGCAGATCATGTGTCTGGACTTTCAGCACTCGTAAAAAGAACTGGGGCTAATGCGTACATCAGTGCAGAAGAAGAATATCAACCAGCAGCTTCCGATCTTGGAATCGAAGTCAATCTAATTAAAGATAATCAAAAGATACCTATTGGCAATAATGTATCCCTTAGGGCTATTCATACTCCTGGGCATACTGAGGGAAGTATGAGCTTTGTATTGGATATAGACAAGGCAGAAGGTCAGAAGCATTTCTGTCTCTTTACTGGAGATACTCTTTTTGTCAATGCAGTCGGTAGACCTGATCTACATAATAAGGCTGGAGAGTTTGCAGCCAAACTCTATGATACTTATCAAAGTAAAATACTACAATATCCGGATAATGCTTTCATCCTACCCGCACATTTTGATACTGATTCAATTACAGTGAAACATAATGAGCTTATTTCCGAGACCATAGGATCCATGAAGAGAAAGGTGAAACTGCTTTCCATTCCAAAAAATGACTTCATAGAGTTCATGGTGTCTTCAGTGCCGCCTCGTCCTGCTAACTATGAGAAGATAATTCAAATAAACAAAGGGCTTATACCCTGCAATCGGATAAACATCGGAGACTTGGAAGAGGGGCCAAATTCATGCGCCATCAGAATGTAACTACCAAATTTTTTATGTCTAAGGAGAAAATCAAGAGCAAATCAAGCTCCTCTCTTTGGGACAGTCTCACGCATCACGACAAATACAAAAACCCCTGATGCCAATGCTATCCATGCTACAGAATTAATTGCTAGACTGGCTCCAAACAAGTCTGCCAGAAATCCTATCCCAATCGCACCAAAGACAAACCCCAAATCGCGCCAGAATCTGTAGACACCCAAAGAAGTTGCTCGCCATTTCGGGTGAGCAACATCACTGATAGCTGCAAGTAATGTTGGATATACAAATGCAGTTCCGACACCAAGTAAAGACATACCTATTATCCAGCCTAACATTGAATTTGCAAGTAGGACAATCCAGATCCCTGCCGCCTGGACGATCATGCCTGTGTAAATCAAACTCTTACGACCAACCTTATCGCTCAGGGTTCCTGTTCCAAGCTGCAATATTCCCCATACGGCTGGATGCAATGCTTTCAGAAAGCCAATCTCATTGACGTTCAAGTTAAAGGATGCAAAATATAGCGTAAACAGTCCCCATGATACTCCAAATACGAGGTTGTTGACAAGACCCGCTTGGCTCACAGACAGAAGAGTTCTATTTTGCCACGATGTTTGAGCAAATACCTGTTTGAAAGTGAGTTCACCATAACTGCTGTTGTTTCTCTCTGATAGTCCAGATTCTTTGTGCGTTACATTATTAACATTACCATCAACATCATCATCATGATTTTTTGTTTCAAGTAGTATGAATTGTTTAGTGTCCCTAACAACAATCCAAGACAGTAATGTGCCAAACACTGCAAAAGCAATTCCAAAATAGAAGGGGAACGGCTTTAGTCCGTATACAGATGCCAAATACCCTGTTGCAAATCCCACCATCGCCACAGAGATATACCCTGCAAATTCGTTAAGCCCTAACGCAAGCCCCCTTTTCTCTTTGCCTACCAAGTCGATTTTCATGTTGACTGTCATTGACCATGCTAGACCCTGATTCACACCAAGCAGCACATTAGCAAAGATTATCCAATTCCAATCAGGCGCAAAAAGTAAAATGAACGGGACGGGGATGCCAAATAGCCATCCTACAACTAATACCCTCTTTCTTCCCCACCTTTCTGCTAAGGCACCTGCATACAGATTGAGTAAGGCCTTGACAAGCCCAAAACTTGCAATAAATGATAAAATAATGGCATTGGATTGGATGCCAAAGATATCTTTGCCGATTAGTGGAACCACGGTTTGTTCAAGACCAACCATTGAGCCGACAAATGCGTTGACTACAATGAGGATTACAAATTGGGTAAGGTTCTGTCGTAATCCCTGCTTTATTGTCACGTCCTTATCATTTCCATCGTTGCCCTTACGTACTCTACTACCTTTCAATAATAATAACAGCTTTAGATCTAGAAGCCATTTCTTATTCTTCTTTTCCCCTCTTCCCCAGTTGCATAGCCACCATTGATGGATACAGCCGCAAAGCCTTTATTATTAAGTTCCTCAGCGCCAATTTGCCTCTGTATCCTCCGTTGCAGTAAGTGCTTGTGGTCTTTCCTTTCAGGTCATCTAATCCACCCTGCCTTGCTTTGTTATTAACTGTCCGGGTGGTATATTCCTGGCTCTTTCAATTGTAGCACCACCATCTTCGGCTACTTCATTTGCTTCCCTCACATCTATTAGGCCAAAATTGTCTTTCTTCCCCGCAAGGTCTTTTGTTGTTATTTTGTCTGCCCTTCTATAAATAAAAAAATATATCATGTGTATTAGCATTAACTTCTTCTGATGCAACGAGCTTGGTATTCACGTCTTGCGCATTACAAGCGTATAGACACTCACTATTTTCAAATGTATTTATTACCACCGTCAAAATAGTTAACTTGGATTTCTATAGATATCTTTAAAATTTAATAAAAAATCCGATGAACTCGGATAGTGATCCTTTTCCTTATTCCATTAAACCGAAAACTTTGCGTGTTAGTAATTAGAAAGTATGGTATCGTAATATTCAATCAGTGTGATAGAAAAGACATCTAACCTCAGACCAGAGCATTTTAAGAATACAGCTAAAAGATTACGAAGATAGGTGCTGAAATCCAAGGCAAGTTGACATACTACTACTATATTTTTGGAATCGGCAAAACCTCTACTGCAAGACATAATGATTCGGAAAGATTTCAAAGCAAAGCAAACAATTGAAGGAAAAAAAAGAAAAAGGAT
>DATFCN010000153.1:0-5134 GCA_035253045.1 Nitrososphaera sp.
TTCATTTGCTGAACCTTTGCATAATGTGATTTTGGTATAACAAGGGTGTGACCGGAGGCTAAGGGGAAGGCATCTAACAGCGCCATCGCCCTTTCATTTTGCATAACTACTCTTGCAGGGATTTCACCTGCGACGATCCTACAGAAAATACAATTTGGATCTTGCATGTCTTTTTCTCCAAGTTAGCTGGCGCTAGTGCTTATTATATTGTATATATGTTATCAGAATCTAGAAGTCTTGCAGCCTAAAAACCACATTAGTTGGCCTCCTACCGCTTGATCATATAATATGTCAACTGAGCTATGAAGCACCTATCCTTATATGCTAAGATTCTCTGTTGAAAAGTCCTATAGCAACAAAAAGAATGCATACTTTTCATGACAATGCCGTCGACCCATCTTGGGAAACAACAGGAGAAGGACTAGAAGAAGAAGGAGCAGAAGGAAAACTAGGAGAGGAATCAGGACGTTGCTGAGAAGTTCCAGTGAGTTGCGCAAGCTTGACCTTTGAAGCCACATATTGGCTAACGTCTGTAGCAAAGCTTGCGGACCAAGAGCCCTTCTTTGCTACGAATCCAATCTTCTCAGGAGCAAAGTTATGCTTCCTCAATTCCTCCATTATCAAGTCAGCCACGTCCTTTGTCGCAACTATGATATGACATCCATTCAGCGAGGCTGTTGAGTTCTCAATAAGGAATTCCTTTGTTACAAACCTGGCGACTTCCTCGTTTCTGATTGGAAGCTCCTTTATCATCAATTCGGCATTTGCAAGCTCTGCAAGTGCACCAAGGGCCAATACTCCTTGACGCCCCACAGGATAAACTGCAGTAATGTGCAATTGCTTGTCATAAGAAGACTCAAAGTCAGCGCAATATTTTGAGATTATTTTTCCAAGAGCAAAGTGAGGCTCGCTTAGGCTCTTCAGGGCTTCCTCCTTTGCCTGAGAAATATTGGCAAACGGTATGCCATTTTGCTCATATTTGGTGATATTTTCAGAATCCATAGAAGCTAGAGTGTGAAGGCCAAGCTCAGAAAGGCCGCCAAACTTGTTGGTAATTATGATTTCCATTCCCTCCTCCATCTGGTCGTACTTCGTAGGCAAATCTTTAGTAGTGGTTGCCACGGCGCTTGTGCCATAGAATAGCTTACCTAGCTTGAGCGAGCTATAATCCTCCAATGCAATGTTGTATCGGGAGGTGAAGGCATCAAGGTTATCTCTTATTTTATCAAGCATTTCTTCAGATGGCGCATCATAAATTGGAAAAAGCTTAGACGATGGCGAGGATTTCATATTGCAGCCAAGCAGGCTCAAGAGCTCAATTGCAGACGTCATTGCTATATTGGCATGTATGTCGGCATCTGGTGCTTTTGTCACATCAGTGACCTGAGTTACTGAAGTTACAGCTGGCATGTATCCTATTTTGTCTCCACGGTGGAGTTGGATATAATCAAACATTCCAAACTCTGCTTCCTTGTGCTCTGTCAAGACCGCGCATGCATTAGTTACTGACACCTTAGAGTGGAAGATTTTGAAAAAGTTCTCTAACGCTTTAGTTAACATAGGAGCATGTTCTCCAGATTCGGTATGAATGCGGAATACAGCAAGCGCACGTTTCAGTTCAACTTCTTTGTCCACGGAAGGACTCGTGAGACTGTAGACGCGTCTTGTCAGCTCGGGAATCTTGCCATCGATGTGATAGAAGGAGTCAAACCATGAAGGAGACACCTTGATGTGAGTATGCTTTAGTTGCCCTAGCGCGTCTCTGAGGATATGAGTGTCCACTTCATTTGAGCAAGAGGGGATCCAGCGGAGAGGATCGAAGCCAAGTTTTCGGTATACATCAATATGCTGCCAAAAATTATCAGACAATCTCCACTATCTCCCCTAGCAATCACTCTAGTTAATTGGTTATCCTATAGAATATACAGAAAAGGTTGTTAATAAATGAGTACTTTTCTGTGTTTATTCTTGGTGAAAAACATAGATTCTAGCCAAATCATAGCAAAACCAGAAAATAACTATATAAGGAGTCAAGAGCTCAACTTCTGCATTATATGAGTTCACAGAATCCGACTATGACGTCGTTGGATATTGAAAAGCTTGCAAACGAGTTTGACAGTAAGTCTGCTCAAGAAGTCTTGAAGTGGGCCCTTGATACTTTTGGAACTAAGATTGCCCTGGCATCAAGTTTTGGCGCAGAGGATGTTGTCATCATAGATATGATGGCGAACCTTAATAGGAATAAGGCAAAGGTGTTTACCCTTGATACGGGTCGTCTCAATCAAGAGACCTATGATGTAATGGATGCAGTTAGAACTAGGTATGGAATTCCAATTGAGGTATACTTTCCCGATCAGAAGGAGGTAGAGGAGATGGTCAGGGCAAGAGGTATGAATTTAATGTATGAAAGTGTAGAGAATCGCAAACTGTGTTGTGAAATAAGAAAAGTGCATCCACTAAACCGCGCGCTATCTACCCTCGACGGTTGGATCACGGGGCTTCGCCGCGACCAAGTTGTAACGAGGGCAACAACCAAAAAGATCGAGATCGATAGCGGCCACAGAGGAATATTGAAGGTCAATCCACTTGCAGACTGGACCTCCGATATGGTGTGGGACTATATCCGAAATAATAATGTCCCATACAATAAGCTCCATGATACAGGCTTTCCAAGCATTGGCTGCGAGCCGTGCACCAGAGCAATAAATCCAGGTGAAGATCCACGAGCGGGGAGATGGTGGTGGGAAAGCGCTGCCCAGAAAGAATGCGGGCTCCACTTTGATCCATCAAAGAAAAGACACTCCTCGTAGTAATAGGCAGAGAGAGACATATATCTAGAATAGTAACAGAGCAGTGATGCAGCTTGGCTAACTCTATCCCCTTACCCCACGGAAAGAAATTGATAAACAGATTTGTAGATTCTGACAAGAAGAGCACGGAAGGCATGTACACGGTACAAATAAGCAACGAACTTCGAAATGACATAGAAAACATTGCCGATGGAATCTTTAGTCCCCTTGAGGGGTTTGTAGGTGAGGATGATTTTCAGAGTATTGTCAAGACAGGCAGGCTTAGCAACGGGCTTGCATGGACGGTTCCAATAATTCTTGATGTTAGTCAACAGGAAGCAGTCAAGATGAAGGATGCAGGGCAAGTTGCGCTTGTGACACATGATAACGAAAAATTTGCGGTCCTCCATGTCGAGGAACTATATTCTTTTGACAAGAAAGCATGTGCAAAATCAATCTACCAAACGGAGGATATCAAGCATCCGGGTGTCGGAAAAATGATCAATTTGAAAGACAGACTGGTCGGTGGCAAAGTAAACGTCATTAAAAGAATAGAGCAATCAGCCCTTCGAAAACACAGAATGACACCAGCTGAAACAAGAGCAGAAATATCTCGCAAGGGCTGGAAGTCAGTAGTTGGTTTTCAGACAAGAAATGTGCCCCATGTCGCTCACGAAATGTTACAAAAGGCAGCGCTTAATCTGTACGACGGACTCTTAGTCAACCCTCTCATCGGTAAGAAAAAACAAGGGGACTTTAAGGATGAATTGATTCTCTCTACCTACCTTGCGCTGATAGACAGCTATTACCCCAAAGAGATGGTGATGTTTGTTACGCTTCATACAGAGATGCGGTACGCAGGGCCAAAAGAGGCCATCCATCACGCGATAATGAGGAAGAACTTCGGCTGCTCCCACTTTATCGTGGGAAGAGACCATGCAGGCGTGGGCAATTATTACCACCCGTTTGCAGCTCACGAGATATTCAGGGATTATTCCGACCTTGAAATAGAGCCGCTGTTCTTCCCAGCATTTTATTATTGCAAAAGGTGCCTTATGTATTCAAACGAAAGAAATTGCCCCCATGGACCAGAATTTAGAGATGAGCTAAGTGGAACAAATATGAGGAAGATGGTCAGCGAGGGTAGTATGCCGGCGAACCACCTTATGAGACCAGAGGTTGCCAAAATAATTATTTCCTCCAACGAGCCCTTCATTTAGGTATGATAATGAAATTAGCTGTGTATAGATATGCGTCACTTCTATGCTGCGCCTCCACAAGATAGAGATGGATGAGATTAAGCCAAAAGTATTTGAAGAAAGTATTTAGTTGGGTTTCTTTTTTTCCGCCTCTTCTACTTCACGTTGGAGTGTCCTATAGGTCTCGGAAGCTTCGCTTATTGTTTCTTCTATATTATGCATGATCCCTGATTTTTTTGACTCCGCCACAGTGACCCTCATTTCCGAGGCCAGAGCTTTAATTGCTTCCAACATTTCCTTAAATGAAGTACTCAGTTCTTTTAAATCTTGACCGCTAATACCTGCTCTCCCCCCTCCTCCAGCAGCAGAAGAAGAAGATTGCTGCCCATCACCGCTAAAGGTACCCATTTTGGCTCGGACTGTACTGATGAGCTCTTTTGCATCATCAATGATACCTGTTTCTTTTAGCCCTGCAGAGGTCCTATCCATCCTAGCGGATACACTGTTTATATTTTCTGATATAGCGCGAATATTTTCCATGTTCTGCTGCCATTCTGGTGACTTCATCGTCTCCATGATATCTTTGGCTATCACTGCAATCTCTCTTATTACTCCAAATGACTCCTGAACGCCAGGTGTCGCTAACTCGCGCATTATCGCTACTGCATCAGATGCAGTCTCTTTGATATCATGCAGTTTTCCTTCTTTCTCCGGCATGTCAGTAGATACCACCACCATAATGCATGTAACAAGTTAAGTGCAATACGACAAAATTATATGATTAGGCGATTCATATTGTTGTTATAGATCTCTCTATTATAGAATTAACTAACAGCTCGTTTCTTCTTACGCGGCGTCTTCAAGCGATATTTACTTATCCACAATATTTAACATCAAGGCGGCCAAGCAGTAGCTAGTCATTCTTTAGATACTAATCTCTTCTCGATTATTTGCAAATTATTTCCCGCTTGTAGCAAACTTGCTTTTTTAGAAATATCCGCATCCAGATGTCCATATTTATATTTCTCACTGAAATGTCATTGAGGTTAATAGATGGCAGACAATAAATCACAGGGATATCTCCTTTTTATAAGGAAGATCTAGGATGATAGGGAATCAAAGGAATAAGCGCACCGAACCTTATCG
>DATFCN010000154.1:0-11003 GCA_035253045.1 Nitrososphaera sp.
CGTAGACATCAAGATGACAATGACCACCAGAGGGTGTCCGCTTCATGATACTCTGGTAAGTGATGTCAAGCGCTATGTAGGAAAGGTAAACGGAGTCGGTAACGTTAATGTCGACATAGTATGGGATCCGCCTTGGAGCCTTGAAAAAATGGATCAGGATGTACGCGAAAAGCTTGGTTTTGGTAAGCCAAAGTTACGATTCCAGATCGACTATGAAAAGAGCAAGCCCCTAAAAACGGGCAGATTTTCAAAACAGGATGATGGAGCATTGATACTAGCGAATAATAAGGATCAGGGGTTCATGGTTAATGAAGCAATCATTGAATTCTGGAATGCATGCGACGGAACTAAGACAATCAACCAAATTACTGATCTATTTTCAACCAAGCTTGGTTTACCAAGACAGCAGGTCGAACAAGAAGCGGTTCAGCTTCTTCAGCAGTTGCTCGAAGCTGAGCTTCTCAAGGCTTAATGCTGTAGGATGGTCTTCCTCTCCGAGATTTGTCCAAAGTTGGTCATAGAGCTTGGTATGGGCGATGGCAGACTTCTTGAATCCCTCGCCAAGTGCAATAGTGGTACGGTATATATCGGAATCGAACTAAACAAAGAGCAGTGCGCGCAAGCACGGTCAAGAATCACTGTTCCCAATGTTGTGATCCTGAACAGTTCTTTTGAGGACATTATTCCTACATTCCAGAATGAATCTGTTGATGAATTCTTGATAGTGCTGCCTGACCCAACTTTTGTTGATCAGAAAAAAGAGGAGCAATGGAAACCTTTCTACAAGACTTTGTATTGTAAGCTAAAAAAACAGGGGCACATCCAGCTTGTTACTGAATTAACTGATGAGTTGTTGCAACCTGTGAGCAATGATCGGTATTCGACATGGGCTAATTGGCTTAAGTCTTGCTTCATCTCACTTGGGTTTTCACTAGTTGATCATCATGAGGGTGCACCAAGACTATTCTCATCGCGCTGTATTGAGCAGTTTAGGGGAGACCCTGAGCGAATACGCATGATCACACTTGATCTGGTCAAGCAACCATGAATTCAATTAGCTCGTCTCGATGTTTACTTGTTATCTAACTCTCTAAAGATTGCTTATGGTGGATGGATGCATCAGATGTAATGCAAAATCTTTGTTTCAATTCCCTATCTGTATAACCATCTTTCTGGCTCATCATTACTCTACTGACGAAGGTGTTCATACTAGGGCCAAAAAATCTTCCATAGTGTGGGAAATTAGTCATTTGTTATTCCCCTATTATGTATCAATCTGCAGGACCATGAGGGGGATTTGACACATCTTTGATAATAGGACCACTTCTAAAGAATTGTTATTGTTGATCGATATTTATCGCAAGAGAAATAATTCTGCCGGATTGGCAGGATTTTAGTTAGAACACTAGATTAAACCTGCTGTGGCTTATCTCTAAATTTATGCCGCAGTGCGAGATGGTTTGCCAGGCATTCCCTTGAGCAAAACTCCGACTTGCAGTGCTCATGCTTGCAGGGAACTGGTTCAAAGTCATTGAACTTCTTGTTGCAGTATGTACAAAGCGATTCAAGGACGGGAATCTCCCAGTTAAGAAACGGTTCACAGGAACGCTTTTCTCGGAACCATATCACTTCCATATTCATATTTTCAGCATACGTCAGTACGGTATCATACGCTTCGTAATAACCTGCTGCATCGAACTGACGAATAAAGACAGAGCCACCTATATGCTTCTTTGACGCAGGATTCCGATAACAGACTAGCCACTTTTCTAAAGGCATGTCGTCGTCAGATGCTATGCTTTTCCTATTTTCAGTCTTCGTTTCGTGCTATTTCACGGATGATACATTTTAATTTCTTTCGCTCCTTGAGGATCATAATTTCTTTTTCGTTAAATACATATACCATAAAAAGGTCTATTATCACCTTAAACATAGTAAGACTCTGAAGTAATTGAAGAGTCTAGCGGGGCGAAAATGCTTTATGCAGAAATTGATGCAGATCAGAAACCTTGATCCTTTCCTGTTGCATTGTGTCCCTCTGTCGTACAGTCACTGTATCATCCTGCATTGTCGTCCTGTCTACAGTTACTGCAAATGGTGTCCCTATCTCCTCAAGCCTTCGATAACGCCTGCCAATGGACCCTGATTCATCGTAAAAAGTATCAAAGTCATATTTTAGCTCAGAATTAATCTGGCGCGCTTTTTGCTCAAGCCCCTCTTTGGTCATCAGGGGCAATATGCCAACTAGAATTGGTGCAAGGTAAGGTGCTAGGCGAAGTACCACCCTATTATCATGTTGCTTGTCTTCATAGTAAGAATGTTCCAAAATTGTGTAGATGCTTCTGTCAATTCCCATCGATAGCTCAAATACATGGGGCAACACCTTGCTCTGGGTTTCTGAATCCAATACTTCTAGGTTCTGCTTGCTTGTGTTCGCATGTCCTTTTAAGTCATAGTCAGATCGGTAATTACATGCTACGAGCTCAAGCCATCCAACGCTGGTCTCGACTTCAAAATCATATGCTGCAGATGCATAGAAAGCCTTTTCGTCGATCGATAGACTTCTGAACCTACTTCGCCTTAAATCTATGCCGGTCTTACCATAGAATAATACTAGAAGTGCGAGGTAATAAGTGACAAGTTCGTTCGGTGTCAATCCCCTACTGACTGCCTCTTCCGCAGTTACTTCGACTATGGATGATCCATCTGAGAATCGAAGTGCGGTATCCTTGATTTCTTCAAATTTTGGTATCTCATTCAGTCTGTCCGGATTGCAAAAGATCTCAATCTCTGCTTGGTAAAATTCTCTCAATCGGAGAAGGCTCTGCCTTGGTGCAATTTCATTTCTAAAACTCTTGCCTACTTGCGCAATGCCCAGGGGGAGGCGACCTCTCAATGTCTTAAATATGCGTGCAAAATCTACGAAAATAGTCTGGCAAGTTTCCGGACGGAGATATGCTTGCTCCGCTGCAGGGCCGATGCCAACAGGGAACATCATGTTAAATTTGCTCACCTCGCCAAACTCCCCATTGCAATTTGGGCAGCGCAAATTGTGTTTTTTTATCAGCGCTTTGATCTGCTCTTCTGCCATTCTCTCTAATACATTTTCACCTGTTTTCTCTGCAATGAATCGGTCCGCCCGGAACGACGATCCGCACTTAGTGCATTTTATCACAGGGTCGGTAAAGTTGCCAATATGACCCGATGCAACAAAGACACTTTTGCTCATTATCTGGCATCCATCAATTTCTAGCATCCCATCACGCCGCACAAGCTCACGGCGCCATAGCTCAATAAACTTGTTTTTCATGTTGACGCCCCTCGGCCCATAATCCCAAAAGCCAGCAGGTGCATCTGGGTAAATCTCGCAACTAGGAAAATAGAATCCTCGTTCGAGTGCCAGTTTCATTACTTCATCATAATTAGCGGCCATATGCAAGGTGCAGACAACTCTGAGAGGCTTTAAATTTATGCCTATCCTGATGCAAAGGGTAGATCAGGATGCAGACATAACATTTTATCTCGGTCACATTCCCCTAGGTTTCAGGTTGAAGGTATCAGAAAGGATACAGGGGGTAGAGTACGCTATACGCGATATTATTACTTATGCACGCAAATATCAGGCATCTGGCAATGAGATAATCTACCTCAACATAGGAGATCCTGTGAGGTTTGACTTCAAGACACCATATCACATCAAGAGAGCGCTTATAGATGCCGTAATGCATGACGAGAATTATTACACTGATTCTGAAGGACTCCTAGAGCTTCGGCAAGCAATCATGGAAAAAGAGTCTGAAAAAGGCTTCAATGTTACAATGGAAGATATCGTTGTGACCAATGGAGTATCAGAAGGGCTCGACATGACGATGGCTTCTATTGTTGATCCCGGGTCTGAAATCTTGATGCCTGGTCCGCATTATCCACCATATGCTTCATATGCAAAATTCTATGGTGGTAAGCCTATTGAATTCACATTGCATGAAGACGGAAGACCGAACCTTGAAGATTTACGGAGCAAGATAACTCCGCGGTCGCGTGCACTTTGCATCATTAGTCCAAACAACCCTACAGGTGAAGTCTTCGACCAAAAGAGCCTTCAACAGCTGATAGATGTTGCCACCGAATACGATCTGTACGTAATTTGCGATGAAATATATGATAAAATCGTTTTTGACTCATTTTTCACAGGCATTGGCAGGGTGGCCAAAGATGCCCCTGTTATATTGCTCAATGGTTTTTCAAAGGCGTATCTTATGACAGGCTTGCGTTGCGGCTACATTTGCCTGAACAGCAACTCCCAAAAACTTAGAGCATTACGTGAGGATATACCCAAGCTTGCAAGGGTTAGGATAGCGGCCAACCTGCCCGTCCAGATAGCTGCAGTGCAAGCACTTAGAGGGCCTCAGACACACATACCAGCAATGATTGATAAGCTAAGAACAAGACGCGACTATGTAGTCAAGCGCCTCAATGCAATGGGCATTTCATGTAAAGTTCCCCGTGGTGCATTTTATATTTTTCCAAAAATTAACACGGAAGGTCGCTGGAAGGATGATCAGCACTTTGTAATAGACCTACTCAATAATACAGGCGTCCTAACTGTGCACGGTTCCGGATTTGGACCTACCTATGGGTCAGGTCACTTCAGGATCGTCTATCTACCTTCAGAAGAAATGCTTGAAAAAGCAATGGACAAACTTGAACGCTTCTTAAATGCCAAACTATGAGTGCAATTCTCCCTGACAATACTAATAAAGAGTCAACCTTTTGGAATACTCTAAACCTTCATGGCTGTCATCTATCTTTATTTCGCAAATGCTTTGAGCTTTCCTCGCATCTCCCTATCTTTGGAAATGGCTGGATGGGACGGGTCTACGAGAATGATTTCATACCAGATGTTCATCCCGTCCTTGTGAAGAAAGTATGAACCAAGCAGTTCAAGATTCGGGAACTTTTCACCTACTCTTCGTTCAGCAACCTTTCGCATGCTGATACCTTGCTTTATACGAACAACGCCTATGTGTTTAGGCCTTCTACCAGAAACTGGACGCTGCTTTCTCATGCCGCCCCTACCTACGCGAGCTCGGACGATGACTATCCCCTGCTTGGCCTTATAGCCCAACCTCCTGGCTCGGTCGAGCCTGCTTGGTTTCTCGATTCTGTGGATGGTTGGCTCCGATCTCCAGGTAACTGCCTTGAATTTGAGCTGGTCAGAATTCTCCTTCCACATTCGATGCCATGTTTGGGCCATGTAGTTGTGCATTCTATTACTTCTCCTAATTTCGGCCCCCTTATATGTCATCATATTACCCCACGCAAAATTTGAATAATCTTTTCTGCAATAACTCTAGAGGCTAGTTCTTGTGCCTCTTTTGTCTGAGCCCCAATGTGAGGTGTGCACACTACGTTTGTCAGATTTGTCAGCTGCTTGTTGGTAGGTGGTTCTACCTCGAAAACATCAAGTGCTGCTCCTGCAAGCCTACCACTCTTTAGCACTTCATAGAGTGCATTTTCTTCAATTACATCACCTCTTGAAGTGTTAATCAGGTATGCTGTGGGTTTCATTTTCGCTAGTCGCTCCATGTTAAACATACGCTTTGTTTCCGGAGTTGCAGGTACATGGCATGTTACGAAATCTGCACTTTCCAAGAGTGTATTCAAATCGGTTACTATCATGCCTGTTTCGCCGATAAATTCTCGATTAATTGGGTAGGGGTCATATCCAATTAAGTTCATGCGTAGTCCTTTTGCCATCCTACCAATATTGCGCCCGATATTTCCAACACCTACAATACCAAGGTACTTCCCTGACAGTTGTGTACCCATGAGATCCTTTTTGATCCAGTTGCCGCGCCTGGTCTCTGCATCTGCCTTTGGTATGCTCCTTGCAAGGGATATCATGAGCCCAATAACAAGCTCCGCCACCGCTATAGAAGCAGCTTCGGGTGCATTAACCACCCTGATCTTTTTCGTTTCAGCGGCCGTAACATCAACATTGTCAAGTCCGACACCCACGCGAGCAATTATCTTGGCCTGGGCAGCAGCTTCCACTACCTCCTTTGTGACCTTGGTTCTGCTTCTTACTACCAAAACATCATAATTCTTAACTGATGAGATCAGTTCTGCTGGATCGATGTTCGGCTTATAGTGGACTGTAAGCCCTGCGCGCTTCATGCTATCGATCCCCACTTGATCAATTGAGTCACAAACTAGCACACTGCCGCTGACTTGCATGGAACTTCAGAATTTTAGTGCTAATATATTGTTTATTACCTGGGAAATATTGTTAATAGTAGTTTACAATAACAGAAGACTTTTATTTTCAGAATAGAAATTTCCCGACCGTGCGTTCCATAAAGGAATATCACTATCGAACTTTCGAAATGATCTCTGCTAATTCTTAAAACTGTGGTTTTGAAGAGCGATAAGTGTTGATCGGATATGGTAAATAGAGATGCAGGATGCTATATTCTCCGAATCCAAAAAGAAGATCTTGAAAAGCAGCTTTATGGTCAACGTATACTCTACGTCAATATAAAGCGTGATTGGATACACGATACAAGACTACTACTTATGAAAAAGGCTACATTCATTGGTTCGGGCATCATTGATAGGTTTGTCTCATTTAGCGAGCTAAGCGAAGATGAGAAAAGGATATGCTTTCAAACCAGTTGTTACGGTAGGATTGAGTGTTCCAAACTAGTTAAGTTTTATCCTGCAGTAGCAATCGAGGACACATCTATCGCAGGTCAGAACATTCTTGGATTGCACGGGGCAAGTCTAGTACACTCTGCTGCTATTCAAATTGAGCGGATAGCAAGATCGAGGCTAATAATATAGTAAGAGGGTTATGTCGATTAATTTATTATAACCGATTTTTAGTATTGTTGTCAATTGGCTATGTCTTTTAGGATTGACAAAGATTCTCTAGGAGAAGTTAAGGTTCCATCAAGCGCATACTATGGTCCCTTTACAACTCGCGCAATCAACCAGTATAAGGTGACCGGCCAAAAGGCCCATATCAACCTGATAAGAGCTTATGCCATGATTAAGCGCTCGGCTGCGCTAGCAAACAAGGACCTCAGGGCTCTTGACAGCAACAAGGCGGACGCAATAGTAAAAGCCTGCGATGAAATATTGGCAGGAAAACTCATTGAAGAATTCATAGTAGAGAGTATCAACTCTGGTGCTGGAACTGCATTTAATATGAACACAAATGAAGTCATTGCGAATAGGGCTCTGGAGCTCCTTGGTAAGAAAAAAGGTGAATATGAAATCCTCAGCCCAAACGATCATGTTAACATGTCTCAGTCAAGTAATGATACCTTTCCAACCGCAATGCATATCGCAATCTTGCTAAACATGACTGAGACGATTGCCTCACTTGACAAATTGATTGCTTCTTTGCGAAGTAAGGCGGAAGAATTCGCCAGTGTGATTAAGATTGGGCGGACCCATCTGATGGATGCTATTCCTGTTACACTCGGCGCCGAATTCGAACAGTATGCTTATTCGCTCAAACAAGCAGTAGCAAGGCTTGTTCAGGCAATGGGTGAACTAAGCTATGTAGGCCTTGGAGGCACCGCCGTGGGCACTGGTGCTAATACTCCAAAAGGCTATAGACCGCTTGTCATTAGATATCTGTCACAAGTTTCAGGGCTGGACTTGAAGTCCTCTGAGAATTTATTTTACTCCCTCCAGAGCAAGTACGATGTGGCAAATTGTTCGTCTTCACTCCGCAATCTTGCCATAGATCTCAACAAACTGGCAAACGATATTCGACTTATGGCTTCGGGACCGACAGCTGGCTTTGCTGAAATTCTAATCCCGGCAGTACATGCTGGTTCGTCGATAATGCCAGGTAAAGTCAATCCGTCCTTAGCAGAATGTCTCAACATGATATGCTTTAACGTAATGGGAAATGATGTTTCAGTTGCAATGGCAGCTCAAGCGGGCCAGTTTGAGTTGAATGTCATGCTACCAGGGATGCTTAAATGTGTCCTTGATTCAACTGATATGCTAAAGAACTTCCTGCCAATATTTGCAGCCAACATGATCGATGGCATTCAAGCAAACCAGGATCGGTTGGAGTCATACATAGAGAAAAGTCCCGTGTTAGTCACATTGCTAAACCCCTACATTGGCTACCTAAATGCAGCAGAAATTTATAAGGAATCCCTTAAGACCGGCAAGAGCATTCGCGAATTAGTTCTGAGCAAAAGACTCATGACGAACGAACAGCTTGACAAGGTGTTATCAAAGGAAAATATCCTTGGCGCACCTCTTTAGTTCTCTTGCTTTTGCACAACGTCTTGACGCCTTCTTGTAAGCCCTAGAATCGTTGTGGCAATAAGTATTGCCTGCAAGACATAACCGCCAATGATTAGTATTATTGCATTGAAGGGTTTTGAAAACGTTGTCATAATCTCGATGTGGGGCGGTGCAAGTGAGTTCCCCACCATTACAATGATTGCAAGTAGTATGCATGTATAGAGTGCTAATTTTGCAATTGGCGCTTTCTTAACTATCAACCTATCATCTAGAAGAATAACAACAACAGCTAGAACTATGTAGGATAGCTCAAGTGCTATAGCCCTATCGAGGAACTGTGGATCGCCAAAAGGGATTGCGATTGCGCCCACTATACTTATAGCTACAAGCGTAATGGCAACCGGACGAAAGTGCATCGACCTTTTTTTGCGAATATTTCAATTAAAGCGTTTTGCTAACTATTAATAACGATCCTTGGTACCCTCTCATTATATGAAGGCTGCACGGATAATGAAGACCAAGGAACCGCTTGAAATCAAGGAAGTCAACATCCCAAAGCCAAAGAGCGATCAGGTTCTCGTAAAGGTTGAAAGTGCAGGTGTCTGCCATAGTGATCTACACCTGTGGGAAGGAGGGTACGCTGGCCCTCAGGGCGTATTTATGAAAGTCGAAGATCGTGGAGTGAAATTCCCTCTTACACCGGGCCATGAAGTTGCAGGCACAATAGAAGAAATGGGTGAATCAGTCAGTGGTTTTTCTAAAGGTGATAAAGTGTTGGTCTATCCTTGGATAGGCGAGGGCACATGTCCGGCATGCCGCGTTGGCGAAGAAAACATTTGTGATTGGCCAAGAAGCCTTGGAATATACCAGGACGGGGGATATTCAGAGATGGTTCTTGTCCCAAGTTACAAATATCTCGTCAAGCTACAGGGGCTTGATCTAAACTCTTCTGCATCGCTTGCCTGTTCTGGTCTTACAGCCTATACAGCGGTCAAGAAGGCAGAGTCGCATCCAGGTCAAATGGTTGTCGTAATCGGTGCTGGCGGCCTTGGATTGATGGCAGTGCAGCTTGCCAAGGCGACTACAAATGCGCGAATAGCCATCGTAGACATTGATGAGAAGAAACTTGCGGAAGCAAAAAGACTAGGAGCAGATGAAATTATCAATTCCGCAGCAGGCGACCCTGTCAAGGGTGTCAAGGAGGTGACCGATGGCCTTGGCGCAGAAATAGTCATTGACTTTGTGAACAACGGCAAGACCGCGCCTAACTCGCTGAATATGTTGAGGAAGAGAGGGCGGCTCGTGATGGTGGGATTGTTTGGGGGGTCGCTAGACCTAAACCTTCCACTTGTCCCACTTAGGGCCTTTACCTTGACTGGAGCTTATACTGGGAAGTTCGCTGACTTGGTAGAACTGGTCGCTTTGGCTAAGATGAACAAGATCCAATCATTAGTGTCTAAAAGATTTACGCTGGACCAAGCAAACAGTGCTTTGGAGGATCTCAAAGCAGGCAAGATTATCGGAAGGTCGGTAATCAATCCTTAGATCATGGTAAACTTCTTGGCCTCGTTCTGAGGGGAGGCAGAGTGCGCTTTTTAGCTATATTTCAATGAGTATGTTCCTAGGATGTGGCGCCTGCTTATAGTCCGATCAGCTGCTCTATAAGCGACACTAGTAATAATAATATCTTTTAATTCTATATGATTTTAATATTGGATTCTATAACAATTACTGAAGTTTTATAAAGTTTAACAACCTAATGCTATCGTGACAAGCGACGATAAAACTGATACTTATGACGAGACGGTAAGCAGGACGACTTCTGAACCCCCAGCTGATGTCACAGTTACTGAAGAGACAGCGATAACGACTGTACCCGCTAGCGAAGTCGAGACCTACGAAGTCCAGTCTGAAACAGCAGAATCGGAGGAAGAATCAGTCTCTACAAAAGCAAGAGATGCGGGAAAATCACTTAAAGAGCTTATTTATTCTTTAGGTAAAAAGACAAAGGAAGTAACAGAGGAAAAAGCGCGGGAGCTCAAAGCCCAGTCAGTAGATATTAGCACGAAAACAGATGCACGAGACATTCAGCACTTGGGCGACGAGGTTGAAAAGCTAATCACTGTCTTTGAGGATACAATGACGGAGATTCGCAACGAGCCATACGATGAGCAGGAAAAATTGCTCGTGGGCTATAAGAAGCTGCTAGAGGAGCAGATTAATGTCATCAATGCAAGGCTGTCAATGGCGAAACGTCTGAAGCCCGGTGCCTAACTGGAGGACTCCTCTGCCCTCACCCTCTCTACTCCACCAGCAGCTTGCTTGCAATATCCTTTACTACGACAGACTTGATATTGACGAATTCTTTGATTCCAAACTCCGAAAGTTCTCTTCCAATACCTGACTTCTTGACACCTCCAAAAGGAAGCCGGGGGTCAGATTTTACCATCTCATTTACAGATACTATGCCGCTCTCAACTTGATGTGCCAGCTGTATACCACGCTCGATGTTGTTTGTCCATATGCTTGCACCCAGTCCAAATTCAGAATTGTTTGCCTCCCTTATGGCTTCCTCTTCGTTGTTAACCACTATGATTGGGGCTGCTGGACCAAATACTTCTTCCCTCACCACTTCCATGTCATGATTTACATTTGAGATTATCGTGGGTTCATAAAAGAAACCCTCCCCATTGATTGGCCTGCCACCCGTTAGCACTCTGGCTCCTTTG
>DATFCN010000155.1:0-2908 GCA_035253045.1 Nitrososphaera sp.
TGTGGATAGCGTACAGCGAGGAGCGGGGCTGGGATTGGTACAACATAGATGCCTATCGCTCCTTTGTTGGACATCTTCTCTCAAAGGGTATCAAGATGCAAAAGTTTCCACTCTGCATCAAAGAATCTGGGGGCACATACGAGCGCGGCAAAGATAAAGCCCAATTCCTTGACCATCTGTCAAAGATCTCAACAGATGATTCCTCTGCCTATACTATCAAATTGACGGGTGAAACGATAGGCGCCATACGCTTGTTTGTCAACTAGAGTCTAGAAAATTTCAGCTCATAGATATTTCGATTAGGTAGGAACCTCTAAAATATATTATCGTATACATAAGATGCAGTGCCTGAAGAGAATCTACCGATTCCAGTGCCTGGAGAGGCCTTAATCAAGACAAGAACCGAAAGGCTGACGGCTATTAAATCTGAGCCACTATTTGACAGTATAGTAGGCTATGGCGATGTAAAAAGGCTGTTTCAACTATCCCTTTCATCTGATAAACCTGTACACTTATTGCTAGTTGGCCCGCCAGCATCTGCAAAAACACTTTTCATGGTTGAATGCATGAGACTTGAGCGATCATACTTTACACTTGGAAGCCATAGCACTAAATCGGGTATGGTGGATTATTTGTTTGATAAAAGACCGCGGTACCTAATCGTAGACGAAATAGAGCATATGCCGATGAAGGATCAAACTGCACTACTCAGCCTTATGGAAACAGGCATACTAGCTGAAACCAAGTTTCAAAAGACAAGGAATACTCATCTTAAGACATGGGTCTTTGCAACTTGCAACGGAACTGACAGGATGCTGACTCCCCTATTATCTAGATTTGTGGTTCTTCATTTCAAACAATATTCGTTTGGTTCATTTCAAGAAGTATGTACCCACATCCTGGGCCGTGAAGGAGTCGCACCAGACGTAGCTGCAGCAATAGCGGAGGCAGTCTGGACAAAACTTAAGTCAAAGGACATACGTGACTGCATAAAGATTGGGCGCTTGGCAAAGACAAAGGAAGATGTTGAATGGATAGCCCAAACCCTGAGAGCCTACAAGTAGTAGTTCTAGATGCTTCTTCATTGTTTTCTAGCTGTGTTTCACACACTGCTAAATTAACTAGGTGTGTTTCTTTTTTTATTGTTAATGTGATGTTTATGTGAGGTAGGAAGCAGTCTTTATCGTAACCAAAAGATCGAATTATTATAAAGTACCGAATTGTTTTTAGTCACACAAAAGTCGATAGCTTCTTCTCCATTCATTGGAGGAGGAGAAGGAGGAGTTTTAAGAAAGACTGTTAATAGTCGCCTTTTCTTGTCTGTTCAGATTAGTTAGAAGAATGGTGATGTCTGTCTGTCTAGTATCTTGGTGTAAGGGTCAAGTGAATGCAGACAAAGTTTTTGTGGTGGAATCACCTGTATTGTGTGATAACAAGAAATGGGCTTAGACCTCAAGCCACTGATTACTCCCAGGCCATTTAAATTGTCGGAGTTGGCAGGCAAGGTTGTCGCAATCGACGCCTACAATACAATCTATCAATTCCTCAGCATAATAAGGGGACCCACAGGAGAGCTGCTCACCAATGGTAAGGGTGAAGTAACGAGCCATCTAAGCGGCCTATTCTATAGGAACATCAATTTACTGATTGATAATATTCGGCTCGTTTACGTTTTTGACGGTAAGTCAAATGAGCTTAAAATGGCTGAAATAGAGCGCAGAAGCCAGCTGAAAAAAGAAGCAACAGAAAGATATCATCTTGCAATTGAAGAGGGAAGGGTGGATGATGCGCGCAAATATAGCACGCGTACCGCGGTGCTGACCCGAGAGATGGTAGAAGATTCAAAAAAATTACTATCCTATCTTGGCATTCCCTATATTCAGGCTCCCTCTGAAGGAGAATCAGCAGCTTCTTACCTTACAAGGCATGACATGGCTTTTGCAGTTGGAAGCCAAGATTATGATTCCATATTGTTTGGAGCAAGGAAGTTAATACGCAATTTGGCAATCAGCGGCAAGCGCAAGGTGCCAAACCGCAACGCCTACATTGATATCGAGCCGGAAATACTTGAACATGACAAGGTATTGGAGGAGACTGGCCTAACACACGAGCAGCTAGTGGATGTCGGAATACTTATCGGCACCGATTTTAACCCTGGAGGGTTTCCTGGTATTGGCCCAAAGACTGCAATCAAATTGATTAAGGAAAATGGTAGGCTGGAAGATATTGAAAAAATCAAGAGCCTGCTTCCACAGGTGCCATACCAAGAGATACGAAGCATCTTTCTCGAACCAGAAGAGCCAAAGTTCGGCCCAATTGAATTTGGTGCAGTCAATAGAGAAAATGTACTTGATTTTCTTTGTGTCAACAAAAGTTTTTCAACAGATAGAGTGAGCAGCACACTTGACAAGCTGCAAAAATCTGTTGCAAACCGTAATGAGTCACTTGAACAGTGGTTTAGCTAAGATTGTGACATTTCAAAGGTTGGGGTCCCTTCATATCGACTACGTGCGTTTGACAAAGTTTGAAAGAAGCTATGTCTGCCTGTCTGTCCCAGTGTTTCGGTTTGTCTTTTCTCTATGCAAGAGACTTTCTATATAGAGGATATCGAACTGAGCTTCCACTCTTTTGGGGAAATTTCTGTCGAGTAGGTGCGCTCTCGCGCTTTCAATAAACTTAGCACATTCTGTCAAATCTTTAAAGATCGAGTAGGAACGTTACAGTAACAAGATCCTTTTCTTGTTTGATCTCCATTCCATGATATGTTACTGCCTTTATTTCCACTTTGTAGTGATGCCTATCCAGTTCAAGCGGCTCTCCTCTTGCGAAGCCTTCTAGCAAAAATTCGTTGTCATTGTTGTTATTTTGCTTTCTTATCTTCACAGAAAATTGAGACATTGCTATCCGA
>DATFCN010000156.1:0-18806 GCA_035253045.1 Nitrososphaera sp.
AAATGCACATAAGATTAATTAACTAATCTCCTTTTTTCTTGCTCAGTAAGGTAAGAAGTTATTATTATAGATGTCCACCTAGAATATACGGAAATGATTAACGCAATTTTCGCAGCTTGATATTATAGGCAAGGCTAAATCTGTGAGCCTCGTCTCGAGCATGCTGAAGCATTTTTAAGCCCGAGTTACTCTTCGGCAGCACAACTGGATCTTTAGAACCGGACACATAGATCTCTTCATTTTCCTTTGCAAGACTGATGCAGGGGACATCGGAGATCCCCAAGCTTCTAAGGGACATAATAGCAGCTCCGAGCTGGCCGCGCCCACCATCTATCAGTATAAGATCTGGAATCTTTTCGCCTGTAGAGGAATAGCGCCGATGAACAAGCTCGCTCATCATGGCATAGTCGTTCTGTCTTACTATTGTTTTGATGTTGAATCTTCTGTAGTGGTTCTTGTTCGGCTTGCCATTGACAAATCTAACACATGACCCTACAGCAATTGAGATTCCAAGATTTGATACATCAAAGCAATCAATGACTTCGGGCATGGAAGTAAGCCTTAAGACCTTCTTCAGCTCAACTACGGCTGGATCATAACCCTTTTCAATATATATTGAAAGATTGCGCACGATAAGGTCCATAAGTTGTCGCTTATCCTTTGTGAGCGTCTTTTCAACATTAAAGATGCTCACCTTGTGTTCTGCTATTTTTTCAAGGGACATTTCTAATAGCTGCTTGTCCTCAAGTTCTTCATTGACGTAGACGAACCGCGGAATTACTGAGCCTGACGAGTAATACTGTAAAAGAAATGAGGAGAGTGAGTTGTCGCCTACTAGATCAAATTCGAATTTTTTCCGATCGCTTATGACCCCACGTGTCCTGCGGAGTGCCATTACATGAGCCACCCCCTTTTTGATATCTTTTAAAATACTAATGTACTCTTCATCATGGTTGCGGCTGACAGCCTTTTCCATCTTCTGCTTAATGCGCAAGTTGTTCAATCTGTACAGGGTATCTCTGATCTCTTTTGCTCTTTCATAGTTGCCAAGCTCGGATGCATGCTTCATCTCTGCACGCATTTTCTCTACAAACTTGTCGATATTGCTCTTACCTTCAAGTATGTCTTGCAATGCTACTATATTCGTCATATATTGCTCACGCATTACATTAGCTATACATGGGGCGTCACAGTTCTTGATAAAATACTGTAGACACGGTATCTTGGGTAGCCTGTTGCAAACTCTTACCTTGAATAATTTTCGCAAGAGCCCAACCGTCAAATATTTAGAACTACCTCGCACAAAGGGCCCATAGATTCTTCCCTTTGGTCCTGTAAATTCCCCTGCTCTGTTGCGACGGGCGACTAGGAGACGGGGAAAAACCTCATCTGTTATTTTTAGATAGGTATAGCGTTGCTGATCCTTTAATTCAATATTGAAGACCGGTCGGTAACGCTTAATGAGATTGGATTCAAGAAGGAATGCCTCTATTTCATTATCCGTAACTACAAAATCTATATCTGATACCCTACCAACCAGCTTGCTAGTCTTCCAGTCTAACTTGGGGTCATGCTTGATAAAATAAGAGCTGACACGCTTTCGCAGGTTCTTGGCCTTACCTATGTAGATTATCCCTCCCTCACTGTCCTTCATTAGGTAGACGCCAGGCTGCTCTGGAACGCGTTTTTCTTTCAGAATTGTAGTGGTGATCAAAGTCATTGATTGGCCCTCTGCAAAATCATACTATCCACTGACAACTTTGGCTTCAAATACTCACCCGTATGGCTGCCAGTGCTTTCGCTTACTTCCTCAGGAGTACCTGCTACAACAATTCGTCCGCCTGCTGCGCCACCTTCCGGACCAAGGTCTATTATCCAATCCGCCGACGTAATGACATCAAGGTTGTGCTCGATGATTATGATTGTGTTGCCAAGGTCAACCAGTCTTTTTAGCACACTTAACAGCTTGCTTACGTCTGCAAAGTGGAGGCCCGTAGTTGGCTCATCTAAAATGTAGACTGTCTTGCCCGTGTCACGCTTTGACAGCTCTGCAGCAAGCTTGATTCTCTGGGCTTCCCCTCCTGAGAGCGTGGTTGCGGGCTGCCCCAGCCTCAAGTAGTCAAGACCTACATCGCTTAGAGTTTGGAGCTTTTTGGTAATAGTCGGTATAGCATTGAAGAATTTTAGGGCTTCTTCAACAGTCATGTCAAGCACATCTGATATATTTTTGCCCTTGTATTTGATCGTAAGTGTTTCAGAATTATAGCGTCTGCCCTTGCATTCATCACAAGTGACGTAGATATCTGGCAAGAATTGCATCTCTATTTTTTTTGAGCCTCCACCCTCACACACTTCACATCTCCCCTCTGAGACATTGAATGAGAACCTACCAGCTTTGTATCCCATCTCTCTTGCCTGAGGTGTCTTTGAGAATAGCTCCCGGATGGGTGTGAATGCATTGACATAAGTGGCAGCATTCGATCTTGGAGTTCTACCAATTGGAGACTGATCGATGCCTATCACTTTATCTATATGTTCAAGGCCTGATATCTTATCGTGCCTACCTGCTCTTTCTTTTGAACCGTAAAAGTGTGCGGCAAGTGCTCTGAATAATATATCATTTACTAGTGTAGACTTACCTGAGCCTGAAACACCGGTAACGGCTGTCATGCAGCCTAGGGGAAACCTAACATCAATAGACTTTAGGTTATTCTCATATGCATTGTGAATCGTTAGCCACTTGCTTGACTTTCTCCGTTCGTGCCTATGGACAACCCGTTGATCACCTCTGAGAAAGGAGCCTGTAATAGAATTAGGATTATTTACGATCTCTTCAAGCGGGCCACTTGCAACAATAGCTCCTCCATGGCTCCCAGCACCTTGGCCTATATCTATTATCCAGTCAGAGCTTCGTATAACTTCCTCATCATGTTCTACCACAATGAGAGTATTGTCTAGATCTCGAAGTTTCTTGAGCGTCTCTATTAGCCTCATATTATCGCGTTGATGGAGGCCGATCGTTGGCTCGTCTAATACGTAAAGTACACCTGTCAGGTTTGACCCGATCTGGGTCGCAAGCCTAATCCTTTGGGACTCGCCGCCAGAAAGAGTGGCAGTCATTCTATTGAGAGTCAGATAGTTGAGCCCAACATTTAGCAGAAACTCAAGTCTTGACATGATCTCCTTCAGTATAGTCCTTGCGATGTAGCGCTCGGTTTCTGTGAGCTCTAAAGTTTGAAAGAAACGATGGCACTCATCTATTGACATGTCACATACATCCATTATCGACCTGTTATCTATTCTGACCGCCAAAGCTTCGTCACGCAGGCGCCTACCATTGCACAACTCGCAAGGTCGCTCCCGCATGAATTGCATTAGGTCTTCGCGCTTGGAATCTGATTCCGTCTCGCGGTAAATGCGCTCAAGGTTTGGTATGACACCCTCAAATGATCCGCGATATTCCCATCGGCTGTCAGAATAACGTGACTGGTACTTGTAATGGATGCTCTCGTCACTTCCATAGAGTATTACCCTAAGTTGTTCTGGCCTCATGTTGGACAAAGGAGTCGCAAGGTCAAAACCAAACTTTCTGCCTACATCGCGCAACATGGCAGATCGAAACGTTGCAAAGTGTCCCGCCCATGGCTTTATTGCCCCTTCTATTATGCTCTTTGATTTGTCAGGTATTATCAAATCTGGATCAAATTCAATTTTGATACCAAGTCCATTGCATTCTTTGCATGCTCCAAATGGAGAGTTGAATGAAAAGGTTCTAGGCTCCAGATCTCCAAGTGAAATACCACAACGAGGGCAGGCATTCCTCTGCGAATACATGGTGTCCTTGCTGTCGACTAAAACTACAACAATCCCTCCACCTACCTTCAGCGCAGATTGTATCGAGTCAAAAAGCCTGCTCTTTTCTTCGAGAGAGGGTTTCAGTCTGTCTACGATCACTTCGATAGTATGCTTTTTTTGCCTGTCGAGCCTTGGGTAATTGGATTTTATTTGTTTCTTCTCTCCTTCCTCTCCCTCATCCTCGTCGAGCCTTACAATTTCCCCATCCAGCCTAATGCGAGCGAAACCATCCTGCTTGAGCTGGTCGAATAATTTTTCATATGTTCCTTTCTTGGCCTGTATGACTGGGCCCAAGATCATAACATTTTTACCCTCTGCTGTTTTCATTATGGTTTCAGTGATCGAGTCCGCTGACTGGCTGGCTATCTTTCTGCCACATTTAGGACAGTGAGGCACTCCTATTCTTGCAAACAGAAGACGCAGGTAGTCGTAAATCTCTGTCACCGTGCCAACAGTCGAGCGAGGGTTTTTACTTGTGGTCTTTTGCTGTATGGATATTGCTGGCGACAAACCATCTATTGAATCAACATCCGGTTTGTCCATCAATTCTAAAAATTGTCTTGCATACGCTGATAGCGATTCCACATAACGTCTCTGACCTTCTGCATATATTGTATCAAATGCAAGCGTCGATTTCCCGGAGCCAGACAGACCCGTAATGACTACAAGCTTGTTTTTTGGTATTTCAACATTGATATTCTTAAGATTGTGCTGCCTAGCACCTTTGATTATTATCTTGTTATGCATTAGGACACCTTTGAGAACACAGGCTCGCCAAGCGCCTTTCTTATCTTATCAAGCTTTCCTCGAAACATTATTGCTTTTTCAAAGTCCAGCTCTTCGGCAAACCTCTTCATTGTGGCTTCTGTCTCTACAGCAAGTTTGAACAGATCCTGCCTTGCCATCGACTTTGTTTCCACTTCAACATCGGCAACTTCCTTAATACCTTCTGCTATTGGCTTGACTATTGTCTTTGGAGTTATATTGTGTATCTTGTTGTACTTCATCTGCTTTTTGCGTCTGCGTTCCGTCTCTTCGAGAGCTTGCTTCATTGACTGGGTAATGTGATCTGAATACATTATGACAGTACCATCAAGGTTCCTTGCTGCCCTACCAAACGTCTGAATCAGGCTGGTTGTGTTACGCAAAAAGCCCTCCTTGTCTGCATCGAGGATCGCAACTAGAGAAACTTCCGGGATATCGAGTCCTTCTCTTAGTAGGTTGATGCCTACTAGCGAATCAAACTCGCCAAGACGTAGCTGCCTGATTAGTTCTGTCCGCTCAAGACCCTCAATCTCAGAATGAAGATAGCGCACGCGCACATTATTTTTAGCAAGAAATTCTGCCAGGTCTTCTGCCATCCTCTTTGTCATTGTAGTGACAAGAGTCCGCTGTTTCTTCTTTGCTCTGTCCTTTATCTCTTTTATCAGATCCTCCATCTGGTTCTTGGTGGTGCGAATCTCGACTTTGGGATCTACAAGCCCCGTAGGGCGTACTAGCTGCTCAATGACCTGCAGGCTACTCTTTAATTCGTAGGGGCCAGGAGTAGCCGACACAAAAATCACATTCTTGAGGTACTTCTCAAATTCTTCAAACTTGAGTGGACGGTTGTCGTATGCACTTGGCAGACGAAAACCATAATCGATTAGCATCTTTTTGCGCGAATAATCCCCATTGTACATACCATGCAACTGTGGTAATGTAACATGCGACTCGTCAATTACTAACAAAAAGTCATCACCAAAAAAGTCGAGCAAGCAGTAGGGCGGCTGTCCTGGTGTCCTCCCATCCAAGTGACGCGAGTAATTCTCGATTCCTGAGCAATAGCCAAACTCCTCTATCATCTCCAGATCGTATTTTGTGCGCTGCATAAGCCTCTGCCTTTCAAGTTCTGATGGTAGACTTGGAAGCCAGTTCCCCAATTCGCGCTTGATTGAGGCAATAGCTTTGCTACGCGAATCGTCGTCAGTAATGTAGTGCTTGGCTGGAAATATCTTGACTGTATTTACGTCTCGCAATTTTTTCATAGTGACATGGTCGTGTATGCTTATGCGCTCGATCTCGTCACCAAACATTGAGATGCGAATAATGTCATCAGAATATCCAGGGATAATGTCAATCGTATCACCCTTTACTCGAAGGCTGCCGGGTACAAGTGATATGTCGTTTCGCTCATAACGCGCCTCGATAAAGTTGTGGATTAGCAATTTCCGGTCAATTGTCATTCCTCTAGACACTGAAATTGCACTTTTCTCCCACTCTTTTGGCGAACCGAGAGAATAAATGCACGATACTGTAGACACAATTATTGTAGGCTCACCTGACATCAGCATAGCAGTTGCTTCTAGCCGCATCTTCTCTATCTTTTCATTTACCTCCGTATCCTTTTCTATATAGGTGTCTGTCTGAGGAATGTAGCTTTCAGGCTGATAATAATCATAAAAGCTCACAAAATAGCCGACATTATTCTTTGGAAAGAACTCTTTGAATTCAGCATACAGCTGCGCTGCGAGGGTCTTGTTATGAGAAATCACAAGGGTATTCTTGTTTGCATTTGCAATGACATTTGCAATTGTAAACGTCTTGCCGCTGCCAGTAACGCCGAGGAGTGTCTGTCGTCCACCCTCATTCACTCCTCTTACAAGCTGCTCTATTGCTTCAGGCTGGTCTCCACTGGGAGGGAAGGCATCTTCTGCCAGATTAAAACCTCTGAAGCTGGTAAGCAAAGTGTTAGCACCCCTATTTTTCCATACGGGCTTATATGGCTAATGCCTCCCCTCATTATTCTTGTGCTTCGGCTTTCTGTTTGCGCGTTTGGTAATAACTGTCAACCTGCTTTTTTTGACAAGTCCTATCTTGTAGATGGGCAGTTTGACGTTGGTCTTTATAACGAGAGGTCAGATTGAATAAAAAGCGCTCCTTCTGGTGATAGATTAAAGATATGCTAGCATCTATGCGACTTACTTCTATGATGTTGCCTTGAGAGAATCTTGCGGAGGGTATGATCTGTGACTCATGCCGTATTTTGCAATTACTGCGGAGTGTGCTATTATTTTAGCCTGCCATGCAAGAGTGACAACACTCCCTTTAGATACTCACTCGGACTCTTCGTATTGCAACTCCGGAAGATGGTGCTCTCGTGCCTAAAAAGGCGTGCTCCGAAGTCATATCAACGGCTGGATAGTTAAAGTTCTGTAATAATTATTAATTTCTCTAATGTTAGGAAAACCTTCAGACAAATTATTTAGAATCTTCATGTTCAAATTTCAATAGCCTCGATGCTACCTTTGGAGTGTCTAGTTCGCCTGTATCATAATATTTCACTACACTTTGGACCCAGTGAAGAAATTTGTTATTTCCTAAAGCATATACTAAACCTATGGGAGAGAAGGCATTAGGCAGCACCTTCTCATTTTGTATAAGGGTGGCAGGAATAACCCCGCAAGCAACTCCTATGATTTTACCCTCAGTGTCAGTTATTGGAGATCCACTAGAACCACTTGTACCGATTATATCGGTGATGAAACCATCTGGCAAGCTTTCTTCATCTATTGGCATCAGACCTGAGATTCTTCCCTGCTATAATAGTGGATTAAATCGACTTCCCAAACATGACTAGGCTGTATCGAGAATGTATATTCTCCTCCAGGATATCCACTCATGAGAATATCATCTAGAGCGTTGAACTTTACAAAGTCCTTAATTTCGAGAAACGGAAACTGTGCTGGCGCATCAAGAGGTTTGCCGCATGCTACATCTAATTCAAGTTTTTTGGAGTCATCAGATGCATTAGGATCCCATTCGGAGAAACTAAATTGCTCGATCTCAGTAATTTCATAGCCTGACGGGCGTCTCCTATACATAGCGAATCTGACTTTTCGATTTCCCTGATCTACCTGCTTCATATATTCAGCATGACATGCCTTCACAACATGGGCAGCAGTAAGTAAATATCCTCTACTATTGATTATGCAGCCGCAACCAATGATCTTTATCGGGTTGTCTTCCCCGTAATTTCGTATACCTAATGCTACAGTTGCTGCCTTTATTTTTTGAATTATTGATTGGTCTACCATTTGCTACCATCTCATCTCAGTAGTGTAAGATATAGACTAGCTATTTAGAATGTTTTTATTATATTATCATCTACCAAAGAACTTTTGTTCAACTAGATTGCTATGTAGTGGTATGAGCAGCAATCTCGACACTCCTCGAGTAAGCAAGCGTGAATTCTTGGATTTTCTGCATGATGAGGCTAAAATGCGAGTGGACGATTACATCGAGGGCGCAGTTGAGGTCGCAGAAGAAGTCCATTCTGCACAAATGCGCGAAGACGGCACCTCCCCGTTCCTCGAAACCCACACGTGGCCGGTCACTATGGATGTAGTGAGGCATTATCGCTCAATCAATCGCAATATCACAAGCGTAGAAATTGCAACCGCAATTCTGCATGACGTAATGGAAGACGATGAGAGAATCTTGAATCTATATCAATCCAAGTCCTATGGATTTGAAGCGTATCTTGATTACCGTTTTGGCAGCAGGATCCGTGACATTGCAAGCGAACTGAAGATCAAGCCCCTTGAAAACTATCCAGGAGCAAACGATAGAGAGCGTCAGCTGGAGCGGTTTTTAGAATACTGTGACATCCTTCGCGATGCTGAATACGATGTCAAGGTAATCAAGCTGGCAGATAGGCTTAACAATATGTTGTTTATTCTGCGCGTTCCAGGACATGATAAGATAAGGCGCTACATGAGGGAAGCAGAGGACTTTTACATTGCATACACTATGATGCCGCCCAAAATGCCTCACTTCTATCAAAGCTTGAGAACCGCTTACGAAAAGCTGAGGGTATTATCGACACAAGAGCTGATCGCCGCATAACTTCTTTTCTTCACAAACAATTTAATGATAGTAATTGATGGGGATATGCCATCTGATAGGTATTGACGACAACAACAACTGACCTAAATGTCGCAGTTATTGTAAAATTAGAACCTGATTTCTCTGAGGGGAATGTTAGCTACAACGCAGATGGCACCCTAAATAGGGCGGAAACAAAGAGCATCCTTGGACCCCATAGTGCTATAGCATCAAATGCAGCATTTTACGCTAAGGTCAAATATGGTGCCAGGGTTGCAGTTGGAACGATGGGCCCTCCTATAGCCGAGAGCGCTCTACAGCAATCGCAACTACTCTGTGATGCTGACGAATTACATCTGTACAGCGACAGGATCTTTGCAGGTGCCGATACACTTGCTACGGCCGAAGTGCTGAGGGCTGGCATCTCTAATGTGGAAGGAGGCAAGGTGGACATCGTATTTTCAGGACACAGGGCATCTGACGGCGAGACCGGCCAGACTGGACCTCAGACTGCTTGGAAGCTGGGCTATACCTTCCTAGGTAATGTAGTAGATTATGATGTTGATCTGCAGAGTCGACTTGTAAGGGCAAAGCGCCTCATCTCACTCCAAGGATTTTATGATATCATTGAAGATGTAGAGGCGCCCCTTCCAGTTTTCATATCTATAGACCCCTCGTACAAGGCATTTTTCAGTACTGTATCACAAAGACTTGCGTTTGAAAAATATCAGAAGGAAGCAAAATTCAGGGCAGAGAAATACAAACAATTCTTGAAGGTCTTAAACACGCAGCAGCTGGGCATCGATCCAAAACTAGTTGGGTTGCCCGGCTCACCAACGATTGTTTACAAAGTTGAGCGCATACCAAAAGCGAAGGCTAGCAGAAAAGCCGAAGTTATCGATGGAACCGACCGAGACCAAATTGCAAAGGTAGTATCCAACATGTATGAGGCACTTGGAGGCATGGTGATCAAATAATATGGTATCATCTTCAAAGTATCAACACCTCTATGTTGTCATAGAGCATGAAGACGGTGTGCCCGTGCCTGTCAGCCTCGAGATGCTGGGTGAGGCTAGGCGGCTCATGGATGGCTTCAATAAGAAATATTCCTCTGACGAGAAAGTGGTTGCAGTTGTACTTGGACACAATGTACGCAAGTTGTGTGACGACCTTATTTTTTATGGCGCTGATGCAGTGATCTACGCAGATAGCCCTGAACTTCGATATAGGAGGAACCTTGTCGATACCAAGGTCATAAGCCAGATAGCAAGGAATAGAGATCTGGTTGCGAAATTTTCTAATGCTTCTGAATTTATAAAGCCGCGATACATGTTTTTTGCAGCAGACAGCATAGGGAGGCACATGTCATCTACAGTTCTTGCAGAGCTTGAATCAGGGCTTGCTTCGGACATCAACAAACTTGTTATCGAGGACTTGGAAATAAAACATGAACATAAGACAAAGGGACAATCTATAAAATATGAAAAAACCCTTGAAATGTATAGGCCAGACTTTTCCGGCTTCCTCTGGACTACTATTCTTTGCCTTGACAACCGTAACCCCATTAACGAGCGTGAATACCATCCCCAGGCGTGCAGCATAATTCCTGGAGTGTTTGTCCCAATTGAGCGAGATACATCAAGGCGAGGCGAAACAGTAGACTATGTCCCAGAATTTGATGAACAGGATCTTCGGGTAAGAGTACTTGATAGAAAAATAGTCAAAAGCGCAGTCGACTTTGACAGCCACAAGGCTGTAGTGAGCTTTGGCAAGGGGGTCAAGGATTCACCAGAGCAGAACATCAAGTTAATAGCCGAACTTGCAAAAGAGATTGAAGCCGAAGTTGGTATTTCGCTTCCGATATCTAAAAAGCCGTTTTATGTAAGTGAATCTACAAACTCCACCTACATGATACCTGATAGGGTCATAGGGACGAGTGGCCGCAAGGTAACGCCATTGCTCTATATTGCAGTAGGAATAAGTGGAGCCATGCAACACATTGCAGGCATGAAAGAGTCCGGCTTTATAGTGGCAATCAATCCAGATGAAAACTCGCCTATGAAAGACGAGTGTGATGTATTTATCAAGGGAAGAATGGAGGACGTGATACCACTCTTGCTTGAGGAACTAAGAAAGCAGAGGCCCACAATAGAGGTAAAGAAATAATATGGAGCACTATGACGTTGCAATAATTGGCGGCGGATCAGCTGGCCTTGCAGCCTTAAAACGGCTGTCTGACCTAAACAAACAAGCGATATTAATTGAGGCCGGCAAGAAAGTTGGAAGTAAGAATATTTCTGGTGGCATATTATATTCTAAGAAACCGAAGCATGGCAGGACATATAACGTTGAGGACGTTTATCCAGAATTTCTTCAGGATACACCTGTCGAGCGCAAGATAACTCAGTATATGCTGCATGCAACGTCTCGTGACAAGGTATTCACAATGGATCTGACTGCGGCACACGAATATCAAGCAAACTTTGGCTATTCTGTTCTCCTCAATAAGCTGAATTGGTGGTTTGCAAAGCAGGCTGGTGAAAGTGCAGAACGGCAAGGTGGCGGCATAGTTTCAGGCGTGCACGTTCGTTCGCTAAGCTGGCAGGATGAAAAAACAGTAATTGAAACTGACGAGTTAGAACCTTTTGAAGCAAAAGCAGTAATTGCTGCAGATGGTGTCAATTCAGAAGTTGCAGAAATGACTGGTGCTAGGACAAAATTTACGCCAGAGCAGCTTTATCAAGGTGTAAAGGTCATAGTCAAGCTGCCAGAAGAGATAATAGAACGGCGATTCGGAATCGGGCCCGATGAAGGTGCTGCACATCTATTCGCTGGCGACGTCACACTTAACCACATCGGGGGTGGATTTTTGTATACAAATCTCGACACACTATCTGTAGGTGCAGTCTATCATTATGACTCGCTTATGGACAGGCCCTCCGAACCATATACGCTGACAAATACCTTGCTAAAGAATCCTTTAGTTGCAGAATTTATCAAAGATGAAGTGGCAGTTAAAGAGGAAATAGACAAGAACCTGCCAAAGGAGGAACAGCTTAGGACACGGTTTGCCGTTAGCAAATTGATAAAGACCTGGAATGATCTTCGTGATATCTACTACTCACGTGCTGAAAGGAAAAAGCTGGTCGAAAGCGGAAAGTACAAATCGGAGGAGGAAATCCGAGCGAGGCTCGATTCTGTCAAGAACGACCTTGCCACAAAATACGACACAAAATTTGTCACTGATTATATCGAGCTTGAATATGGAGCCAAACTGGTGCCAGATGGCAAGCGCTGTGCAATGAAAAAGCCGTACTACAAAAATATCCTCTTCATAGGCGATGCGGCAGGAAGAGGAGTTTTTATCGGGCCAAGAATTGAAGGACTCAACGTCGGCATTGATGATGCCGTAAGGGCAGCAAACGCAGTCGCAAGATCTATTGATAGAAACAATTTTTCTACTACCTACTTGGGCGAATTCTACAGCCAGTCCATAGAAGAGAGTCCATATACACGAGATATGAAGGAGATAGACAAGGATTATCTGAAGATATTCCTCGATGCTGCAAGGGATGTGCCAAAGGATATCATCGGACAGCGCTACGGCATGGTGTTCAAGCTAATGTCAAGCGGCACACTAAGAGGGCTGGCTGTAGGCTTTGCAAACATTCTAGGCTACGACAGGCTGTTACCTTTGGTCGAATCAGAAGACACGTACGTGCAGGTGCCAATAGAGCTTGCAGAAAAAACGGGGAGACAAGTTCAGGCAACATATGAACCTACAATACCAACTATAGCCCAGCGCATTGCACGGCTAAAGTACGATGACGATAGGATTTCACACATCAAAGTGCTCAACCCAAAGTCCGAATTTATGAGAAAGATGGTGACCCTTTGTCCTACACTCTGCTACAGTATGGATGGAGGTGAGGTGACGCTTCAGCATGAAGCATGTATAGAGTGCGGGACCTGTGCTAAGGAAACAGAGTGGCATCACCCTAGAGGAGAAAAAGGGGTAATCTATCAGTACGGCTAGCCGGCTGCTAGTTCTTCCACTTTATTGAACAACCAATAGAAGGATCAAAGTCCTTCTCTATCTTTTCTCCTTTTAGCAGTTTGCGAATGTTGTTCTCCATAACCGGGACTGTAGGCCTAACCTCTGGCTCAAGTGCGTCATTTATCCTGCCGTGGAATACTAGCCTATGATCTACATCAAATAGGAATGGGTCTGGAGTGCATACTGCGCCATATGCCCTTGCAACATCTTGGCTTTCATCTATTAGATATGGAAAATTGAGTTTGTGCTCATTTGCAAAAATGACCATGTTGTCAAAGCCCTCCTCTTCATAGTTTGGATCATTGCTATTGATGCCAATGACCTGAAGCTCAGATGGGTTGAATTTGCTTTGCAAAGCTACAATGTCACCAATCCTTGCCTTGACGTAGGGGCAGTGATTACAAATGAAGACAACCAATGTTGCCTTGCTCTTGTAATCGTGCAATGAGTGCATCATGCTATCCACGCCTTTCAGTTTAAAATCTGGTGCCTTGCTATCTGTCTCGAGAACTTGAGGTGATGAAGCAGTCTTGACCATGAGAGATCATGCAGTTTGCAGATATTATATATTTATCACAACACCCCCTCTTCATATCTATGTATTGCAAAATGCATATGTTTCTCTCTGGGCTGGATGCACCATAAGCAATCGCCATATTCATTGCAGTAAACAAAAAGGTGAATGGAGCAAAAGAGCTCAAACAAATAATTATTTTACTCCTTCGTCTACCTTATGCATAGATGTCAGACTCTATTGATGTCATATTACAGCTTCCACAGCGCAAAATCCTTGTAGCAGAGAATGATGTTTTCTTGGACAAGAAAATGAAAAACGATATTTTCATCTTAATGGTGGAGGAATCGATTGGTTTGGCAGGAGGAAGAGCAGGCAGCTTAGGCCACAGACGAGTTGAAAGGGTCTGTGCCTTCTCATGCTATGAACCTGGTAAGTGTACAAAATTCTTTGACACAACCGAGCAATCCAAAATCGACCAGTTTGACATACCATATAGTGCAGTTGCAATGGACATTAGACTCTCAGATGGGAAGCCGTACGTATTGCAGGGGATAGTAGATCCAAATTCTGTAGCAGTCTATCGTTCACTGGTAAGCAATCTAAAATAGGCTTGCCGACTAAGAACAAATAGCAATGTCAGAAGATCATCAGCGCGTTGAGCAGACTGCGTCTGCAATAGAAGACTTGCTTTACATGCGTGCGATCAGGCTTGTAGATAAGGAAGACCGTGCACTTTTGTCGCCGCAGCTATCCCTTGTAGTTTCAAACATGATGTCAAGTATGAAAATTGACGAAGGTGCGGATAGAAGCGAGATAATGAAGCTTATGTACTATTCGCTGCTGATCTATATCGGCGAGTACCTGAAGATACCCAAGTCATTTATGATGGCGCTTGGAAACGATCTGGAAAAAAATCGCAACAGCATGGAGTCTGGTGCACTTCTTACTACATATGTTACTGTATTAACCGAGATTTGGCTTCACAATCGCACGTAGCAGCGAAAAGGAAAAAGGTGACTGTTGAAGTAGCAGTAGTAGTCAAAAGTTATGACATCTCTGTGAAGGCTGTTATTCATTCACTTCCTTATCCTTCCTTTTTTCGCGGAGCTTTCTAAGTCGGTCGGAGATAGACTGATGAAATGGCATATGATTTTTAAGGTAAGACGATTTACTGTCTTCTACGTTGCTCGACATGTCGCTCAAGCCGTCAATCCTAGAAACCATCCCACTACTGACAAAGGCTGTGCCCAAGGTATGGATTGAAGCGTATGGCTGCTCGGCAAGCATGGCTGATTCTGAGATGATAAGTGGGATCTTAAAGGAGGCTGGCTATGAAATTGCAACCAAGAAAAGTGAAAGTGCCCTCAACCTCATTGTCACATGCTCTGTCAAAGACACCACTGAGCATAGAATGGTAAGCAGAATTAGGACAATGACCAAATCGGGCAAGCCACTTATCGTTGCAGGTTGCCTGCCAAAGGCAGATAGGGCAAAAATAGAATCACTGAGTTCCTCGGCAAGCCTTCTTGGGCCAAATTCTATCGACAAGGCACCCGATGCTGTGAGGCTAGCCCTGTCAGGAGAAAGGATGGTGGCACTTAGAGACTCTCACGTTGATAAGGTCAATCTTCCTCGGGTCAGACTTAATTCGGTGGTCAGCATAGTCGAGATAGCAAGTGGGTGCATGAGTGAGTGCACCTTTTGCCAAACAAAGATTGCTAAGGGATGGATTAGGAGTTACCGCATAGGTGATATCGTAAGACAGATCAAATCGGATATTAAAAGTGGCTGCAAAGAGATATGGCTTTCCTCGACCGACAATGGATGCTATGGAAGAGACATACATACCGACCTCGTAGATCTTCTGAAGGAATGCTGCTCTATTGAAGGCAGCTTCAAGATTAGGGTAGGAATGATGAATCCTATGTATATGCCTGCAATATTAGATGGGATGGTTCGTCTGTTCTATGAAAATGACAAACTCTTCAAGTTTCTCCATATCCCAGTCCAGAGCGGAAGCAATAGAATATTGAAAAAGATGAAACGGGGTCACACTTCCAAGACATTTATGGACGCTGTGAAGACATTTAGAGACAAGATCCCTGAGATGACTATCTCTACTGATATAATCGTAGGATTTCCTTCAGAAACAGAGGATGATTTCAAAGAAACTATTGACTTGGTCGAGAGATCTCAGCCAGACATTGTTAATATCTCACGCTATGCCGCTAGGCCGGGGACGGAGGCATACCGATGGAAGGACCTGAAGGTTATCTCTCAAGTATCCAAGGAACGCTCAGAATACTTGCACACTTGTACAAGGAGAATAGCTAAGAAGCGCAACTCTATGTGGCAGGATTGGGAAGGTGAAATAGTAATTGATGAGATTAGTAAAGTAAAGCAGGGAAGAAACTATGCATACAAGCCAGTAGTCGTATCGTCGACGACCACTACAACAAATGCTGCTAACCGTCAAATTTTGCTTGGTGACAAATTGCATGTAAAAATTTATGATTTTTCCAACTTTGCATTGAAGGCAAACATAATTTTGTAAACCAGCTAAAACTTTGTTACGCTATGATTAGCTTTTGATTAATCACCAAAACTTTTTAACTTGACCTCTATATCTCTGTGCGGGGGAGCTCGGGGAAACCTTGGAGGATGAGCTATCGATCAAAAATCCTATGCTGCTGGTGGGCATCGGTGGCGTAGGAAGTAAAATCGCAGCTGCAGCGAGTGCGGCTCTTGAATGCAAATGCCTGTTGATAAGCAACGATAAGAAGGATTTGGTACGCAATGATAGGTGCACTGCTATCCTTGTTCGATCTGGAGAATGGGTCAATCCTTCCAGTTACAAGTTACGCTCTTTTGTGGAGGGTCACCGAAATGAGGTGGCTGCAGCAATGCACGGCTACTCGACAGTAATCGTTGTTTCAAATTTGGCAGGGCGAGCAGGTACTGCAATAGCGCCACTTGTATGCAAAATGGCAAAAGACTCTAGAACTGCAGTAATCTCTATAGCAATTATGCCCTTCAAATACGAAGTCGATCGCATTTTCAGCGCTGGGACGGCTCTTCGAAGAGTGCGCGAAGCTTCAGAGTCGACAATAGTGATGGACAACGACGCATTTTTAGATAATAACCCAGAGCTGACTCAACAAGATTGCTTTGCCATAACAAATAATGCGATAGTTGAGGTCATTACGTCGATCTCTTCTGGAATGATTAAGCCGTCAATGAATGTACTGTGCACAAGCAGGGCAAGCCCAAGCTCGGAATCTTCTCTGCGTGACTCGCTTGCTATGCTGTACGATGCTGTGCCCGATGCAAGCTCTATCAAAAGAGCGATGGTCTATGTAATGGGAGGTAAAAGGATCCCGATTGGAGAGCTGAACAAGTTGGTAGGCTGCTTGCGCCGGATATTCAAAGAGGATGGCTCAATAGAAGTTGGGATGCTATCCTCGATGTCAACTTCTAATAGCATACGAGTTCACCTGGTTGCATCGGCTCCGCAAAAGACAAGGTTTGATAGTTATGATCCATTGGGTGACATAATTCCAGATGTACTTGATTGGGATGAGCCTGACTCGGCTCCTGACATCAAGCTGACTATACCTGCCATTGAATAGATTATGTAATGTTAAGACAGCGAGATTGATGGAACAGAGCAATAAGGAACATAACTAGCGAAAGTGACTGTAGTGGTGTCGTATGATATCGTGCAGCTGTAGATGTATAGCGTGTAAAAGTCAGCAGCTTAAAAGCCACCAATTTGTGGCACCCGACGGCTATGATGACATCCACCATACGTGCATGTTGTGTGGTACGCATTTCAATCACCTAGACGGGGAGACGTATTCAAAATGTGAAATTTGCAAATTTCCCTAATTCTTTGAATGTCGACACTGTCTCCTGAATAGCCCTTTATGTTGGTCTGTATTATTGCTCTCTCTATCATATGATTCCCAGTTTGCCTTTATTGCCTCTATTATAGCATCTCTTTTATTACATGCATAGGAAAGAAGCAGTCTCTGAAAATGCTATCTGAGAATATGTAATAGATCTTGTATGTATTCTGTGTGTCCTGAGTGACCTGTCTGCTGTGAAAAAAGTTCTAGAGTGATATGCAGAATGGCTTATTTACGACCAAAAGTCACTCGATGTATGTTACCATATGCGATCGCCGCACCGGCGACGATATCAAGAACAACCATATTGAATATGGCGTATTTGATGTCGGCAACAACAACAAAAGAATTTACAGAGAGTACATGTAACACAATGACAGCAAGCACACAGTATCAACAACAACAACCATCAGCAATAACAAGAAGTGTAGGAGAAGGAGGAGTTAGGAACTAATGACATTTGATAAAGTATCATCATCGTCATTGACAAGAGTTGGGCCAGTACTATCAGCACTGGTTATTGCTGTATTTTTATTTGCAGGGCAATTATCCCCAGTTCAACAGACAGCAGCAACAACCGCACTAACAAATGCAGAACAAAGTATTGTGGATACTCAAGACCAGGCAACAGACAACCTGAGCGAATCAGACAGAGACGTCAATGGCATAGAATTTACACCTCGCTGGGGAGCTGTTACTACAATAGAACCCAACAAGGAAGCGGTGTTATTCGCTGACTGTCTTGAAGATGAGTTTGCGGTATCTTCGATGTATATGTTCCAGTCACAGGCCGTTATTGCATACGCTTCATTTCCCTTTGCATTTGCTGACGACCACATGTCGTGGATAGCAGTTATCAAGAATACTGACACTGATAACGCCCGGGCTGCATCGATAGGCGTTATCTGTGCGGATGAAAACCAAGGTGGTGAAGATGACGTCAATATAGATATTAGCACAAAGACAACAATTCAGAACACAGTAAACAATTTCGTCCAAGTAGTGAATAACCAGATAGTCAACCTTGGCGATGTTGTCAACATCCACAACGAGATAACACAAAACGCATACCAAATTGCATATGTTACTGGCAATAACAACACCGTGAACCAAGTCATCCAACAAAGCGCACAACAGATATTGAATGCAAATACGACCAATCCTACAGACGTTCAGCAGATAATCGACCAAAGCGCAGTGCAAGAGGGAGTAATATCAGGCGGCGGCAGTCTTAGCCAAAGCATCGATCAAAATGCTAACCAAGCAGCCAATGTAACAGGCGGAGGTGACAATGATGTTGATCAATCTATCGATCAAAATGCTAACCAAGCAGCCAATGTAACAGGTGGCGGCGGCGGCTTTTTTGATCAGCTGATAGGCCAAAATGCTACTCAGGCAGCCAATGTAACAGGTGGTGGAGGCGGCGGCTTTTTTGATCAGCTAATAGGCCAAAATGCTAACCAAGCTGCTCAAGTGGATGATGACGGAGAAGAAGAAGCGGACACAACAACAACAACACCGTCAGCAAACGAGACATCATCAGAAACATAAAATGAACTAGATTGATAGGGAGATAGCAGGACAATTCTTACTGGTTGCCATA
>DATFCN010000157.1:0-20071 GCA_035253045.1 Nitrososphaera sp.
TGTTAACTTCAATATTGGTACAATTTCATGTCTCAACTCCAACCAATAGAAGGATAAGGAATTTTGGACGAGCAGAATTTATGAAAAGAAAAGTTGAAGAAAACTTTGCAACACTTTCCAAGCTCGCAAATATTGATGACAAATTTGAAAAGCTGCTGAAATTATTCATACACAAAAACAGCAACTTGTTCCTTCAGCGTATTAGAGATCATAAAATCCGGGACATTCATGGCGACTTGTATTTGGGCAATATTTTCATCATGCCTAACAACAAGTATTACTTATATGACAGAATAGAATTCAATGATTCGCTGAGATATGCCGACGTAGCTGAGGATGTTGCTCACCTAGCTATGGATCTTGACTTTCATGGAAGAGATGACCTTAGTAAACACCTTATTTCCGACTATATACTTAGAGGCAAAGATACTAGTTTAGAGGATATAATCTATTTTTTGATGTGCTACAAAGCATGTGTCAGAGCAAAAGTTTCCTTATTCCGTGCAAAGAGTTTTGATAAAGAAAAAAATAATCATCCTAGTCAAGACAGAGAAAGAATGGTGCGAGCAGGGGAGGAGGAAGCAAGAAGGCACTTGCACTTGGCCGAATCTTATCTGGCCCTTATGTAAAAATATACTTATCTATGCACCCTAGAACTTTTGCTTACCGGTATATGCTGCATTTCACATGCACCACGCAGGATTTAACAGCCATGTCTGCAAGCTTAGGGAAAAGGCAAGGATAACCGGCCAGATACATGTCAACGTTAGGACTGCCGATAGTTTAGGGATAGCCTAAAAAACAATCTTCACTGACGATTAGCGACTTGTCGGTCATATGCCATGCATTGCACTGCTAATTATTCTCGTATCTATCCCATTCGGAAAATCTCTTTAGAACTTGGTTGACAAGCACATTAAGAGAAGTCTCTCGGAAATCAGCCGCTGCTTGAAGATCATCTATTATTTTTGAGTCTATCCTGAATGTTATGCTCCGAGTCTTACTAGGTTAGTAAATATTATTCTCTTTTCAATATCTTGGTAATCTTCAGGCATTGACAGAGTTTAGATGAAATGAATCTTAAAAAGAGTCTTTCAAATGCTCGATATGATCGAGCCAACATTGCTAACTAACTTAGCCTTTGTTTAGTTGCACTGCATTGTACAATGATTCTTACGTATCCAGCATTGTCCTTTTACAGAAGAATAGCTTAGCAACAAGTCTGCAGGTTTCCAGCTAGCACTTCAATGCAACGCAGTGCATACCTATAGGTTAATTTATCGTTTTGAGTACTGCACCCTAAGTAGAAAATGTCAGACAAATTCTCTCACATAAATAAAAGAGATCGCATCATCGTACTATGCAGTATTCTTATTGCATCGGCACTAATAGGTGCTGCTGTGATGATTCCCTTCTCAAATATTATCAATAGAGCCGCCAGCGATAACAGCAAAATAATGGAAGTGTCTGAAGCAGAAGCTACTTTCGGCAGCAATTCGACAATAGCCACACTACCACCAACAAGAAAAGAATTTACTTTGATAGCTCAGGACGCAGAACTAGAAATTGCTCCGGGAAAGGTCGTCAAGACTTGGACATTTAACGGAACTATGCCAGGTCCTACCTTAAGAGCCACTGAAGGGGATAATGTAACAGTCAAATTCATCAACAAAACGCCAATTCCACATACAGTACACATGCACGGAAACCATGACGCTGTCAATGATGGTGTGCATCATCAAGTTATGCCAAACGAGACATATTTGTACAACATTACTGCGGGGCCTGCAGGTACACTGATGTATCATTGCCACGCATATCCAACATCGCTTCATATCAGGATGGGAATGTATGGTGCATTGATAGTGGATCCAAAGGATCATCCACTGCCTCCTGCGAGGGAATTTGTCATGGTATTAAGTGAATTCGACGATGACAACATAATGAGCTTTGAAACAGAATATTATCCAATAAACGGTTACCTAGACCAATATGTACAAAATCCGATTCAAGTAAACCTAGACGAGCTTGTAAGGTTATACGTCATCAATATCGGCACAACAATACCATATCAATTTCACCTTCACAGTACAATCTTCAGGGCATATCCCTCTGGACTGCTTTCAAATGAGCCAGTAGACGTTCAAACGGCTCCAGTTGGACCAGGGGATGCTACATTGATTGAGGCAAAATGGAAATACCCTGGAACTTACTTATTCCATAGCCATGGCTTCCTAGAAGAGCGTGGGAATATGGGTCAGATAGTGGTGGCTGCGACAAATAGTAGCGGAAGTAATAACACCAACCATAATCAGACAGTAGCAGGTAGTGAAATTAGAAGTACATCTATGTTCGACTGGCAATATGAACTACAGAGAAAACTGCAAAATCCAACAATAACCAACTACACTGATGCACAGCTGACAGCAGCTCAAGCAGCTCAGAGAAGCGCTAATAATAATAGCCATATGGTATCTCACGACAATACCACTAGCTTCACTCAGCCTACTGCAAATGCTAGTGGCGCCGCTATACCAGAACATCAACTTTCGCATGAGAACAATAGCACTGGCGCAATGCCGAGCACTATGAAATATCCCCCCAGTTGAAAGGTCGTCGAATCCAGGTATGACGACTTTTTTTATTATACTTCGATAGCTACATTAAAAGCGAGGCAGCTCTATGATGAGGATTAACAATGACTCCATGAGTTTTTTGGCAAGTTGGCTTTGGGCTGACACAGACCTCTATGCCCCGTACTAATTCAGCTTTTAGTGTGCTACTTTAGCAGTTCTAGGCATCCATCTTTTTAACAATCTTCTCTCCAAATATCTGTAATGCTTCAAGTTCCCTGTAGGGCTCTAAATCTACTATAAGATATTCTATACCAAACTCTTCCAACAATCCTATCTCTTTTAAAACATCCTCTGGTGTTCCGTGTATCAAAAATTCTCCAACTTGTTCTTTAGGTATCACTTTAGAGATCTGTTGTAGTCTTTTATCCACCAACTCCTTATCCTGGTCAACTAGTATGAAACCAAGTTTAGTTTTTAAAATAGAATCATAATCTCGGCCCACACTTTTGCAGTGTTCCTTTAATACGCTCAGTTTTCTTTTTATCGTTTCTGCAGATCCAAAAAGGTTGCATGCGTCAGCATATTTTGCTATGATCTTTAATGTATACCGTTCTCCACTCCCCCCTACCATGATTGGGGGTGAAGGCTTCTGTATTGGCTTGGGATTGCAGTAAGCATTCTTAATCTGATAATACTTGCCATTAAATGTCGCAGAAGGCTCTTCTTCAGTCCACATTTTACGTATTATTTGTATAGCCTCTTCTAACCGGAGTAGTCGCTCCTTATTTTCAGGAAAAGGGATACTATATGCTAAGGATTCTTCTTGATTCCACGCAGCGCCTATTCCCATGAACAATCTTCCTTTACTGAGCACATCTAAAGTCGCACCCATTTTTGCTAAAACTGATGGATGTCTATAGATGATACCTGTTACAAGGGTCCCTAGTTTTATTCTAGAGGTTATGCCAGCCAAAACCGATATGGTTGTCCAACCTTCAAGCATGGGATCCTCTTGTTTTCCAACCGTAGGAATCTGATGGAAGTGATCCATCACTCAAAACGAATCAAAACCTAGGGTCTCTGCCTTCGTAGCAAGAGTCTTTAGGGAATCAACGATCTGAGAAGTGTTGCGGCCATCATAATCGAAGTTATAGTTTGGATGTTGTAAACCAAACTGCATATACATATATCGTAAGTGAAAGATGGTAAAATAAGCTATTGCATTGTCTTTCGTCCTTCTGTGATCTGACCACACTCCCAAAAAGATAATACCGCTTCTACAACCATCTCCACCTGAAGCAATTGGAGTCAAAATAAGACACACTGTGCGATTATTTAGATTCCAATCTTTGATTCCTGCACAATCAGAAAATCATACATATATACATACAGGACACACACCAGCAACTGCAGATATCTTACTAGAACCCATCTTCAGTTGTCTATGCCAATTGGGTTTGCAGCTACTGGCGTCCATTCAAATGAATCTTTATTATTAGCATCCTTGGGTAGTGGTCGGATTGCCCAGAAGTCATAAGACCCATTTTTTCTATCTCCTGCGTCATTTAACTCGGTTCTTCCAGTTACTCCAGTATAGGAATTCGCAGTATTGATAAAGGCTTCTCTTAAGGAGCCGCCGGTATCATCTTGCTGTGTTGCATTATAATTGTTAAGAGTAAGTACTGAGATCCAAAATTCATCATAAGCAACTTCTGCATACGATCTAGGCACCCTACCTATCTCTTCAACTATCCTTTCTTCTAATTTGGTAAAGCTATCGCTTGCATTGACTCTATAGATAGGATTTAAGAAATTAGTCTTTACTGCAAATTCTGCAGCTTCGATATTTTTTATCAGCCCTTCGTTTTGAGCAGAACCATCGCTTCCATACCATTTCACTGATTGGAGGTCTTGATGTCTGTTTGCTTGAATCATGATGGGTACAATTTCATCAAAGGCTACGATGTATACTCCCACTTTATCCGCACCATATTGGTTCACAGCATCATTTACCTTTTGAGTCAAAGATTTCAATTCTTGCTCCCAGAGGATAAAATTGATTCTGTGAAGGCTTGCAGCAAAATTACCAACTGGCGGGTCATATCCTATCCCATCTACCACCTTGCCACCAAGTTTTTCAAACTTCTCTTTCAGTATGGATTGAAGATTGTTCCCAAAAACATCAGTTCGCCATATTGGAATGACAACTCTTGTGCCTTCATCCCACATCTTTTTTGCTAATACCTCTGTTTGATAAGTATCATCTGGAACAAATCTAAGCACATTATCATTGGGAATTGACAGAGATGGAGCTGTACTACTACTACTGACTATCAGAATACCATTTTCGTCAGCATAATCTTTGACAGCGGCGACATTAGCACTTGTCGACGGCCCAATGACTATTCGTATTCCTTTTGATGCAAGATCCATAAGTTTTTCACGGGCGACATTTGGGTCTGTCTTTGTATCTTCAATTACGAGTCCGACCCTTGATGATGATCCAGACTTTGCCAACTGATTGTTTACGTCTTCAACGGCTAGCCCCAATGATGCTTCACCAGACTCTCCAAAGGAGGAAAGTGTACCTGTCATTGGTAGTAGCGCTCCTATCAATATCGTGTTTGTATCTCCTACAGGGCCAAAATATCTTGCAGACTCTGTAGCACCTGAAGTCATAAAACCGTAAGTTAGTATTCCACCGACTAGAATTACAGATACTAAAACTTGCAGATATCGGATTCTATTGGAAGACTTGTTTCTATTGCCAGGGCCATTTGTTATCTTCAAACGGCCCTGACTAGTAGTAGTATTATTATAACTTGCAGAAGCCGTGTCTTGGTCTTTATAGTTAGCAAGAAATTTGTTAAACCACAAAAGACCTCCGGCCAATATAAGATACTCTGCGCCGAAGAACATGGAGGATAACCATACCTGTTCGTACAAGCCTGAAAGTATTATGAATGCGAACCAGCTGTCTGTTATTACTATGCAGAACAAAGACAGCGATTTAAATGTCCAAGGTATAGACCAAGGTCTTTCCTTCCACAGCCCGAGCAGAATTGGGAGAGCAGGGACTGTGAGTAGGGCATTCATTATTGGATAGGCAATAAGGACTGCAAACAAGGAAACGCCTCCTTGACTTGTGAAATCCAATATGCCGATGGTAAGTGAAATCAAATATGCTATAAAGATGACATTTCCTATTATGCTGGCAAACAATACTCTTTTGTTGTTGAATCTATTGTGAAAATGCCTGTAAGTGGCAATAAGATTATACGCAAAAAAGGGATATCCCGCTAACCAGAGGATGTCTGATAATGATGGAATCGGGGCTGCTATATGAAAAACTAGCTCATAGCTAGCCCAGATTATATCAGCACAGAGCCAAAGCACAAGACCTATTGCAAGGGATATGTACATCTTTGAATGAGAACGGTTGTGAAGAATCTGCCTATATGCTAGTAGAACCCCTAGAAGCGCTGCAATAGATGCTGAAGCAATTATTATTAGCTCAGAATATACAACCCGAGTCTCCGCGCCAGCGAAAAAAATCATAGAGTTTGCAGCTGTCGCAGCCACTATTAGCCCAAGTAATAATAGGCCGGGGGTGATAAGTGTCTCCGACACGACCGTATATGCAGATTATGTTCTATAAAACTTGTACCATTTAAAAAAGAGCATGTATATGCCTTATCAGTGCTTTGTAAAGAGCCTTAGTTTAATTTCGGAAATAGTCCCCTCGATAACTCACAGGCTCAACCTGACACGGCGCAAAATCGTATGGGAGACATTCATACAAATGCGGCGTGGTCACGAGCGTCGTTATTATCTGCCTTCTGCGAACAAGGCATGCACACCTACTCCTTACTCAGCACCAGCAGTAGGTGTAACAGGTACCAAGGAGTTGCCAGTAGAGTTGCCAGACGGTAGTATGAAGAAATCTGTCGGTGGCTGTGGCTGTGCATTGTCATCTACTTCAACTATCGATACAGTAATGGTGTAATCCTCATTCTCTGTCAGCACCTGACCTTGAACATGATATACTCCATCGCTTGCAACTCCTTCTTGGTCCGTCAGATCGGGGCCCCAAGTTACAAAGTGTGGTTGCTGTCCTCCTCCTTCAGTTGATCCGCTTGCAGTCTGGTTAGCCGTTGCTGCTCCCGCTGTTCCTCCTGTCTGGTTAGATGATACTGATGATCTGCTTGAAGAAGTAGGTATCAGTTCTAGATCCAAGATGCCATCTGAATCTTCAAACTGGCTAGAGAACAGCTGCGTGCCATTTGAATCTACAATACTTACATTATATGTTATGCTCAATGTTGGTGGGATAGCGGTGACATTTTCATGCGGAACAAATGAAAACGTTGTCCTCCCAACTTTACCTGCTTCAAAAGGTAATGCATCTCCTCCAACCAACATATCCATATTCTGTCCTGCCTCAAATTCAGCTCCTACGTGGATCCTACCCTTTGCTGAAGGGTAGTAATTATCATAGTAATCATAGGTTCCAGGCACGGTAAATTGATGAATAAAGAATCCACCGGGAGCTATATCTCCAGAATCAATCGCTTCTGGGCTGGTATCATTAAATGTGGCAGTATGAGGTGAATCATCTTCATTAAACCATATGACTCCCATGTTTACAGGAATTGAAATATCTGAGGGTTCAAATTGGGAGAATCCCAGTTCCGTGAAAGGAATATTGATTGCATATGATGGGTCCTCTCTTGCTTGCTCATATCCAGAAGGAGCTAAGAATTGTTCAATTTGTTGGAAGAGATTACTATTATTGCTATTAGCTGGAGAGGAGAGTTGTTGTTGCTGTCCCTGATCAACTGATGTAGAAGTAGTAGAAAAAGCTGGTGGTAATGTAGTAATAGTAGGGGCTAATACGCCAAAGGTTCCTAAGAGAGCAAAAATTATTACTGATTTCTTCATCGATAGTGCCAATTTACTATAATTCATACAGCCACATCTAGCAGCCAATATTTTATTTGGGTTTCGCTGATTTTTTCTAATACAGCTTTGAGAGTAATTTTTCCTTGACCCTTGGATTTATGTAATACTTCACTACTACTTTCCAGAATTTACTACAGATCTACTTCTGTTTATTTCTGATCTGTTTATCCCTAACAGCTGCTGCTGCTGCAGAGTGTTAGTTGTCAAACATTCCAGGCTGGAGTGCACAAAAATAGTAATACGTTCCAGGTTCGTTGAGGGTCACTGTAAAGCTGTTTACAGAAGGGAATTGAAGTGAAGGATATTCTTTATTTTCTCTGGATCCCAGTAGCTCCTTCTCTTCTATTCTAAATTCTTCTTGCTGACTAATTGTTTGCGTTTTAGATGAGCGATGATGATGTAGCCATACTTGTAGTTGAATTCGTCATTAAGCCTTTACTGTCTTCTGCTACTTATTCTAGAAGTGTCGCTGCTCCTCTTTCCCTTGATCCAGTCGAATAGCTAAGAGCAATGCTCACTTCGCAAAGCCTAATGATGGAGACTATGCAAAAAATTATGAATTAATGTCTGATTAACTGCAATCACACTACAAGGGGATCGACTAGCTTTTGATTACACGCTTTTATCCCAAACCTGCATGATAGTGATCAACAGAATCCATGGTCGGCTGAACTTTGCTTTCTCTTTTTACTATCTCTAGTATCTTTTTCCACATATGCTTTTCATATTCATAGGCCATTATGCCTCCAAAAGTTGCACCCGCAGCCAAACCTATCGGCCCACCAACTATGAGGCCTACTGCACCTGGAAAAAGGATACTTCCAAACCATGCGCCAGAAGCTACCTCCACAGCATAGTCCTCAGGGGAGCCCAGTATAGAGATATGGATTTCGCGTAATGAACCTGCAAACACCTTTACAGACTTGTTTAAAGCTACAACGCTCCGCAAGGGCTTGCCATTCATTTCTCCCTTGTACTCCGAAACAATCTGCAGATTCTTTTCGTTTTCGATCTCTGTCTTTATGCTATTATACAGATTATCGAGGTCTGTATTCAAGCCTCTGTAATGTTGAACTTTTGACACAAGAATCAGAACAAATGCATCTATTTAAGAAAATCGAAAAGAGCGATGCAATTATTGATGAGAAGATCTTACTCAAGTAGTATTAGTTTGATGCATTTTTAACAAGATATGGAATTTGCAGATTAATACGTTATGAAGAACTACCTGCTACTCTAGTGCTTAGTTTTAGCGATAAATGTAAATTCATAAATTTCTGGTTTCCGTAGATTATGCAGTGATTTCTTGGACTTGTCTTCTGAATTCACCATAAAAAAAGGTCCATCACATTGGGATGCCACAATATTTTCGAAGGAGGGTGAAGAGATCGCAGCGATAACGAAAGGAGAAGGCTTAGAGTTTAAGATAGTACATCGAAAAGACAATAGTGAATGGATATTCACCAACAAAGTTGACGGCCAGCATAGACGATTCTCTTTCTTAGCAATTGAGCCAGAAGAGAAAGATGAAAAGAGAGGAGAAGAAAGAAGAGGAACAATCCGAGAAGATAATAATAACAATCATAATAATCCTCTACTTACGATACAAGACAACATCTTCATGCATAATGGAAAGTTCTACATGCTTGCAAACCATCCAGAAGGCAAATCATGGCAAGACTATGTTAATAGTCCTATTAGATACATCTCCCGATTAGACAACTTTCCCTATTCAAATATATCAGAGATGGATGAAAACAAACATAATCATAATTTAAGACAAAAGCTAAAGAGGTTTCGCGGAGTACCTGTCGGCGAAGCTTCTGGATTAGGCACAACTCCTGAAGGACATCATGTAAAAGTGAATGATGAATTAGACGACATTGGCTTACTTGTTGCAGCGGCTTCGTATCTAATATTCGCTTCAGCTTAGCAATCCACTTTATTCTATCTTCGTTATTCTTCTTGAATTCCTGTGTCTTGAGGATTAACAACTGTATCGTTGTTCCGCAATAATAATAAACTAAAGTTTCGATATCCACGTCTAATGAAGGTTGAGCCAAAGCGCGTCGGGCAATTTCCTTTTCGAAAAGCTGAACCAGAGGAAAGAAAGAGCAGTTTCTCTGAAGTTCAACAACCTTATTCAGAAGCAGAAGTGATGCAAGAGGCGGATCGATGTTTATTATGCGGAACGCCTGTTTGTATAGATGCCTGCCCCGTACTTTTGGACGTTCGTGGAATGAATGAAGCTGTAGCAAGAGGAGATTTCAAGACAGCTTATGAGAGGATAAGAGAAACAAATCCACTGTTGGGAGTTACAGGCAGATGTTGCCCGCAACTGCAGGGTTTATGCGAAGATGCATGTGTACTGAAATGGTCAGGCCAGCCAATTGGAATTGGCCTTATTCAAAGGTATGTTGCCGATTGGGAGCGCAAGAACAAGCAACAACCGCCCGATCTAGCACAAGATACCGGAAAGAGTGTTGCCGTAATTGGTGCCGGCCCTTCGGGCATAGCTGGAGCAGATTTGCTCAGGAGATACGGCCATCATGTGATCATATATGAAGCTCTTCCTTCGCCAGGGGGCACTGCATGGTACGGGATTCCAGACTATCATTTACCAAAAGATGTTTTGCTTCATGAAATTGAAAAGGTTGGAGAAATGGGAGTTGAAATAAAAACTAATCTTACGATTGGTAAGGATATCTCTCTATCACAGATATTAGACGAAAATGATGCGATGCTGATTACCACGGGTTCAAAGGATCCTAAAAGTCTTGACGTTGCGGGCTCTGATCTTCAGGGAGTAATAGATGGCTATGAGTTCCTTGAAAATGTCTTTGTCAATGGCGTCAATAATTATTTGAAAAACCCAAAGTATATCCTCGGAAATGACATTATTGTTATAGGAGGCGGAGATACGGCTCTTGATTGCGCTAGGACAGCGTTAAGGCTTACTCGAGGTCAAGGCAATGTTACTATAGTGTACCGACGAGGTGAGGAAGACATGCCTGCCGACCCGATAATGATTGAGGAAGCAAAAGAAGAGGGAGTAAAATTTAGATTTCTCGCTCAGCCGAAATCATTTGAGGGCTCATCCAAAGATAATAATCGTCTTGTAGCGGCGGTTATGGATTCTATGCAGCTTGGTGTGCCAGATCAATCAGGAAGACGACATCCCGAGTCTGTCCCCGGGAGGGAGTTCAAAATGCACTGTTCCGCAGTTCTATTGGCCATTGGCAGAGGACCAGATTCTTTTCTGCAAGAACAAACAGGTCTCAAAATGTCTAAGCATAATTCAATTGCAATCAATGATAATTACAAGACATCAATGAAACGAGTCTTTGCTGCAGGGGATGTTACAAGTGGAGAAACTCTAGTTGTGAAGGCAATGGAATCAGGAAGAGAAGCTGCCCAACGCGTCCATGAATATCTCATGGGCCTTGAAGATCAGCATATCTCTTTCTATGAGAGGTATTACAAGCAGAATCTATATGATAGAATGCTTGAAGGAAAAGCTGACACTGATCTTCCTCCAGACTAGAATCCATAGTGATAATTCTGACGATGTAAACAACGACTAATAGAGACATAAGATATCCCTTATAGTATATGATAGCCTAGTAGCTATTGCACAAATCTGGAGCAAATGCCTGCGAAATGACTGAAGCAAATGTACATAATAAGGAGGATCCTAAAAAGAGCAAAGTTGCGGTGGTTACTGGTTCAAGTAAGGGGATAGGCAGAGCCATTGTGTTAGCTTTTGCAAAGTCCAATACGTATGCAGTCATAATCGTAAATGCTCGTAAACAAGACGAGGCTGATACAGTAGCTAAAGAGGTACGGGATATAGGAAACTGCGATTCAATAGCTATCGCAGCGGATGTCTCACAAGAAGCTGATTGTACAAGGTTGATTGACGAAGTAGTAAACCACTATGGCAGAATTGATGTCCTTGTTAATAACGCCGGTATTCAACAAGAAGTTCCCTTTGAGGACACATCAATAGAAGTTTGGCAAAAAATCATAGGAGTAGATTTGACAGGTCCATTTGTTTGTAGCAGGGAAGCAGTAAAGCATATGCTAAATCAAAATCCAAAAGGTGGATGCATAATAAATATTTCATCAGTCCATCAAGTAATCCCTAAACCTCATTACCTTCCATATGCCACTTCAAAGGCAGGGATAGAAATGATGACTAAGACTATGGCTTTAGAGTTAGCACAGGATAACATTAGAGTAAATGTGGTTGCACCAGGCGCGATAGAAACTGACATGAATAAGGAGTTAAAAGACGATGTAGCCGAACTAACCAAGGTGCTTAGAAGGATTCCTCTTCAACGAATAGGGGCACCCGAGGAAGTAGCAAACATGGTTGACTTTTTGGCATCCGATAAGGCAAGTTATATTACTGGAAGCACCTTTTTTGTCGATGGAGGGATGACTTTATACCCTGCATTTGGTCCGTCATTTGACCTCAGCAAGAATCAAGGAGAAAAATGGGAGAAGATGGAGGGCGGTACTGAGTCAAGCCAGAGACAGAAGTTTTAGATATTTGGCTACGCAAGTTTTTACATACCCCGAAGAGTTTTCATTAGTAGTTTCAGGCTTTAGCTGATAGCTTTCTTTTGATGTTACTCAATATGTCAGCAATAGAAATCCTCACGGCTGAGATGCCAGTTCGAAAAGGAAATGCTCCGTTTCCCTCATCAGTAATAGGATTCACCCATTCGTAGAATGTAAGCATATGAAGTTTAGTCTCTGAGGTGAGCTTGGATAGTAACAGATTACATTCTTGTACCCTGTCAAATCTACTTCGAGCAAGCATTTCTATTCCAGTAGTCCAAGGCCAAAAGGTGTGATTATGATACTCATATGGCTTGAGATGCCAAGGACCTGTGCTCTTGAGTTCAACTTCCGTAACAAGAGGCCACCTCTTCTTCCATGCTCTGCTTCTTATGGCGTCGAGTGTCTTATTAGCTCTGTAAAGATTCTCGTCACCAGTTTTTGCTCTAGGATCATTTTGTTCTAGACCGGTCAAGTTGTCTCTTTCGGAGTTTTCAGAGACAGCAACTAGATAAAGAGAAGTGTCCTGAGTAAGCGTTCGGTACGGTCCTCCAATATGATGTGTCTCCTGAATATCTATGTAGGCTCCATCCTCTTCAGACCATAATTTTTGTTCTACTGCGTGCACTGCAGTATTTGCCATCCTGCTTAACCTATCAGATTCTTTTTGGTTATTGACTGTTAGCTGCAAGTTTGAGAAACTTTTCAATGCAAGTATCCAACAAGCCTGGCTGTAGACTATCTTACCAGCTCGAAGCACGGTATCCATCCAATCTTCATTATGGTCTTGCTCCAGTAATCCATCGTTGTCGATATCACATTTGACCAGGTAATCAACTGCTCGCTGCATCCTAGGGATTAGAAAATCAATTGCTCTTATGGGATCTGTTATACCAAGTTTCAGCATCAACCCAGAAATGTAATCTGAAGAGTCTTTTGAAGCAGTAGTTGATACCTCAGATGATCCACCTGAGCTCGACTTGCTCTTCAAAGATTTGTCCAAAATCCATGCAGTTGTTGAAAGCATTAATGCAGTAGAGTCAATGTCGGGGTTCCGTCCGTATATTTCAGAGAATCCCACTTGGTATATCGTACTAGGCAGGGCTCCCGCAAATTCCTTCTGCTTATCCTCTCTTGCCTCTTCAGATAAAAACTTCATTTCAGGAGAACCTCTTCCATACACAAGTTTTTCTCTACCAGGCTCTATTTGATGCGACCAGATCAGGTAAAGCTGTTGAAGAGCTGCAGTCACATTGCCTGCGATTGTCCAATCCTTCAAAATGTAGGATGCATCTCTGCACCAAATATCTTGATAATAACCTCCAGGATTTACTCCTTGAAGAGAGTGTTCCTCGGTCCTTCTCATGAACATGTTTGCTCTTGCAACGAATGAATCCCAATGACTGGGAGGAATATTGTCACCCAATTACATTTTATGTACTCATCGTTTGACTTTAATATTATTGGCTATATCCAATTGAAGAAAAAAGCTAGCTAACCCTTTTCAGTCATATAGGTCAACTATTACTACTCTATAACCGCATAACTGGGATGAGCATGTATGAGCAAAAACGATAGTCTTGAACAGAGGGAAGATCTTACTAGGTACTTCAAATGCAGATCATGCGGACTAGAATTTGATAGCTTTGGAGATATGCAAAAACATATAATGACAGAGCATATGCAAAAAGGAGATATTCCGTAATAAGGAAATATACAATAGCGGTAGTCTTCCGAGCACTGGCGCATTATTCTAAATAAAAGCCTCGGATGATTCGATAATCAACCATAAGTATTGGGAACGACACTCTTCTTTTACTACTCTTTCCCTGTTTTAGGCCGTATACCTTGACAAAAATCGTATCGCATACCAATTTTTGGTATTATATCACTTATAGCAAGCCTTACTGCAGCTATTCCTGTTCTGAACGGATATACTCCTCCACTGGTATCGTTAGTTGGATTTAGCCATTCGTAAAAGGTATGAATGTGAGGATGTCCTTTTGCTGCAAGCGTAGACAAAAGAATATCGCATTCCTTAAATTGACGAAATCGGGCTCTTGCAAGCATTTCTATTCCAGTAGTCCAAGGCCAAAAGGTGTGATTATGATACTCATATGGCTTGAGATGCCAAGGACCTGTGCTCTTGAGTTCAACTTCCGTAACAAGAGGCCACCTCTTCTTCCATGTCCTATTGCGAATAGCTGTCAATGTACTTACTAGCCTATCATACTTGCTTTTGTCGCGGTCATCTTCTTCTCTCTTACCACTATCAAGCCACTTTATCATTGGTGGTTGCATAAGATTTTTTTTTCTGTCATAATAGATATTATTATTATCATCATCACCGCCATAGTTATGAATTGAAAGACTATCCATCCTTGTATTCTCAGTCAAAGCTACCAAGTACAATGAAACGTCTTGAGTAAGCGTTCGGTACGGTCCTCCAATATGATGTGTCTCCTGAATATCTATGTAGGCTCCATCCTCTTCAGACCATAATTTTTCCTCCACCGCTGCGATTGTTGTATCTGCCAATTTCAAGATTTTATGCACAGTTTCTTTTCTTTTGTTGAGAAGCTGTAGCAAGATAGAGAAGTTGGTCAATGCAAGTATCCAACAAGCCTGGCTGTAGACTATCTTTCCAACCCTCATTATGCTATCCATCCAATCTTCATTATGGTCCTGCTCGAGAAGAGCATCACCATCAATATCGCGGCTTGCTAGACACTCGATTGCTGTCTGCATCCTTGGGACGGTAAAATCAATTGCTTTTGCGACTAGTGTTGTAGAGGAAGGAGAATTAGAATGCGCAGTTGGTTTTTTAGTGGAAGAAAAAGAGGCCTCATGATCGGCGTTACCTGTCAAGAGCCTTGATAGGATCCATGAGGTGGAGGAGATCATTAATGCAGTGGAATCGATATCTGGGTTTTTTCCAAATACCTCACACAATTTTCGCTCAGGGTATATTGATGTAGGAAGAAAGCCTATGAATCTGTTTTTCACTTTTTTATCGGCGATAGTTGGTTTAAAATTCATTTCAGGGGATCCTCTAGCAAAAACTATCCTATCATCACTAGCCCCATCTATTTGGTGAGCCCATATTACAAGAATCTGGTTTAGAATTTCTTGTATCCTGCCTGACAGAAACCAATCTTTTAGAATATAAGAAGAATCTCTACACCAAAGGCCAGTATAATAGCCTCCAGGATTGGCTGCTTCAATTGCATGGTCTTCAGTTTTTTGTATAAAGTTTACTAACCTTCTGGAGAATTCTTCGTAGTCAACAGGACTTTTGTCAGAGTCAAATGGAAGAGCAGGAGGGATAGTAGTAGTCGTGTCTTGACCTCTGATTCCTGCATCTTTATTTCTTTCTGCTAGATTGAATGACAATAATATGTACAAAAGCCATTACATTACTAGTATTAACTCGCAGCTTTTATGAGCGATATTGTGCTACTATGATTACCATAAGCAGATTGAAGCATGAAAATGGTTCGGCAGGATATAGCTGCAGACTCTGCGGAGAGCATTTTGATAGTTTCGGAGATATGCAGCGTCATGAATTAGTCAAGCATGTTCAGGGCGATATTGATGATCAGTCAGAAAGATGACACATAACTTTTGCTCATCTGCTAGATTGTAGACTTCCTTTCTTCTTCATAGTTTAGTTATTCTACTTGTTTTTCTCTCGTCTATTATCCCTTGATCCTTACCAAATGGATGCCCTCCAAAGCCATGTCGCATGAGCGCAATCGACTTATATGCATCGCTTTGACTCATTCTGGATTTGAATAACTCCATTATTGATTGCGATATTACAGGTACTGGAATTTCCTTATTAATGGCATCTTGCACCAACCAGTTTACTTCACCAGTATCTTCTATGTAACTTTCAGTCTTCGCTAAGCCTTGCTCTCTGAGGCCTCTTTCCATAAGCTCTACAAGCCAGCCTCTGATCACAGAACCATTCGACCAGTTTTTGAAAATTGCTGCCATGTCTAGTTCGAAGCCACTTCTAGTGAGAAGCTCGACACCTTCACCAATTGATTGTAGCATGCCAAATTCAATTCCATTATGGACTAGCTTTACAAAGTGACCTGTTCCGGGCTTACCTGTATGAATATAACCGTCCTTGACTGCCAGTGCAGTCAAAATGGGCTCTGCGATTCTAACACCCTCTTCCGCACCGCCAACCATAAAGCAAGCACCGTGTCTTGCACCGTCTAACCCGCCGCTTGTGCCGCAATCCAGAAAAAATATTTCCTTTTGAGAAATTCTCATTTCCCTTTCAATAGAATCCCGATAGAATGAGTTGCCACCATCCATCACTACATCTCCCTTTTCAAGGAAGGGTATCAGTTCATTTATCACTGTATCAACGGTCGGACCAGCAGGCAACGAGAGGTATATTACTCTCGGATGTTTGAGAAAATCTACGAAGGATTCATAGTCGCTAACTACTTTGACGTCCTGCTTTTCAAGCTCTGGCTTTTTGCTACGTGCTTTTCCTATTACAGCTATATTTTTCTCATTAGCTTGTAATGCTAGATTTCCACCCATCTTACCCAGCCCAATAATTCCAAGCTGCATTGTGGCTAGTAATAATCACCTCCTCCTCCTTATTCTTTTATTATGCTGGTATATCCACCAAATGCTAGAAATTCTACCATTTCATCGCCATCGTTTGTTATTGAATGGCTGGTTTTTTCGGGTATGTAAATAATGTCTCCGTCTCTGAATTTGGCCTCCTCATCGCCTATCTTTATGTGCCCATTACCATTGATTATATAATATATTTCCTCGTGGTCCTGATGATCATGCTTCTCATATGAAAGGCTTGGTTGCAGCTTAGCTAGTGAGACATAGGTTATACTTTTTAAACATTGAAACTTCGGATCAACTTCTGCGTCTATATCCCCATGAGTCTTGGCTTTCATAGAGAGCAGTCGCCAATCTAATCCACTTTTGTGTGCTATAGTAGGGTAGACATTCCTCCAGTTCCTAAGTATAGGAGCCAATTACCGGAGATTGCCCAACAAGTTATTTTACTATATCAAAAGGACTGCTCTAGCAGGTGACCCATCGACTCCCTTTAGCGGTAAAGGCAAACATACAAAAAACATCCTTCTGCCGACAAATCCCTTCAAATTAGTAAGGTTCTCAATTATGCCAATATTTCTGGCCAGCAGCAACTTATGAACAGGGGCATTTTTGTTTCCATATTTTTCCACACTGGCAGTGTCAATGCCAACACACTTGGCTTCATGCTCCACTATAAATTTAGCCGCAGAAATATCAAGATAGGCAAAATCCGTCAGACGATCGCCTGTGCCAGTATATATTAGAACAATATCGTTGCTTCTGATATCATAACCAGAAAAATCCTCCGCTGTTATAGTATTTTTGCCTGAGGCATCTATGATTGCTGCCTCACCAATGAATTTGTCAATAGGTTCTGCATCGATGCTGTTGCCCTCTTTTAGAAAATGCCACGGAGCATCAACATGAGTTCCACTATGAGAGCCAAGCGCAATTCTAGTGACATTTACACTATTGTCTTTAATTGTGGCATGAGGCTCGAATTTTGGTTGAGGGTCACCAGGATAGACTCGCATATCCGGGCCTATTATACGGGTCAAGTCATAGATTTTTGATAGTTTCAAACGTCCCATCCTCTTTTGCCTTATAGTATACGTTTGCCTCCTTGGTAAAGAGCCCCACTTCGATTACCCCTGCAATGTTTTTGATCTCCACTTCTTGCTGCCTTATGTCGGATGAAAAGTCAAAGTGAGTATCCAAGATAAAGTTGCCGTTCTCAGTAACATAGGGATAACCTTCTTTTAACATTCTCATTTTGGGCCTACCGCTCATATCTTCAAGTTTCTTCCTTACAATATGAATTGCAAAAGGATGTATTTCGATTGGTACTGGCCAGCTAAATGTCTGAACAAACTTGTTGGATTCAGCCGCAATTATAATCTGCTTTGCTACAGAGTGTACTATCTTCTCTCGCAGAAGGGCACCTCCACCACCCTTTATCATATTTAATTTCGCATCAACCTGGTCCGCTCCGTCAAAGACAATATCCGTTTTGAGCATTCTATCCTCAGTAACTAGTTTTAGCCCGCTACACTGCGCTTCCAGTTTTATCTGAAATGATGTCGGGATACATTCAAGTGTTTCCTTGCCATCGAAAGTTGCCAGCTCCCTTACGATGGCAGCCGCCATTGGGCCACTGCCAAGGCCTATAATCTGGTTCGGCTTTACAAAACGTTGTATTACTTCTTTTGCTAGACTTGTGGCAGCCTGCTGGAATGAGCGCGGGATCCAATTTGTTTCCTGAACGCTCTCATGCATAACAATAACCTATGTCATATGAATTAAAAGAGTTGCAATAGATATATGATGCACTCAAGTAGAAGCGTGGGTCGTTTTTCCAGTATAAGATTCAGTCTTGAAATACGGCATAACTTTTTTGCGGAACATCTGAAGAAATTCTATTTCATCAGGACTGGTGCTATGGATATAGACTCTAGTGAACCCTGCTTTGAAATATTCCTCTATTGACCCTATGCAGTCCTCAATTGAAGTTATTATCTGAATGGATTGCTTTAGTTTTTCATCGGGGACTTCTTTTTCTGCCTTCCTCTGGAGCTTTCGGGGGTCACTGATGTCCGAATCGAACACATTCTTTATCAGAGTTGCTCGCCAAAAGGTTGAGGATTTGAAGGCCTTGTCATAATCTTCTGAGAATGATACTTTGTATTCTGCCATCTTCTCCAATGAACTTACGTCTCTGCCCTCTTTTTGGGCGGTGGAATCAAAAATTCGAAGTACTGTCTTACCTGCTTCATCTGGCCGCAAATAAGATATCAAACCATCTGCATATTTTGCCGCAACCTTTGTTGCCAATTGTCCAGTAGCCGCCATGTAGATAGGTATGTGCCTTATGGGTGGAGTGTAGAGCTTTGCGTTACGCAGTAGAAAATATTCTCCATTAAAATTCAGAAATCCCTCATCATTATTGCCCTCCCACAGCTCTCGTATTATGTGGATTGCTTCCTCTGTCCTCGTAAGCCTTGCCCTCGGCCTTGGCCAATCAAATCCAAGTGGCGACTCGTTCATGGCTTCACCGCTACCCAAACCCAATCCAATTCGACTAGGATAAAGTACGTCAAGTGATGCAAAAGCCTGGGCGATAATGGCTGGGTGATATCTATAGACCGGGGCAGTTACACCTGTCACAAATTGCATCTTTTTTGTACGTTCCGCAGCGGTTGCGATCCAGACCCATGTAAAGTTGCCATAGGCATTATCATGCCACCAGGGATGGAAGTGGTCGCTTGTCATCGTCGTGCCAAAGCCTGCCTTTTCTGCCTCTACAACGAATCTGAGCAAATCGTGCATAGAATACTGTTCATGAGCGGCCCAATATCCTATTGAAACCATTATCAGACTAGGGCGTATCCAAGTCAAAGAATGTTTTTTATAATAGTTCTATTTGCCTAAAATAGAAGTAGACTTTCTGATAATTTGATATTTGTCTGTATTCATTACGGTAAAAACCAGATGGTATATTTCCACATTCAAAACGTCTAATCTCATAATACGCTACAGCACCCTCAAGGGAATTTGAGTTCAGTTCAGCGTAGTCAACATCAAATATTCGTAGCACTCATTGCTCCGTCGACAAAAAGCGAGAACCAACAGTACGGATTTCAATCTCCACATACAGCTAGATAGATAGATAGAACTGCTGCACTGTGCATTCAATTAAGTCCTATACTTAAATCATTGATCTGTGATTACACGCCATATTGACTACTGTAAACAAAGAGAAGAATTCACTTCTTCCTTTATTGTTGATTACTTTCATTGGAACTCTAGGTTTTAGTATCGTTCTTCCCTTCCTAGTGTTTTTAGTCATAGATCTTGGCGGTAACGCTATAGTCTATGGCATATTA
>DATFCN010000158.1:0-2902 GCA_035253045.1 Nitrososphaera sp.
AAGCCTTTGAAAGCGCATTTGATCACCAATTGAGAAGAAAGTCGGATATTACCGTTGCCCAGTCTAGGGTAATTGGAACGCTGGCGCTTGTAAAGGATGGAATGACTCAAAAAGATATTGCAAATACAATCGGAATTGAAGCTTCCACAATTGTTCCCATAATAGACAAGCTCGAAGAGCAGGGAATTGTGATAAGAAAACTCGATCATAATGATCGCAGGAATAACTTGATATTTCTAACTACCAAATCGGAGGCAAAATGGGAGTTGATAATAGAGTGTGCTCTTGAGCTGGAAAAGGCCTCTCGTCAGGGACTACTAGAGGAAGAGCTTGAAACCACTAAAAGAACTCTCCGCAAAATCGCTGAAAACGTTACGGATCTTTATCTAAAATCATCAGACGAAATCGAAAGGAGGAGAGAAATAAGTAAAACCTTTCAAGTCAGAAAACAGCAGCACCTTTTGCATCAGAGAAAACAAGGCAGATCTAAATAGATTTTCAGACTTGAGCGTGTTGGGAATTGGAAGAGATAGGTAAAAGAAGAAGAAAAAAGATAGACGATTCAACCGGCTCAGGTGAAAATTCATCATCGACTCTCGATAAATCTGACAGAATACCTGGGTCTGCTTGGAAGACACTTGCCATTCTAAGCTCGATAGCTACACTCGTCATGTACACCGAAACCATGCTGGTGCCATCTCTTCCAACTATAATAAGCGAGTTTAACCTTTCATACAGCCTTTCGCCTTGGATACTTACAACTTATCTGATAGTCGGAGCAGTGATGACACCAGTTACGAGTAGTCTGGCAGAGATCTATGGAAAAAGGAAAATACTTCTCATAGTTATGGGAGTGTATGCTACTGGAGTGGCCGTAGGTGGACTGACAACAGACCTCTATAGCTTTATCATCGCAAGAGGCATGCAGGGCGTTGGCATGTCAATGTTCCCAATTGCATTCAGTGTTATTAGGGAGCAGTTCCCAAAAAGCCGCCTTGCCATAGGCCAAGGCGTAATAACTTCGATGTTTGCTAGCGGCTCAATCCTAGGATTGCTAATTGGCGCCACTATTGCAGAATATTCAGGATGGAGAACAACCTTCCTATCAATTTTGCCATTTGCCATCTTGCTTCCAGTAGTAGTTTGGAAATTTGCAAGGATAGGAGAAGTGCATTCCGATTGGATGACGATGACTACAACAACAACAACAACATCACCGTCATCTTCTGAGCAACAAATTAGATCTACCGACAAAAAAAGATCACTGGATGTATTAGGAGCCGCTACGCTTGCAGCGACTATTATTCTTTTTCTGCTATCTTTGACATTCATCGAAACGAGAACGACAGGAAGTAATAGCATACAGTCAAATTCGCAATTAGCAATTTTGTCTGCCTGTTGCATTGCCGCTTTTGTAGCATTTCTGATTGTTGAAAGAAGAGCCATCCATCCACTAATAGATCTAAAATTGTTGCAAAACAAGATCCTACTTTTCACCAATATTATGATGATAATCCTAGGTTTCTCTATGTTCATGGTCTTTCAAACAATACCAATACTTGCAGAAAGCCCCCCTCCTGCAGGCTTTGGCTACAGTATAACAGGCATTGCCGCGATTCAGCTGCCTTTTTCGATAATCTTGCTAATCTTTGGTCCAACGTCTGGATACATAGTATCAAAACTAGGCTCAATCCGGCCTGCCATAATGGGATATGGAATAAACGCAATTGGTTTTTTTATGCTTGCGACATTTCACTCGCAACCATGGATGGTATCTGTAGCCCTAGCTATTATTTCAACGGGATTATCGCTTGGCAGTGTTGGGCTGATGAATATAGTGCTTCTTGCCACTCCGTACAAAAATATGGTCACTTCTATCGGGATGACTTCTCTATTGAGGATAATTGGTAGTTCAGTTGGGCCTGCTGTGGCAGGTGTTTTGATGCAGGTATGGCAAGTAGATGTGCAAGGACATGCAGGCAGTTTCCCGGCTCCGGAATCTTACACCTTGATATTTCTCATGGCGGCCATCATGTCCATAATATCTGTAATAATGGCTCTAAAGATAAGACAGTCGCTGTTTGAGAGTCAGAATAAGGGCGCTTAGAAGATAAAATCAACAACTTCGCAGAACGCAAGAAGCAGAAACCACCAAGAAATAAGCAATACCAGCAGGAAAGGCAGAGATCTAATAAGATGGTGTATATATTTTGTAGTAAATACGGTTTGCTTTGTCTAGAAGTAGTAGGTAGTCAAAATTCGGCTTTTTTCATTTTCGAACCGCACCGCGGGCAACTCCCACCTTTGAACCTCTGACCACAAGCTATGCATGCATAATTGATGCCTCCTCCCCCACTACCGCCGAACAAACTACCAAATCCTCCTCCTCCGACACTTTTATTGCTGCTGCTCATCATTCCCATACGTCGCATCTGCCACTTACGTACATAGTAATTCATGGCTATAAAAACGCCAATTATAGCGACAAATGAGAGTGGAAAAGGGAGAAGGAAGGATAATGTTAGGCTTATGGCAAGAGATATTCCTATCCATATCATCTGGTTTTGGAGGAAATTTTTTGTGTCAGCATTCATTATTAATTATTCACCCTCTTGTCCTTGTTATGTACACTTTGGTCTTTCGGGCGTAAAAACCTTATGAAAGTTGCTGTGAGTGGTTTTTAGTCTCTAGCAAGCCAACCATTACTAGAGTCACTTGGCTCATTCTCACGCAAGAAGATACCGCTCAATCTAGGTTAAACCACGAAGCTTCGAGTGAACAAATGATCTTGGCTTTCCATCCTTGAACACAACTCCTGGCATATATCTCATTGAAAAAGCACCTGCGGCAAGTAACACTGGTCCAAATTCTTTTCCCACATCTGTTAGTCCGTATTCCACCC
>DATFCN010000159.1:0-7253 GCA_035253045.1 Nitrososphaera sp.
TAAACAATTAAGTAGATTCCATCATATGATCTAATAAAGTAGTGCCATCTTTAAAAGGATAACAACGATATGGCAAGAGCAAAATCAAAGAGTCCAGCAAAAACAAGATCCAAGAAAGCTGCAGCTGGAAGAAAAGGAGGTAAAAAGGGCGGTCGCACATCAGCGGCAACTAGAAAAAGACGGGTCGGAAAATCGGCTACGAGTGCTGCAGGATCTGATGCTGTGACCACAGAAGCTACAACATAGAAAAAGATAATCAAGGCAAGAAAACTGTGGAAGCATAAATTCATTTTAACTATCTAAATTTTTTAAAGCGATAAGGTGACTGTGCAGTATCGTTCGTTGTAGGACGCTTGGAGCATGTTTGAATGACTTAAATATCAAGTGACAAAGTGAGTCGTTGTGTATATGAACTTGAGCGAATTTCTGCGTTTTTACCATAAATATTTTTATGGATGCTCCCGGCGCATCAATGATCCAACCTTCGATCAAGATTTCAATTGTCTCAAAAGTTTATGCCGCAAAGACGACCATCTGCCATGCAATGACTCCAAAATATTCACTAGTGCAGCCCCAGACAAACAACTTAAAGAACTTGAATACGAATCAATTAATCAGAGGCTCCTACCAATGCCAAGTGATACAAACAAGACGCGGGTGAAATCATTTGTTTCAAAGACATCATGCTTGCTACAGACCTATCAAACTCGCAATGAATCTTTCTAGAAATATCTAAAAATAGTGTAGACTCCTGCATATCGTTGTTGACCAATGGACTTTTCATTGGAAGGTTCCAGCCATTCCACAAAGGACACCTTGCCACAGTTAAATTTGCGCTAGGAAAGGTAGACCAGCTCATAATAGTAGTTGGAAGCGCACAAAAGAGTCATGAACCGAGAAACCCATTTACTGCAGGTGAGAGAATCAGGATGATAAAAGAGTCCCTCGATGCTGATGAAGAAGCAGATGTCCGGCGTATATTGATAATCCCAGTCCCTGATAGTGATGTGCACTCACTTTGGACACATCAAATAGACATGCTTGTCCCAAAATACGATGTTGTATTTGCAAATGACCTATTTACACTCATGTTATTCCACGAGCAAGGCATCAAGGCCGTTGAAGCACCTCTTTATAGACGCAATGAGATGAGGGCTACCGAAATAAGGAGGAAGATGGCAGAGGAAGAAATTTGGGAAGATCTCGTTCCTATGCCTGTCTCAAAGGTGATAAAGGAAATAAAGGGTGCTGAAAGGGTTAGAGCACTTTCACGAGGTAATATGCCAGGTCATATCACTAATTAGAAAATAATATATTTCTAGCTTATTAACCATAAACGTCATCGATGTTGTTTGGCAATAGTAACGGTAGTAAGGGCGGAGGACGTCCAGCCTCAAGCTTTGTTAATGAATTGTGGTATATCGACTTGCAAAAGTTAACAAATGAAGAGCTGATGCGCATGTATACTATGATATCTGACGGTCATTATCGTTTTGCCAAAAATGCTTGGTATATTCCAATTGAAAAAGATCATCGCTGTCCTATCATGGTGGCCAAAGGCTACAGGTCGCCAGATACGCTAGGTAAGATGGCAGAATTTCAAAATACCGCTAAGCTGTTGGAAAGCGACTTTCTGAATTTTATAGATGCATGGGACTTTGGCTACATCACCGAGCAAGATATCGAAAGGGCGATCCTAAAGATACTGGAATCAAGAAACATCGCAATAACGGAGTACAGCTAATGCTATAATACCTTACAGCCAATACACATCGTGGACTATATTTCTTCCACTTTTCTTACAGACTTAATCAGATCCACAATTGCACTCTTTGTAGTCATTGATCCAGTTGGAAGTGTGCCAGTGTTTATTGCGCTTACACAAAAAATGGAAAGGACAGAAAGGGCATCTGTCACCAAGACTGCAATCATAACTGCAGCGGGTTTGCTCTTTGTATTTGCGGTGGCGGGCACACAAATACTATCCATATTTAGCATCACCATCTCCAGCTTCATGGTTGCTGGTGGCATTCTACTTTTCATTGTATCAATTGAACTTCTTACACATGGCGAGTGGAGATTTGCAGGTGCAGGGACGCAGGGTGAATCGGGTGTTGTCCCGCTGGCATTTCCTCTGCTTGCCGGCCCTGGAGCTATAACAGCTGTGATAATCTCATTTCAAGCTGCGGGTCTGATCGTGACTGCTTTATCGATTCTCATAGTGATAGGGGTGACCTATGTTGTATTAAGGTACATCGATAGAATTTACAGATTGATTGGCAGGCGAGGCTCAATTATTGTCACCAGGGTTTTTGCAGTACTCATTGCAGCTATTGCTGTACAATTTATAGTAGATGGAGCTCGAGCACTCTTTAGTTAGAAAAGATTTGTTAATATATTTAGCAATAGGCTTGGGAAGCATTGAAAAAGCATGAGAATGGTGGCGGATACAGGGAAGAAGCAGGCCCCAATCTATTATCAAGATACAGCATTTCAGCGGGGGATCACATCAAGATTAGTACCGAAAATGGCGAGATAACTGGCCTATTGATGCCACGGTATGAATCTGCCAGTAAAGAGTATATTGTAATTAAACTAAAAAGCGGATATAACACGGGCATAAATGTCAGAAAAATAAAATCTATAACAAAAATATCAGACAAATCTAAAGAAGCAACTGCCACCAATGTAGCAACTCATGCAGTTACTAATAACAAAGATTTGCCAATAATCGCCTTAATAAGTACTGGTGGGACAATAGCAAGCAAGATAGATTACCGCACTGGCGGTGTACACGCAGCCCTTTCTGCTGATGAATTGTATGCATCAGTACCCGAGCTTGCGAATCATGCATCAATTGAGCCAGAAGTATTGATGAGTGAGTACAGCGAGAACCTTACGCCGAAGCACTGGACGTTTATAGCAGAAAAGGTCGCAGAAAAACTCAAGACAGACAAGTATAGAGGCATTGTGATATCTCATGGAACTGATACGATGCATTATACTGCTGCTGCTCTAAGCTTTGCACTCCAGAACTTACCAGTTCCAGTAGTGCTTGTCGGTGCGCAGCGCTCATCAGATAGGCCTTCTTCTGACGCTGCATTGAATTTGCTGGGTGCAACGATATTTGCAGCTAAGTCAAAATACTCCGGCGTATTTGTTGTGATGCATGCTGGCACTTCAGACGACGTTATTTCATGCCATGTGGGGACAAGAGTAAGGAAGAATCACACAAGCAGGCGTGATGCTTTTGAGTCAATTGACACGAATCCTGTGGCCTTCGTGAGGAACAGCGAAATAGAAGTGCGGCAGAATCAGAACCACCGCCTGGTGCGAAGATCCAGTAACAATACTGTTGAAGTAAACACGAAATTTGAGGACAAAGTCATATTACTGAAATACTATCCCGGCTTTGATCCTAAACTCATCGAACATGCTATTAACGTAGGGCACAAGGCCATAGTTCTTGAGGGAACAGGACTAGGTCATGTAGGCAAAGAGTGCTTTCCCTTTCTCAAAAAGGCAGTTGAGGCAGGGCTCATAGTGTGCATGACATCACAATGTATCTGGGGACGCGTAGGGATGACGGTATATGATACTGGCAGAGACTTACTCGACATCGGCGTGATACCACTATCGGATATGATTTCTGAGACTGCGACGGTCAAGGCAATGTGGGCGCTGGCAAACACTGAGGACATAGGAGATGTGAAAAAAATTATGCAAAAAAATGTGGCTCATGAAATTTCAGATACCATTCCGATATAGTCATAATATTGACAGATTATGTCAATAAAGCCGTCATCATACCATCGTGTGCACCAACAGCAAAAACATCAAGATCGTGTAACAAGGAGACCTGGGCTATCGATACGACAGGCGTACAAAGTTTCTGAAGATAACAACATCATCACAGCTATCAGGACATAAGACATTTTTATGTAAGCGCAGTCAATAATCGGCTCTGAAGTAACAAACCAGAGTACTCAGCAGTACCACATCACGAGGATATAAAGCTAATCTTTGAAAGGATGCGAGCATGGCTGATTCAGTTTCTTACTCAAAAAAATAGTTTGTAGGTGAAGCGAGATAAGGTTGCGAGCATGTCAAGCATCCTTAAGAAAAATTAAAAGAACTGGCAAGGCTTAATACATGCATTAGGCGATTTTCTAGTCAGTGGCATCAATACTAGATCCAGCATCTTTGAACCTCAAAGTCGGCTTTGAAATACATCAGCAGTTAGCCACAAATAGCAAGCTGTTCTGCAACTGCAGCTGCGAAGAAGCAAAGGAATATTATAGTTCGTTTGTACGCAGGCTGCGACCAACTCAAAGCGAGCTTGGGGCATATGACCCAGCGGCGATGTTTGAGTTTTCGAAGAGGCACATTGTCAAATATCAGGCGGCTCTTGGTTCTAGTTGCCTTGTCGAGGCTGACGAAGAACCACCACATGATGTCAACAAAGAGTCACTTGAAATTGCAATAATATTTTCGCTTGCATTACATTCTAAGGTCATGGATGAGATTCATGTCATGCGTAAAATAGTAATAGATGGCTCAAATACCACGGGTTTTCAGCGCACAATGCTTATTGCATCTGGAGGATATCTAGACATTGCAGGCAAGCGGGTTGGAGTTCAAAGCATCTGTCTTGAAGAAGACGCAGCTAAATTAATAGGCGATGAAAAGGGAGTGCGCCAATTCGGCCTTGACAGATTGGGCGTGCCACTTGTCGAAATCGCGCTTGAACCAGTAACAGGCCAATCTAGCGAAATCATGCAAGTTGCTCTCACGCTGGGTAGACTACTTCGAGCAAGCAAGCGCGTTGTACGGGGGCTCGGCAGCATCAGGCAGGACATAAACATCTCAGTTCAGAATGGTGCTGTAGTGGAGGTCAAAGGTGTGCAGTATCTCGATCAGATGGTAAAAGTAATCGAGTATGAGATGCATCGACAATACGGCTTAATATTAATCTCGCAGAAATTGAAGGAAAAGAATATGGATACCCAAAAAGTAGGCGACATAATTGAAGATGTCTCTGACATTCTTGGTAGCAACAATGCATCTTCAAGGATTGTCAAAAAGATTCTTGAAGACGGAGGGAAGATCATGGCGATAAAGGTGCCAGGGTTTGCAGGCATGCTCAGCTTCGAGCCTTATACAGACATCAGACTTGGAAGGGAGCTGGGCAAGCTAGTCAAGTTCTATGATATAGATGGTGTTTTCCATTCAGATGAACTTCCAAAATATGGAATAACAGAGGAGCATGTTGTAGCAGTCAAACGTAGACTAAAAATGAACGACGACGATGCTTTCGTCATCTTAGGAGGTCCAAATGACAAGATCAAATTTGCTTCTGAGGCAATAACCCGACGGCTTAAAGCTGCAGTTGAAGGAGTTCCGGCTGAAACCCGCGCAGCAACCCCTGATGGCAAGACAGTGTTCTTAAGACCGAGGCCTGGTATAGCAAGGATGTATCCTGAGACAGACATATTGCCTATTGCCATCACTGACTCGATGCTTGAGTCGCTTGCAGATAAGGTCCCAAGACAGTGGGATGAGATTGTGGACTCACTTGCCAAGAAATATAATCTCAACAAGAAGCTGGCAAGTCAGATCTTTGACTCAGACTACCTTAACGTGTTTGAGGAGATCGTAAGCATGACCAAGATACAGCCTACATTTATCGCGTCTAAGTTGACAGAGGATCTCATCAGCTTGCAAAGACAAGGATTAGATGCTTCCATCTTGAAAAATGATGTGATAAAAGATATCTTTACAAGGCTTGACAGAGGCTCCATAACAAAAGAATCGGTTGTCTGGATATTTGAAAAGTTGATGAAAAATGAGCCGACCATAGTGCAGATTGTCGAAGAACAGATAAATGCAAAGGAAGATATGAAGACGAAGATTGTTGACGCAGCCATTGAGGCTGCTGGGGTGTCTTCAATAAGTGACGAAGAACTGAGCAAAGGACTTGACAAGATAATAAGCAACAATATTGCAATAATCAAGGAAAAAGGCGTGAATGCGTTGAGCACACTCATGGGAAGGGCAATGGCGGAGTATAGAGGTAAGGCCAATGGTCAAAAGGTAAATTCAATGCTGAAGGATAAGATGAACAAGATGGTCAACAAATAATAATGTATAAACCCAAGTCTACGAGAGAAATCTATATCGAATCCCTTTCCATTAATTCTGCAAGTATAGAAAAGCAGCTCACTCATCAATCAGTCAGAATAGACGAAATCAGGAGCATTTTAGATTTTGTTTCAAAGGCATATCATGAAAATGTTGAGAGAATTGCTGCACGCTGCGATAAAGACATGATGGCACTGGAGCATGTGCCTAGCCCTCTCAAGCTATTCGTTGATTGTCTCACGAATGCGGAAAAATCGCTTAGCTTGTCTTCGCCCGCAAGCACGCTCATCCAACGCTATACGTCAGCATGGGAAGACTGGATGTAACTAATCGGCAGAAACTTCTTTAATGTAACAGCCATGTTATGCCCGTTGGCAGGGAGATTTGCGGAAGAAAAGGCCGATTTTCATCCTAGGTCATGGCTATCCAAATACAGGCGTACTTCAGTAGGCTACCTTACAAAGATGTTGTTATTTTACCATGGGATAGGCATCCTTTTGCTTCTTGCAACCACTCCTCTGATTGAGCAGGTTATTCCAGACTACGAACAGCCGAGCATCCCCAGGTCGCTATTGTCAATACTTACCGCAGGACCATTAGAAGAGACAATATTCTTTGGCATCCCATTTTACATAATTGGAAATGTATACTTTGTCCTTGCCACGGGAGCCATCTGGGTCGGAATACATCTTTTGAACACTGATACACTTTCCGTGAATAGCCTTGCGTTTGGCAACCTGCTCTTTGTGCTTCCATCGCTTTTCTTTAGCCTAAGGACATGGCTCAGTGGCAAGGGTTGGTTTTCAGTGGTCACACATTCTGCTTGGAACGTCATCTTCTTTTCAGCTGGCTGCTCTGCTGGCGAATTTACATGCACAGTAATAGAAAGAGACCTCAGCGCCACAGCGATAAGCATTGCGTTGTCAGGAGGGTTGCTTGGAGTAACCTATTTGCTCTACAGGAGAAAGGCAAACAAAGAGTCCTAGTGACTGTATTCTAACGAATTCAATATATAGCCCGCCATTTGTGTTACAAGCGAAAAGATAATGAGCCAGGCTGAAAATCACGTTAATGTCACCGTTACCATCGGCGACGTAAGAGTTGAATTCAGC
>DATFCN010000160.1:0-8755 GCA_035253045.1 Nitrososphaera sp.
GTCTCCACAAAAGTAGGTGTCCAAGACATGTTTGATAATGAAGAAAATCCCCAGCCACCATCTACCTGTCCAAGGTGTGGCAGGACGACCAAGTTTGGTGGAAGATGCGAATGTGAACAGATATTGTGGTAGCGGTTACAATTTGGTGATAAAAAGGTGCAAAGCATTGGGATTAAGTACAATCTATTGGGAGTATATATGGTAAATCGACATAATTATCGGAGATTCTGTTCTCCTTTTTCTCCGGGCAAGAGGAAGTCGCTAACATGTGGATCGAGAGCCTATACAATAGCGCAGATGAGAATACTGCCCGTTGGTATAGAGCGTAAAACCGATAGCGCTGCACTGCTTTGCTGGTGAGCGTCTGAAAACTCCGCCTCGTTAAGCTGAAATGTCCAGACGTCATTTATATAGTATGCATGCACATGTAAATTGACGTCTTCCGTTCCAATGTATTGTTCATTATAGTATATGCCTGTTTCAATGAGATGCTCAGTATGTAAGAATGGTCGCCAGATTGCAGACCCGGAATCTGGCGAGTCGGTGTGTAGCGATTGCGGCTTAGTACTGTCAGAAAAGGCCATAGAGAATCGCCCTGAATGGAGGAACTTTGGATCTGAAAATAATGACAGGGCGAGAACGGGTTCTCCCGTGTCCTTAGCACAGCACGATATGGGGCTCAACACAGTCATAGGAAACAACAATAAAGATTCTCGTGGCCAAAACATAGATGCATCCATGCATTCAACAATGAAAAGATTGAGGACATATGACTTTAGGAGTCAAGCACCCACATCAACTGATAGGAATCTTATGCGAGCTTTTGGCGAACTAGGCAGGCAGAGAGATAAGCTTGGCCTGTCAGACGCCATGCTTGACAAGACAGCTTACATTTATCGTAAAGCACTTGGAAAAGGGTTGGTAAGGGGAAGGTCAACCTCTGCAATACTGGCTGCAGCTATATACATTGCATGCAGGGAAATGGGGGCAACAAGATCGTTTAAGGACATAAGCGAGATCACGGATGTCAGGCGCAAAGTTATTTCCCGCAGCTACATGATATTGATCCAACAGCTTGAAATCATAATGCCATTGATAGATCCGATTAAATGCATTGCAAAGATTGCGAACAAGGCTAATCTTAGCGAAAAGTCAAAAAGAATGGCGATAGATGTTATGAAGGATCTTGTAAATACGCAAGTATCCGCAGGGAAGCGTCCAATGAGTCTGGCTGCTACGATCCTTTATTTGTCCTGTCTGAGAAATGATGAGGCTGTGACCCAGAAAGACCTCGCAGAGGCCGCAGGGGTGACAGAAGTGACTATGAGAAACAGAATCAAAGACTTAAAGTCCAGTAATATGTCCAGTGCGATTAGGGATAAGCTATTTCCTTAAGCAATGAAATATTATCATTCAGCAAATTTGGTAGTTTTACACATTAGAGTTAACCTGATACTCATTGTAGTAGTATGCGCCGAGTTCGACGTTGATTGGGGAGTATGTTTTTCTGCTGTACGTGGTTTTAGATTATCCTCCCCTTTTTGACACTCTTCAGCCCATTAATGCAGTCTCGAGAAAAGGAGTGGTTTACAATTGATCTGATCATTGGCTCATACGCTAATTATTTTAGGTATGCAAGCTAGGATTGACTAACTGCACTATACTTTAGCACCCTTCAGAAAAATTCTCCGGGTATCTCACAATCATTTACTGCTTCTTCTTATTCTTCTTCTTGCATGACAACATATTATGACAAACTACTATTGTCATGGCCTCCATATTCTTGATTATTAAAAATAAAAGATGGAATTTTAGAAGCTTATGTGTAAGATGAGAATCGAATAAGGCTAGGTCGCAAGAAAACTGCTGATTGCCTCGACTGTAGCTTTTGCATTTGGCAAGGATGTATGTGGTTCTGGAATAAATACAGAGTTTGTGTATGCTGATCTTCCAGATATCACAGCCATAGCACTTGTTACAGGCACATATCCATCTCCACCTTGACCCGAATCAAAAGGCATAGAGAAGCCCCGTTGCATGAGATAACTAGGTCTATGCTCTGCCATTGACGCATGATAACTCGTTCTATAATGTATTGCATCATATGTTACTTGATTTGTACCGCAAATCAGGAGCACGTCCTGCCGAGGTAATTCATCTCCAAGCTGTCTTTTAAATTCCATGGCATCTATCACACCCCTTCGCATATCTTTTTCTTTAAAGGCCCAATCGTTTTTCAGATATGTGTCCTCTACGCCTGATTGTGGTTTGCTATCTGCTAGCAAAATGGGCCTACTTCTCAAGTAAGATTCATCAGGCAAAAGTTCGTACATTGAAGGAAATTTAATAAACAATTCTTTTCTCCTGTGGTAAAGAGTCTTTCTACCGTCAGTATTATTTGTGTCATTGGTTTGCCAATAGGCACTTGACGGGTAACCGTGATAAGCAGAGCCAATAAATCTTCTGCTGTCAATTTGCGGGTGGAGAATAAAATAGGCCAAGGGTGAGCCTGTGTGTGGGCATGCGATGTAAGCAGTGCGCCTGATTGGTGCTCCGTCTAAATATGCCGCGCGGGCTATTATCCCTCCCATTGAATGGCTAATTATATCAACACCATCGTGGCACTTGCCTTCTGTCTTTTCCTCTATGAACCTTGTCAGCAGATGGCCAGAGATTCTGTTAGATTGCCGCCAGTCATAAGGAAATATCCAGAAGTCAAAATTTGGCTTGTAACCCCACGTTAGAATTGATTTTATCAAGCCATCATATGCAAAAGGGATCAAGCCAGTCGCCACCACCTTAACATCATCGTCGTAGTCGTTGTCCACTGCCTTTTGACGAATGTTAGTTTCTAAATACCGAAACACTTTGTCTAATTTCGCCTTTATCAAAAACTCATGCGGCATTAGCGGCCAAAACTGTTCTAGAGATCCATTTTCTTTTCTGATTGCGAGCCTAGAGGTTCTTATGCCCGGGACAAAAATCAATGGTCTTCTTATTGGATCCAACAGGTAATCATCTGTTATCTTATTTGATATATAGATTGAGAATACTAAGTTCTCAATATTCCTGTGCCAGTCATATGTGCTACTCAATTTATGATTCTACTAAAGGAGCTACACTATGCAATCATTGAAGCTAGTAAGAGAACGATGGTGACGAGAACTCGCCAAGTAGGATAAACAAAGGTGATTTAATCGTGAATCCCGTACCGTTCCTACCAAATCAAAGAAGAAACACCGAATACATTTAGTCTTTCATAACTGCCCCTGCTTATTTTAATTCCTCCTGTCATTTAATGAGAGAAAATATATACCAATACAGAACGTAGGATTCGAATTCCTTAGCAAAACGACGCTAGACTAGTGAATTACCAAAAGATTTTGGCATCCTAACGAATTTCTAGTAGGCATACATACTAATCTTCGATAGGGTCAACATATAATTGACCTATTTTATTGGCGACGAGTGATAATAATATCATTATTAGAAATGTGACGTTAAAAGATATTCCTAATATCGTGGAACTGCAGAAACAATCTTTTCCAATCATGGCCAAAGACGGGGTAATTTGGCATGAACATCATCTTGAAAGTCATATCAGAATATTTCCAGAGGGACAGTTTTGCGCAGAGTTAAGCGGAAAAATAATAGCCTCATCCAGCAGTCTTGTGATTTCACTCACGCCAGATTACCAAGAGCACAATTGGTCACAGGCTACAGCTCATGGGATGTTTACAAACCATAACCTCAAAGGTGATAGCCTTTATGGTGCAGATATATCAACACACCCTGACTCTCGAGGTTTGGGTATTGCAACCATGCTATATAATGCAAGGAAGGATTTGGTTGTCAAATTGAATCTAAGGAGGATGATAGCAGGAGGAAGATTATTCAACTACTGTGATTATGCAATAAAGATGTCAGCACAAGAATATGCTGAAAAGGTTGTAAAGGGAGAATTAAAGGATCTAGTTTTGTCATTTCAATTAAATAATGGGTTCAAGTTTATCAAAATTCTGCCAAACTATATGAAAGATAGTCGTTCCTTGAACTATGCCTCTTTTATAGAATGGATAAATCCAAAATATGTGCCTCAAAAATTGAGTTGATACTCAAATGGTGAGAGTAATAGACTGCCATGTGCACCTCAATCGCTATGAGGGGACTAAATTCGTACCACTTGAAGAGCGTATAGAAATGTTGGTTCACACCATGGAAGCTAATAACGTTGACCATTCGATTATCCTTTCATCATATAAAGTAAATGAAGATAGACCCTCCACTGAGCAACTGATAGAAGCGACTAAGAAATACGACGGCATCCTCTCTGTTGTAGCAGGTTTTTCAATTGACGGTCATAATGATGACGACTTTAAAAATTGTAGAAAATGGTTCAAAGAAGGTCTGATAAGAGGTATGAAACTTTACTGTGGTTATGAGCATTACTACCCCTATGACAAGAGATACCAACGAGTCTATGATTTGTGTATCGAATTTGGTATGCCGGTGATGATACACACCGGTGATACATTTTCAAGTAAAGGGAAGCTCCGATTCTCTCATCCGCTGAATGTAGACGAAGTTGCTGTGGATAATCCAGATCTGAAGTTAATAATATGCCATTTAGGAAACCCTTGGATTCAGGATTGCGAAGAGGTGATTTACAAGAACAAGAATGTATATGCAGACATCTCTGGGTTAGTGCTAGGCAAATTTTCTGATTATTTTGAGGATTTTATGGTCGACAAAGTCACTGAATTTTTAAACTATGTTGGTGAGCCACGATACCTTCTGTATGGAAGTGATTGGCCACTATCAAGTATGGAATCATACCTTAATTTTGCTGCCAAACTCAAGCTCACCTTGGGCTCACGTGAACTTTTGATGTTCAGAAATGCACAAGCACTTTTCAAGATTTGAAAAATTCTTATCAAGTTATCTTTTTTTCATTAATGCTATTTATCACTTTTTGGCTTTATTCTGATTCTTTTGTTTCAGCAAGCTAGCTTAGGGAATATTTGAGCACAATGTGTCTTAAAAAAGAATTATTTCATTGTCCTGAACTTTATTAAGGGCTTTCACAGACCTTCTAGTTAGCCCAAATCCGTTAGTTATATTGTTGTAGATATAATGCCGTTTGATAAGGATATAGAACAAGAAAAAAGAAGAAAAGAAGCAGCCGATTTTAAGTGGTATTCTCGTTGACGTTGCTGCCGCCGGAGCTGCCAGTGGTGTTATAGCTTACTTCTTCCTCATTTCCCTCTTTTCCCGCATTGTTGTCTTCTTCTACTACCGCCCCTACTGCTTCGACTGCTGATTGCACCGCTGCCGTTGTAGCTGCTGGACTGCTTGTTGTAGTGGTATTCGTAGATTCGCTTATGACCGCCTGCTCATTGGCTGCCACTACTTTGGCTTAGCCACCTTCTGGATGGCCGCAGCTGTCGCACTTGTAGCCCCTAAGATCGTTGGTCACCCTATTAGTTTGTGGGTCGGAGTTTGTGGCTGCTAGTCCTGTAGGCCGCAGTCGCCCGACTTTGCAATTAGGGCATAGTTGAAATTCTTCTTCTTCTTCTCCTGCCATAGGGGACAAGCTTGTAATTAGTGAATTTAACTTTATGTCGATCTAATGTAGGACTAAAATGTATATCGTGATTTAAGCTCTGGGTATATATTTTCACATAGCAGCCGATGATAGGGATATAATACAATAATAACGAGAGCGGGGTAAAAGGATGGTAGCAGCGTCGACTTGCTTACTTCCGTCAAGTCACACCCATCAGCCTTCAGGAAGCCTACCTCGTGGTTGCATGGTTTGCAGTGACTACAATGACGATTTCTGGTTTCGGAGACGTGTATATCCTGTGACTCTGCTGGAAAAGTAATCTCTGTGATACTAATCTTTCTAGGTTTAGCTGTAATCCTGGGCTTCATATTTAGCCTTGGTCCCACTCTTTTAGTATCTAAGCTAAAGACAAGACTTAGGGTATCAGTGGAAAGTCGAACTACAATCAAGAAAAAGAAAGACGAACTAGAAAAGCTAGAGCATGAAGATGTTGATACCTTCATGGAAATGATAAAGAGTCTTCGTGGAACATTGAAAAAACAGGAACAGAAGGAAGAAACTGAACAATTCTCCCAAACTTCCGACGGTAAAGGAAAACAAGCGGGTACTGAAGGATTCCGATATCAACGAGGAAAATTATTGAAACTCAAGTATCCTAATGCTCCAGAGTATTCTATAGCGCCATTGATTCTTATGTTTTGCCTAGAAGTGGCACACATGAAAGCCAGACAGACATAGAGGCTGTTGACATTGCCTTCTTCCCTATCAAAGAGTAGTGTTGTTGTTTTCTGTGACTTGAAGCAGTTTCTTTTTCTGTCCTTGAGTAATCTGGTCTTTATCTGCATCTGTAAGAGTCCTATAGTTTCCCCAATGGTAGCAACTAAACCCTTTGACATTGCCATCTTGTGTTTTTGGCGCTAAGGCTGTCTCATAGCTAATCAACTCTGTAGCTTTGCTGTCTCCACCATATAGAAAGAAAGAACCCATATCTACAATGGCAGAAACTCCAGCTCTGCCTTCTTTTCTTGCACGCTCTGAAAGTGAGTCGATAAGCTTTTTCATGCCATTGTGGTCTGTAAAGAACGAGTAAAATGAGTCTACTATTACTAGTGAGCCGCTATCGATGAGACGCTGGGTATTTTCAACAGCAAATGCACTGAGATGATGCTTTACACTATCAACCGTTTCATAAAATGGTGCGATAAGTATGATTCTTGACTTTGATATTTTACGCAGTTTAGAGTCTTCCTCTTCCTCATCTCTTGCTGCTAATTGGTCTTTAACATACTTGGTGTAAATCTGGCGGAACGTCTGCAAATTGGGATAAACCAAGATAGTATTCTCTCCATCTTCCACATCTTCATCGAACCATTTCAGGATTGATTCTTCATTATCTTTGCTTTCTACTTTCAATATCTTTATTCTGTACTCCTTTCTCACCCGTCGCTCTCTTCTTTGTGTCGTCTATAAGGCTCAAAATCTTGTCAGTTAAATGTTTAATGCTTATAGGCTTTTGGACAAACCCATCCACATGTGTAGAAGGAAACACTTTAGAAAACTCATTATCTCTTATCTCAAAAGCAGTCATTAGCACAACCTTTACTTCGGGATTGATTTCTTTGACTTTTCTTGCTAATTGGATACCAGATATGAATGGCATCCTCATGTCAGACAACACTACACAATACCTCTCTGCATCGGATTTGAAGCTTTGCAAGGCTTCTTCAGAATTAGTAAATGTGTCGACTAAAAATCTATTTTTTATAAGACCCATCTTGAGAACTTGAACTATATCCGGGTCGTCGTCTACAATAAGCAGTTTAGCTAGCGGTTTATCTTTATTATTGTCAGCAGGGCTTTTTGACAACTGTAAGTCCTCCTGGGACACTATTGGCACTACTTACAATCAATCTGCTATCTCCTGGAACTGTAGTCGCGTATTTGCAGTAAATAAGGCTTTACCTCTCTGTCTGCCTCAATTGTGCGCTCAGCATGTACAGCCTTCATCGATATGGTGATTTTCACATACTGCTCACGCTAACAAGCAGTTAATGATTCTGGTCGATGACGTCGTATGGTGTCGATGGATATTGTGTTGTTTTTGGGATGTCTATATATTATACCATCTATGTGTTTGTAGACTAAGAAAACGCAGGCCCTTTTCAGTCCTCTTAAATGTTTGCGTATCTTAGTCGCAGTGAAGTAAGCTCCTTTCAGTCAGCAGCTCCATATGCCTTTCATCCTGGCTATATCTAAGAAAGGCCTGATACATTATCTTATTCCTTGTAGCGTGGCCGCCATTTGCATCTTGTAGAACCTGACTAATTACTTCGATATTACTTCTGTTTTTCATGCCTTCTTATTTTGTGAAGCGTCAAACAAACACCACACATACATATACATACACGTATACAAACACAAACGCTATCACAAGGTCTTGAATATCATTGTATAAGTTAGTCGAAAAGTTATAACGACTATGTGCTGTCAATTTGGCAAGTTATCACAATAATCTTCATCTTTTGCTAATTTGCCCGTAACATCTTCTCTTGCGCGTTCATACAACTCTTAACACATGTCTTGTGCCTTTCCTTCAATCACTGCTCCGCAAAGCAGGAGGGTGATGATGATAATAATAATTTTTTTGCTTGGCTCAAAGTCGGTCCACTTCCTGCTTTATGCTAGCTCATCTAGGCCTCTGTTAAAGTCCTAAATACTGCGCTTATTAATCAATATGGCTCACTCTGTCTGTCATCATGTCATCAACCCTTACATCAACTGCAGCAGAAAGAATAGCAGATGAAATTTTGTCTAGATACGATGGTAAGATACTGGCTATATCAATAATAGATGAAAAGACAGGGGGAGGAAATATCTTAGCCACCAAAACTACCGAGTCTTTTGAAAAGACATTCGGTGAACTCCAAGAAGGGCCTAAATTCGGTGGAACCTCGGCTATTGCAGCCCTCAGTTTGGCAAACCAAGAAAGAGGAATTGCCGGAGATACCATAGCTATAACCACTACATATAAAAAATGTAAAATGATGCTGATACCGATACCATCACATGAGATACTAGTGGGATTTGTGCTTAAGCGAAGAGTTGTTCTAGATGAAGATAGGATTGCTAACTATATTGAAAGCTTAGTAGCAGATAACGCTCATACCACCACTACTGCAAATCCTCCAA